>NZ_JBAVTT010000107.1:0-41991 GCF_049696395.1 Erwinia sp.
GTGGGTGTTGACGCTGGTGAGCTGGCCGGGACTGGCCCACTGGGCGTGAAGGTGAGCGATAACCTGGAAGCCGTGGTGAACAACTTCGACGTGCTGATCGACTTTACCCGCCCTGAAGGCACGCTGGTTTATCTGGATTTTTGTCGCCAGCACCAGAAAGCGATGGTTATCGGTACCACCGGACTTGATGACTCGGCCAAGGCTGCCATCAAAGAAGCGTCACAGGAGATTGCTATCGTGTTTGCAGCTAACTTCAGCGTGGGCGTCAACCTCGTGCTGAAACTGCTGGAGAAAGCCGCCAAAGTGATGGGTGACTATGCCGATATCGAAATCGTTGAGGCTCATCACCGCCATAAAGTAGATGCGCCATCAGGTACCGCGCTGGCAATGGGTGAAGCGATTGCTGATGCAATGGACTGGGATTTAAATGAGCACGCAGTGTATGCCCGTGAAGGCCATACCGGCGAACGCAAGGCGCAAACTATCGGTTTTGCCACCGTTCGTGCTGGCGATATCGTTGGTGAACATACCGCGATGTTTGCAGATATTGGTGAGCGTGTAGAGATTACCCACAAGGCTTCAAGCCGTATGACCTTCGCTAAAGGCGCAGTTCGTGCAGCTGACTGGTTAAGTTCGCGTAAAGCAGGTCTTTATGACATGCGAAGTGTGCTTAATCTTGATGATTTATAAGTGTTGTGCACCATCGTGATGTGGTTATTTCAATCATAACTTTCTGATTGGGCGGGCAATAATTTTATTGCCCTTTTTATTTTTAAATAATGAGTGCTTCGTTTGTTTTTCATGCTCAGTTTGTTTTTTTACTTGGTTATCCATCTTTTTATCTGCAATAAATGTTAATTTTGACCATTTGGTCCAATTTCTCACTCCTTTTTCCCTTTTTTCATGCACAATCTCTCAGGCAACCGGTTATATGGCCTGGATGTCTGTGCTTTTCAGGGTAAATCCTCCGATTTCCCCGCCAGTTGAGTAAAAGACTATGAAAAAGTGACCTGCGGGGTAGACAACAGAGTGAGCGATCATTAGAATGCGCGCAATTTGCCAAAAATCGAGAATTCAGGCGGTTTTTGCATTGATTTATGGCTCTGTTATGAATTAATATGCAAATAATGTGACTGTTTATTCTCAGGAGGATGTTTTGATTAAGTCAGCGCTACTGGTTCTGGAAGACGGAACCCAATTCCACGGTCGGGCCATCGGGGCAACAGGATCGGCAGTGGGGGAAGTTGTTTTCAACACTTCAATGACCGGTTATCAAGAAATCCTCACTGATCCTTCCTATTCCCGCCAGATCGTTACTCTTACTTATCCCCATATCGGCAATGTCGGCACCAATTCCGCTGACGAAGAATCCTCTCAGGTACATGCTCAGGGCCTCGTCATTCGTGACCTGCCGCTGATTGCCAGCAACTTCCGTAATGAGGAAGGGCTGTCTGAGTACCTGAAGCGCCACAACATTGTCGCTATTGCCGATATCGATACGCGTAAGCTGACCCGTCTGCTGCGCGAAAAAGGGGCTCAGAACGGCTGCATCATCGCCAGCGACGCACCAGATGCTCAACTGGCTCTGCAGCAGGCGAAAGCCTTCCCAGGCTTGAAAGGAATGGATCTGGCGAAAGAAGTGACCACCAGTGAAACCTACAGCTGGCTGCAAGGCAGCTGGACGCTGGACGGCTTGCCGGACGCGAAGAAAGAAGCCGACCTGCCTTTCCACGTAGTGGCTTATGACTACGGTGTGAAGCGCAACATCCTGCGTATGCTGGTTGACCGTGGCTGCCGCCTGACTGTCGTTCCGGCACAGACACCCGCAGAAGACGTGCTGAAGATGAACCCGGATGGCATCTTCCTTTCAAACGGACCTGGGGATCCGGAGCCTTGTGATTACGCTATTGCGGCAATCAAAGCCTTCCTGGAAACCGACGTTCCTGTGTTCGGCATCTGCCTTGGCCACCAGTTACTGGCACTGGCCAGCGGTGCAAAAACCGTCAAGATGAAACTGGGCCACCACGGCGGCAACCATCCGGTGAAAGACCTGGATAACAACACCGTAATGATCACCGCACAGAACCACGGTTTCGCCGTTGATGAAACCAACTTACCGGCAAACCTGCGAGTGACTCACACCTCGCTGTTCGACCAGACGGTGCAGGGTATTCACCGCACCGATAAAGCCGCGTTCAGTTTTCAGGGGCACCCTGAAGCCAGCCCGGGCCCACACGATGCTGCGCCGCTGTTCGATCACTTTATCGAACTGATCGAAGCTTACCGTTCAACCGCTAAATAATCAGGAGCGAGAAAATGCCAAAACGTACCGACATAAAAAGTATCCTGATCCTTGGCGCTGGTCCGATCGTGATCGGCCAGGCCTGCGAATTCGACTACTCAGGCGCTCAGGCTTGTAAAGCCCTGCGTGAAGAGGGTTACCGCGTTATCCTGGTGAACTCCAACCCGGCAACCATCATGACTGACCCGGAAATGGCTGATGCGACCTACATCGAGCCTATCCACTGGGAAGTTGTGCGCAAAATTATCGAAAAAGAGCGTCCGGATGCGGTTCTGCCAACCATGGGCGGCCAGACTGCGCTGAACTGTGCGCTGGAACTGGAACGTCAGGGCGTGCTGGAAGAGTTCGGCGTGGCCATGATTGGTGCCACAGCGGATGCTATCGACAAAGCCGAAGACCGCCAGCGCTTTGATAAGGCCATGAAGAGCATCGGTCTGGATACAGCCCGTTCAGGCTTCGCACACAACATGGAAGAAGCGCACGCGGTTGCCGCTGACGTTGGCTTCCCTTGCATCATCCGTCCTTCCTTTACCATGGGCGGTTCCGGTGGCGGCATTGCTTACAACCGCGAAGAGTTTGAAGAGATTTGCGAACGCGGTCTGGATCTTTCCCCGACCAATGAGCTGCTGATTGATGAGTCGCTGATTGGCTGGAAAGAGTACGAGATGGAAGTGGTGCGTGATAAAAACGACAACTGCATCATCGTCTGCTCGATTGAAAACTTCGATGCGATGGGCATCCACACCGGTGACTCCATCACCGTGGCACCAGCCCAGACGCTGACCGATAAAGAATATCAAATCATGCGTAACGCCTCGATGGCGGTACTGCGTGAAATCGGCGTGGAAACCGGTGGGTCAAACGTGCAGTTCTCCGTTAACCCGGCGAATGGCCGCCTGATCATCATCGAGATGAACCCGCGCGTCTCCCGCTCTTCTGCCCTGGCTTCTAAAGCGACGGGTTTCCCGATTGCTAAAATTGCCGCCAAACTGGCCGTGGGTTACACGCTTGATGAACTGATGAACGACATCACCGGTGGATTAACTCCGGCCTCGTTCGAACCTTCTATCGACTACGTTGTGACCAAAATCCCTCGCTTCAACTTCGAGAAATTTGCCGGGGCGAATGACCGCCTGACTACGCAGATGAAATCGGTGGGTGAAGTGATGGCGATTGGCCGTACTTTGCAGGAATCCATGCAGAAAGCCTTGCGTGGCCTTGAAGTTGGCGCACACGGCTTCGACCCGAAAGTCGACCTGAACGACCCGGAAGCGATGACGGTGATCCGCCATGAGCTGAAAGATGCCGGTTCAGACCGTATCTGGTACATCGCCGATGCTTTCCGTGCCGGCATGAGCGTGGAAGAGATCTTTGCCCTGACCAACGTTGACCGCTGGTTCCTGGTGCAGATTGAAGAGCTGGTTCAGCTGGAAGGCCAGGTTGCCCGTGAAGGCGTGAATGGCCTGACAGCGGACTTCCTGCGTGCGCTGAAGCGTAAAGGCTTTGCCGATGCGCGTCTGTCTGCGCTGGCTGGCGTGGCTGAATCCGAAGTGCGTAAGCTGCGTGAGCAATACAACCTGCACCCGGTTTACAAGCGTGTTGATACCTGTGCAGCGGAATTCTCTACCGATACCGCTTACATGTACTCCACCTATGAAGAAGAGTGTGAATCCAACCCTAACAGCGATCGTGAGAAAATCATGGTGCTGGGCGGTGGTCCAAACCGTATCGGCCAGGGCATTGAGTTCGACTACTGCTGCGTACATGCTTCGCTGGCGCTGCGTGAAGACGGTTACGAGACCATCATGGTTAACTGTAACCCTGAAACCGTTTCAACTGACTACGACACTTCAGACCGCCTGTACTTCGAGCCGGTAACGTTGGAAGACGTGCTGGAAATCGTGCGTATCGAGAAGCCTAAAGGCGTGATCGTGCAGTACGGCGGCCAGACTCCACTGAAACTGGCTCGTGAGCTGGAAGCCGCTGGCGTGCCGATTATCGGTACCAGCCCTGATGCGATCGACCGTGCTGAAGACCGTGAGCGTTTCCAGCAGGCCGTTGAGCGCCTGGGCCTGAAGCAGCCTGCTAACTCAACCGTTACCGCGATTGAACAGGCCGTTGAGAAAGCCGCTGTGATTGGCTATCCGCTGGTTGTGCGTCCTTCCTATGTCCTGGGCGGCCGTGCGATGGAAATCGTCTATGACGACATCGACCTGAAGCGTTACTTCCAGAATGCGGTTGCCGTGTCTAACGATGCGCCAGTGCTGCTGGACCGCTTCCTGGATGATGCGGTTGAAGTCGACGTGGATGCGATTTGCGACGGTGAGCGCGTGCTGATTGGCGGCATCATGGAGCACATTGAGCAGGCAGGCGTGCACTCAGGTGACTCCGCTTGTTCTCTGCCAGCCTACACGCTGAGCAAAGAGATCCAGGACGTGATGCGTCAGCAGGTTGAAAAGCTGGCCTTCGAACTCTGCGTTCGTGGCCTGATGAACGTGCAGTTTGCGGTGAAAGATAACGAAGTTTACCTGATTGAGGTGAACCCACGTGCCGCCCGTACCGTGCCGTTTGTTTCCAAGGCAACGGGCGTGCCACTGGCTAAAGTAGCGGCCCGCGTCATGGCAGGCAAAACGCTGGCAGAGCAGGGCGTGACGGAAGAAGTTATTCCTCCTTACTACTCTGTGAAAGAAGTGGTGTTACCGTTCAACAAGTTCCAGGGCGTTGACCCAATCCTCGGCCCTGAAATGCGTTCCACCGGTGAAGTGATGGGCGTGGGCGGGACCTTCGCAGAAGCCTTCTCTAAAGCCATGCTGGGCGCGCAGAGCAACATGAAGAAAGCTGGCCGTGCGTTACTGTCCGTCCGTGATGGCGACAAGAAGCGTATCGTTGCCCTGGCAACCAAGCTGCAGTCAATGGGCTTCGAACTGGATGCCACGCACGGTACCGCAGTGGTGCTGGGAGAAGCAGGGATCAACATCCGTCTGGTCAACAAGGTGCATGAAGGCCGTCCTCATATCCAGGACCGCCTGAAAAACGGTGAGTACGCTTACATCGTTAACACCACCGCAGGACGCCAGGCGATTGAGGATTCCAAACTGATCCGCCGCAGCGCCCTGCAGTACAAGGTGCACTACGACACCACGCTGAACGGTGCTTTTGCTACGGCAAACTCACTGAGCGCAGATCCTACCGCGCAGGTTATCTCCGTGCAGGAAATGCACGCGCTGATCCAGGGCTAAGCCCCTGTCAGCGATGACTGATCCCCCGCTTCGGCGGGGATTTTTTTTGCCTGTCATCCCTCCCGAAACGCGTCTTGTCATAAAACTGTCATTTTTGTGATGTTGCTAAAAGTGCTGCCCGGCACACTCGCTTATCCTTCGCAGGCTTTACCTCTGTTTGACTCCTCCATCAGGGCAACGATGCCCGAACGAAACATCAGGGACCTCATCATGAAAAAACTGTTAATAGCCACACTGATCTGCGCGACCTCCATGCAGACAGCCTTTGCCGCCAAAGATGTCACCACTCAACCTGATGCTTATTTCCTGCAGGAATCTCAGGTTGCCGACAGCCTGAGCCTGCTGCCGCCACCGCCTGCAATCGACAGTATTGATTTTCTCAATGACAAAGCGCAGTACGACATCGGCAAACAGCTGAGAAATACGCCGAGAGGCAAGCAAGCCTGGAAGGATGCTCATGTGGCAGGCGATGGTGTGGCAGACGCTTTCTCTGAAGCTTTTGGTATGGCGATCACCAAAGAGAAAACGCCTGAGATTTACCGGCTGGTGATGAAAATGCGTGAAGATGCGGGCGATCTGGCTACCCGTTCCGCAAAAAATCACTACATGCGCGTACGGCCTTTTGCCTTCTATAACGAGCCAACCTGCCGTTCTGATGAGGAGAGCACACTGTCCAAAAACGGCTCTTACCCTTCCGGGCATACCACCATCGGGTGGGCAACCGCGCTGGTGCTGTCGGAAATTAATGCGGATAAGCAGGCTGCGATCCTGAAGCGGGGTTATGAAATGGGCCAGAGCCGGGTGATTTGCGGCTATCACTGGCAGAGCGATGTGACGGCTGCGCGCCTTGTTGCCTCTGCGGTGGTTGCGCGTCTGCATGCCGACCCCGCTTTTGCAGAACAACTGCAAAAAGCCAAAGTGGAATTTTCTAAGCTGAACAACGCCCCTTCTTAACGTCCTTCCCGGCGCATCTGGCCCTGTCCGATGCGCTGTTTCATCCCCGTTCGTACCCTCCAGTCACCCTTTCTGGCGCGGGTCAAAGTGCAGGTGTTTGATGCCGATTACCAGCAGCGTTTGCCGTAATCAGTCATATTGAGCGGCTTCCCGTATGCGTTAAACGTGAAGCCGCTCTGGCGTTGCCGATCAGGAAAGCGCGACCTTGATACCCAGCGCAATCAATACGCCGCCCAGCAGCTTGTCGACCAGCTTCTGCGCCTTCGCCAGACCCCGGCGAACTGGTGCGCTCTGAATGATCACAATCAGCAATGGCCACCAAACTGAAGAGAGCATCAGGATGATCCCGGCGTACCAAATTTTCTCACCAAAGCCGGTATGCACGTTCAGCACCTGAGTAAACATCGACAGGAAAAACAGCGTGGCTTTCGGGTTCAGCAGGTTACAGAGGTAGCCTTGCAGGAAGGCTTTCTTCAGCGAAGTGGATTCAGGCTCAATGTTGCTGAGATCCATTTTGCTGTTGCCACGCGACAGCAAGGCCTGCACACCAATGAAGATCAGATACGCGGCGCCAACGTATTTCAGCATCATGAACAGCCACGGCGTGGTGGTGATCACCACGGCCAGACCTGCCACGCAATAAGCCATATGAGTGGCTACGGCACAGTTGACTCCCAGCGCGGTAAACATGGCGGCTGAACGGGGATAACGGGCGGCATTCTTGATAATCAGGAAGAAATCCGGGCCGGGAGAAAGCATTCCCAGAGCCGCAATCGTGGCGATAATCAAGCTGGTCTCTAACATGGTGGCATCCTGTAGCAATTGAGGGGCGGATTCTAGCACGTTCGCGGGGTTTTTAAGCTATCTGCCAGAGCAAATACAACGCAAACGTTACCTTGAAGAACCTTTACGCAAATCCCCCGGTAGGGGTATCGACGAAAGTTTCACCTTTACGTATGATGGCGCCAATTTTACCCCCTTTACTGAGTTTCTATGATGATAAGCCTGATTGCGGCCATGGCGGCCGACCGCGTTATTGGAATGGACAATGCCATGCCGTGGCACTTACCAGCAGATTTGGCCTGGTTTAAACGCCAAACCCTGGATAAGCCTGTGATCATGGGGCGCCGTACCTGGGAGTCCATTGGACGCCCGCTGCCTGGCAGACTGAATATTGTGATCAGCAGCCAGCCGGGCGAGGCTGAAGGCGTGACTTGGGTGACCTCAATTGATGAAGCGTTGCAGGCAGCCGGAGAAGTGGAAGAAGTGATGGTCATCGGTGGCGGTCGCATCTATGAACAGCTGTTGCCGCGTGCCGATCGTCTGTATCTGACGCACATTGATGCTGAAGTGGTGGGTGACACAACCTTCCCGGATTTTGAGCCGGAAGAGTGGCAGTCAACCTTCAGTGAATTCCACGACGCGGATGAGAAGAACAGCCACAGTTTCTGCTTCGAAATTCTGCAACGTCGTTAATAAAAAAGCGGCTTACCCTCGCAGTCAACAACGCCATCCTGGCGTCTGTTGCAGGGTAAGCCGCTTTTTTTGTTTTTGTGCCTCTACTCTTCCAGCGCTTGCGCCCGGTTGGAAGGCTGAACAAACCAGGCTTTATCTTCCCAGCGCAGCATGGTCAGCGTGCCGCCCCAGCAACAGCCGGTATCCAGTCCAATAATCCCTTCAGGAGTGCCTTTGCCTTCCAGCGAAGCCCAATGACCAAAAACAATGGTGTAGTCATTCGCAACCGGGCCCGGGATTTCGAACCAGGGTTTCAGCGGCGCTGGCGCCGTGTCCGGCGTGTCTTTGCAGATCATATCCAGCTGCCCGTTCGGGAAGCAGAAACGCATCCGCGTTAACGCATTGGTGCTGAAACGCAGGCGAGCCAGCCCGGTAAGTTCTGGGGTCCAGTTATTGGGCATGTCACCGTACATGGCGTCGATGAACAGTGGATAGGTATCACTGGAGAGGACGGCTTCCACTTCACGGGCACAGGCTTTCGCGGTTTCAATATCCCATTGTGGCGTGATACCAGCATGCGCCATCACCAGCTTTTTCTCTTCATCCACTTGCAGCAGCGGCTGACGACGAAGCCAGTTAATCAGCTCATCGGCATCTTCAGCTTCCAGTAACGGCGTCAGGCGATCCTTCGGCTTATTACGGCTGATGCCAGCGAACACGGCCAGCAGATGCAGATCGTGATTGCCTAAGACCAGACGGACGCAGTCACCCAGCGAACGCACGTAGCGCAGCACGTCCAGCGAACCCGGCCCACGGGCAACCAGATCGCCAGTCAGCCACAGCGTATCCTGTTGGGGATCGAAAGCGACCTGCTCCAGCAGGGAGTGAAGTTCGTCATAGCATCCGTGGATGTCACCGATCAGATATGTGCTCATTGAACCTTTCCAGGCAGACGAATTCCTGAGCCGTTAAGCCCGCTCACCGTCTGTGCTATCAGATGAATTAATGGAGCTGGCTTGGGACAGCCAGCCTGAACACCGGGATCTCAACCTGGAAGCTTTCGCCTTCATGATCGATCATGACGTAATGTCCCTGCATGGTGCCCATGGGTGTTTCGAGAACGGCGCCGCTGGTGTACTGAAATTCATTGCCGGGTTGGATGTGCGGCTGCTCGCCAATCACACCTTCACCCTGAACGTCGGTTTCACGGCCATTGCCGTTGGTAATCAACCAGTAACGACCGAGCAGCTGAACGGCGTGACGCCCCAGATTGCGTATGGTGACGGTATAAGCAAAAACATACCGATCTTCTTCAGGAACAGATTGCGAAGGAATATAAGCGCTCTGAACATGGACACATACACGGGGCGTATCGATCATTCTGCTACTTCTCCTGCGGCTGAGGCTGGGTCTGAGGATGCGCAATCAGCCAGTTTGCTAACTGGCAATATTGCGCCACAGTGATGTTCTCTGCCCGTAAAGTCGGGTCGATGTTCATCTCCTGCAAGACTTCCAGCGAGAACAGATGCCCCAGACTGTTGCGCAGTGTTTTACGGCGCTTACCAAAGGCTTCTGTGGTGATCCTGGTCAGCACTCGCATATCGGTGACCGGATGTTCAATTTTCGCATGTGGCATTAAACGCACCACCGCTGAATCAACTTTAGGCGCAGGCGTAAAGGATTCTGGTGGCACTTCCAGCACCGGGATCACCTGACAGTAATACTGTGCCATGACGGTGAGACGGCCATAGGCTTTGCTGCCTGGGCCGGCTACTAACCGATTAACGACCTCTTTTTGCAGCATAAAATGCATATCACGGATGGCCGTGGCATAGCTGAAAAGATGGAACATCAACGGCGTGGAGATGTTGTAAGGCAGATTACCAAACACGCGCAGAGACTGACCTTTTTCGCGGGCATACTCAGCGAAGTCAAAGGCCATGGCGTCCTGCTGGAAGATCGTCAGCTTAGGGCCCAAAAACGGATGGGTTTGCAGACGAGCCGCCAAATCACGGTCGATTTCAATGACGGTCATGGCGTCCAGACGCTCGCCAACCGGTTCGGTTAACGCCCCAAGACCGGGACCAATCTCGACGATGGCCTCGCCTTTTTGCGGGTGAATGGCGGAGACAATGCTGTCGATAATATACTGATCGTTCAGGAAGTTCTGTCCGAAACGTTTGCGGGCGAAGTGGCCCTGATGGACGCGATTATTCATTACTGCTCTTGATCATGGTGATGGCGAGGTTAAGCGCCGTAATAAAGCTGCCCGCATCAGCGTTCCCCAGGCCTGCCAGTTCAAGGGCGGTGCCATGGTCAACGGACGTGCGGATAAAGGGCAGGCCGAGGGTGATATTCACCGCGCGCCCGAATCCCTGATATTTTAGCACCGGAAGCCCCTGGTCGTGATACATCGCCAGCACGGCATCGGCATGTTGCAAATATTTTGGCTGGAACAACGTATCTGCCGGCAATGGTCCGGTCAGCTGCATTCCCTGCTGACGAAGTTCGTCCAAGGCAGGGATGATAACATCGATCTCTTCCCGACCCATATGCCCACCTTCACCCGCGTGGGGATTTAAGCCACAAACAAAGATGTGCGGGGAGGCTAAGCCGAATTTACTTTTCAGGTCAGCGTGCAGAATACCGATAACTTCATGCAGGCTGTCGCGGGTAATCGCTTCAGAGACGTCTTTTAGCGGCAGATGCGTGGTAGCCAACGCCACCCGCAGCTCTTCTGTCGCCAGCATCATCACTACACGTTCACGCTGTGAACGTTCAGCAAAGAATTCAGTGTGGCCGCTGAAAGGGATACCCGCGTCGTTAATCACCCCTTTATGGACCGGACCGGTGATTAACGCAGAAAATTCACCGTTGAGGCAGCCGTCACAGGCTCGTGCCAGCGTTGCCAGCACGTAATGGCTGTTCGCCACGCAAAGCTCGCCTGCGTTAACGGGGTGCGGCAGGGTAACGGGAACGACAGTCAGCGTCCCGGCCTGTTGCGGCTGGGCCGCTGAACCAGGCTGATAGTCTCTCAGGGTCAGAGGTAAACCCAGCTTTGCTGCCCGTTCGAGCAGCAAAGCTGGATCGGCGCACACAACCAGTTCAACTGGCCAGTCACGCTGGGCCAGTTGAAGGGTAACATCAGGACCAATCCCGGCAGGCTCGCCGGGAGTGATCACCACACGTTGATTACTGAGCATTCGCATCCAGGATTTTCACGTAGGCGGCAGCACGCTGCTCCTGCATCCAGGTCTGTGCTTCTTCAGCAAACTTACGGTTGAACAGCAGACGGTAAGCACGCTCTTTCTGTGCTGCGTCAGTTTTGTCCACCTGACGGGTATCCAGCAACTGGATCAGATGCCAGCCGAAGGAGGAGTGCACTGGCGTGCTCAACTGGCCTTTTTTCAGCTTCAACAGCGCATCGCGGAACGCCGGGTCATACATCTCCGGGGAGCTCCAGCCTAAATCGCCGCCCTGATTTGCTGAACCTGGATCCTGAGAAAGCTCTTTAGCGGCATTAGCGAAGGTCATTTTGCCACTGTTGATCTCAGCAGAAACCTGTTCCAGTTTCTGACGAGCCTGCTCATCAGTCATTACCGGAGACGGCTTCAGCAGAATATGGCGAGCGTGAACTTCGGTCACTGACACATTCTGGCTCTCGCCGCGCACATCGTTAACTTTCAGGATGTGGAAGCCAACACCTGAGCGGATTGGACCGATGATGTCGCCTTTCTTCGCCGTAACCAGCGCCTGCGCGAACAGAGAAGGCAGCTCCTGAATCTTGCCCCAACCCATGTTGCCGCCTTTCAGCGCCTGAGGATCGGCAGAGTAGGTGATCGCCAGCTTGCCGAAGTCAGCGCCATTTTTACTTTGGCTCACCAGCTGCTTAGCGAGGGTTTCCTGATCGTCAACCTGCTGCTGAGTCGGGTTTTCCGGCAGTGGCAACAGGATGTGGCTGAGGTTTAACTCGGTGCTGGCATTGTTCTGAGAAGCAACCTGCTTCGACAGCGAATCCACTTCCTGCGGCAGAATGGTGACGCGACGACGGACTTCATTATTACGCACTTCCGAAATGGTCATCTCCTTGCGGATCTGCTCACGGTAGGTCGAATAATTCATCCCATCATACGCCAGACGACTGCGCAGCTGGTCTGCACTCATTTTGTTCTGAGCGGCGATGTTCTGGATAGCCTGATCAAGCTGAGCATCCGTCACCTGGATCCCGGACTGTTTTGCCATCTGCAGCAAAATGTTGTCCATGACCAGACGTTCCACGATTTGATGACGCAGGGTTTTATCATCAGGCAGTTGCTGACCAGCCTGCTGAGCCTGGCCTTTTACCGACTGCATCATGCCGTCGACATCACTTTCCAGTACTACGCCGTTGTTTACTACAGCGGCGACTTTATCAACAACTTGCGGGGCTGCAAACGCGGTGTTGGCGGTCAGCGCTGCACCAAGGATCAGCATTCTCCAGTTCTTCATACTTTTTCCATTCTTCTATCCGCACTGCGGGTTTGCATTGTATTTATCACAACATCAGAAAGAGCGTTGATAAGGCAAGATGCCCTCACGCAGCATTTGACCGGTGCCGAGGCTATAAGAAGGACTCAGGCCACGTAATTCAATGTTGAACGAGATTTTATTGTCGTAATTACTGGTACTGTTATCGCTGTTCCAGCTGGTGATTTTACGTTCGTAACCCAGACGAATGGCATAGCAGCAGGAACTGTACTGCACACCAAGCAACTGATCGGCAGGCTGTTTGGCTTTGGTATCGTAGTACCAGGCGCCAACCACCGACCAGGCATCAGCAATCGGCCAACTCGCCGTGGCGCCAACCTGAGAAATTCCATCCTGATAGCCAGGGTTGGTCACCGTGGATAACGTTTGGGCAATATATTCCGGGCTGGTGTAACGGTAGTTCAACTGCACCATGCGGTCAGCATCGCGGCGGTATTCCAGTACGGCATTGCCTTGCGACACGTTATCAAGACGGGTGTCATACTGCAGGCCACCACGGGTGCTCCAACGGTCGCTGATACGGTAGTAAGTGTCACCTGCCCACACCAGACTGCCGCGATCGTCACTGTCTGCGTTCTCCAGACCAGTTCGGGATGGAGTAAACGAGTAGATTTGACCTATAGAAGCGTTAAAACGTTCAACCAGATCGTTATCAAAAATTCGCGTGGTCACACCGCTGGTCACCTGGTTGGCTGAGGCAATGCGATCCAGACCACTGTAAGTGCGGTCGCGGAACAGGCCGGTGTAGTCACTTTGCAGCAGCGTGGAGTCATAAGCGCGGATATCGCTCTGATCGCGATAAGGCAGATAAAGGTACTGCATACGCGGTTCCAGCGTCTGCGTGTAACCTTCAGACCAGTCCATATTGCGGTCGAAGACCATCTTGCCGTCAACTTTAAATTGCGGCATGACGCGGTTCACGTTGCTTTTCAGCTGGTTGTCCTGGCTGGAACTGAGGCTGTTGTAATACTCAATATCATCCTGCTGATAATGTGTTGCCAGCAGTTTCGCTTCGGTATTCAGACTTCCCCAGCCGTTGGACAGCGGCAGGTTGATGGTCGGCTCTACGTGCAAACGGGTTGCATCAGGCAACTCTTCGTTGACGTTGGTGAACTTCACCGCCTGCGCATAAAGGTGGGTGTCAAACGGACCGACATCGTTCTGGTAATAGTTAAAGTCGAACTGCGGCTCAGCACGATACACATCGCGGCTGGCGTTGGTTGAGAAGATCTGGAACTGTTTGGTCGACAGCGTCGCGTCCCAGTTTTTCTCGGCATAACCAATACTGAATTTCTGCGTGACGTACCCGTCAGTCGAGTTGCCGTAGGTAGAATCCAGATCGGTGAAGTAATAAGGATCGCTAACCTTGGTGTAATCCGCGTTGAAGCGCCAGTTCTGGTCATAGACACCGGCATGCTTCCAGAAGAATAACCAGCGCTTGGAGTCGGTACTGTCTGAAATATTGCGTGAGGTTGCGTCTTTCTCGTACTGGTTGTCCGATCCCAAATAATCGAACTCCATCAGACCGGCACCAGCCTGAGTCAGATAGCGGAATTCGTTCTGTAACTGCAGCCCACGATTACTCATATAATGAGGCGTAATGGTGGCATCGGCCTGCGGCGCAATGTTCCAGTAATACGGCAGAATGAATTCAAATCCGTTGGAACTGCCGTATTTGGCGTTCGGGATCAGGAAACCTGAGCGGCGGCGGTCGCCAAGAGGCAACTGCAAGTATGGGCTGTACAACACCGGGACTGAGCCAATCTTAAAGCGGGCATTCCAGATTTCAGCAACCTGCTCTTCGCGGTCCTGGATAATCTCGCTTCCCGCCACGCTCCAGCTGTTATCGCCAGGCAGACAGGAAGTAAACGTGCCGTTTTCCATAATGGTATAACGGTTCTGGCCACGCAGTTTCATCTGATCGCCAGTTCCACGGCCCTGACGGCCTATCATCTGGTAGTCTCCGTTCCAGACGTTGGTGTCTTTGGTGTTCAGGTTTGACCAGGCTTTCGGACCTTTCAGGATGACCTGATTGTCGTCGTAGTGCACATTACCTAACGCGTCCACGGTTCGCACAGGCGTCGGCTGGCCAGGTTGCTGCTTTTGATGCAGCTGAACCTCGTCAGAAAGCAGACGGCTGTTACCCTGCTGGATATCGACATTGCCAGTAAACACGGCGTTATCCGGGTAATTACCTTTGGCACTATCGGCGTTAATCGTTACCGGTAAGTCATTGTTCGTTTTTCCCTGGACCAGAGGACGGTTATAGCTTGGTACACCCAGCATACATTGTGATGCGAGGTCGTCGGCCAGGCCTTGCTGGCTGTAAATCGCTGTGCCGATAAGCGTGGCCAGCAAAGTAGGTAATCTTTTTTTCATACGCGGTATCGAGAATTCCGTGATAGCTGGCATCATGCCGACAAACGGTCAGAGACTATCGCACTCAACTGCGTTGCGCTAGTGTTAATCCTGGTCGTCTGGCCGCGTTGCCGTTAGGCTCTGAGTTAAATGACAGGTATGATAATGCAATTTTTAGCCTTCAGCATGGCGAAATGAGGAGTATATGCGCTATTGGGGAAAAGTAATTGGCCTTGTGCTCGGTTTGTTGAGCGGCACCGGCTTCTGGGGTTTAGCATTCGGCCTGCTGATTGGCCATCTGATTGATAAAGCGCGGGCCGTTAAAGGACAGGGCTATTTTGCTAACCAGCAAACCAGACAGTCCCTGTTTTTCCGCACCACCTTTCAGGTGATGGGGCATTTGACCAAATCAAAAGGACGAGTGACTGACGCGGATATTCAGATGGCTTCACTGCTGATGGATCGTATGCAGCTGCATGGCGAAGCCAGAACCTCGGCTCAGCGTGCCTTCCGTGAGGGAAAAGAGGGCGATTACCCGTTACGCAGTAAATTGCGTGAACTGCGTAGCGCCTGCTTTGGCCGCTTTGACCTGATTAGGATGTTTCTGGAAATTCAGATTCAGGCGGCGTTTGCCGATGGGTCTCTTCATCCTAACGAGCGTCAGGTGCTGTTTGTTATCGCGGAAGAGTTGGGCATTTCCAAAACTCAGTTCGATCAGTTCCTGCGGATGATGGAAAGCGGCCAGCAGTTTGGCGGCGGCGGTGATTATCACAGCGGCGCGGGTTCACAGGGCGGCTTTGGTCAGGCAAGACGTGGACCAACGTTGGAGGATGCCTGTAGCGTGCTGGGCGTGAAAAGCAGTGATGATGGCACCACCATCAAGCGCGCCTATCGCAAGCTGATGAGCGAACACCATCCGGACAAGCTGGTTGCCAAAGGTCTGCCACCGCAGATGATGGAAATGGCCAAGCAGAAAACGCAGGAAATTCAGGCGGCTTACGATCTGATTAAACGTGAGAAAGGCTTTAAGTAGGGCGTTGCAGGCTAAGCTAACGGTAAGGGCGGAAGAGATTCCGCCCTTACTCGTTAAAAATCAGCAGGCTGACGGAAGGTCATTGGCGTGTGGTAATGCGGATGCGTAATGGTCAGCATTTCAGCATGCAGTTGCAGTCGCGGTGCCATGGCTTTCGCCTCTGGATGGGCATAGAAATTATCCCCCAGAATGGGATGACCCAGCGCCAACATATGCACCCTTAACTGATGAGAACGGCCGGTAATGGGCTTCAGCTGAATACGGGCACTGTTGTCATCGGCAAACTCCAGCACTTCATATTCCGTCTGGGCAGACTTCCCCGTTTCAAAACACACCTTCTGCTTTGGCCGGTTTGGCCAGTCGCAAATCAGCGGCAGATCGACCAGACCTTTGGCTTTCTCCGGATGTCCCCAGATTCTGGCAATATACCTCTTCTGTGGCTCCCGCTCGCGAAACTGACGCTTAAGCTCACGCTCAGCCGCTTTAGTTAACGCTACTACGATCACACCACTGGTCGCCATATCCAATCTATGCACCGATTCCGCCGCAGGGAAATCACGCTGGACGCGGGTCATAACGCTGTCTTTATGATCTTCAAGGCGTCCGGGAACGGACAGCAATCCGCTGGGCTTGTTGATCACCATGATGTGCTCATCCTGATACAGGATATGGAGCCAGGGTTCTTGCGGTGGGTTATAGGGTTCCATCTTGTTGCCTGTCAGGGGCGGCATACACCGCCCCATGTTGAGTTACTGATGCGTTACGACAATCAGACGCAGCGCATCAAGACGCCAGCCAGCCTCGTTCAGCGCGGACAGAACCTGCTCGCGGTTGCTTTCCAGCGCGTCAATCTCATCCTGACGGATGTTAGGATTGACCGCGCTCAGTGCATCGAGGCGAGACAGTTCGGCGCTGAGCTTTTCATCGGCTTCACGGCGGGCGACGTCAATCACCTGACGAGCCTGAGCAGCGGCTTCTTCTTCGGCCAGTTGCAGGATCTGATGAACATCCTGCTGCACGGCGTTAACGAGTTTGCTGCCGGTATGGCGATTCACCGCGTTCAGCTGACGGTTAAAGCTTTCGAACTCGACCTTACCAGCCAGGTTCGTGCCATTACGGTCAACCAGCATGCGCACCGGTGTGGGTGGCAGGAAGCGGGTCAGTTGCAGATGTTTAGGTGCCTGAGCTTCCACCACGTAGATCAACTCAACCAGCAAGGTTCCCACTGGTAAGGCTTTGTTCTTCAGCAGTGACAGCGCGCAGCTTCCGGTATCTCCTGAAAGGATCAAATCCAAACCGTTGCGGATGATCGGGTGTTCCCAGGTGACATATTGCGCGTCTTCCCGGGACAAAGCCTGACCGCGATCGAAGGTGATGGTGCAGCCATCTTCTGGCAAACCTGGGAAGTCTGGCACCAGCATATGATCGCCTGGTGTCAGTACAATCAGGTTATCACTGCGATCTTCCTGGTTGATCCCGACGATATCAAACAGGTTGAGCGCAAAGTTCACCAGGTCGGTATCGTTATCCTGCTCGCCGATTTTCTCTGCCAGCGCCTGAGCTTTCTCGCCGCCGTTTGAGTTCAGTTCCAGCAGGCGATCTCGCCCCTGCTCAAGCTGGCTTTTCAGCGCGTTATGCTGTTTGCGGCAGTCGGCAATAAACTCTTCCAGACCCTGAGTCTGTTCAGGGGCGGCCAGATACTCAACCAGCTGAGCGTAGGCTGTATCATAAATAGCGCGGCCAGTCGGGCAGGTATGCTCAAAGGCATCCAGACCTTCGTGATACCACTGCACCAGCACCGACTGAGCGGTTTTTTCCAGGTAAGGGACGTGGATCTGGATGTCGTGCGCCTGACCAATACGGTCAAGACGGCCAATTCGCTGCTCTAACAGGTCCGGGTTAAACGGCAGGTCGAACATCACCATCTGATGAGCGAACTGGAAGTTACGGCCTTCAGAGCCTATTTCAGAACAGAGCAGAACCTGGGCACCCTCTTCTTCAGAAGCAAACCAGGCGGCCGCACGGTCGCGTTCAATAATAGACAGACCTTCGTGGAAGACTGCCGCGCGGATTCCTTCACGCTCACGCAGGACCTGCTCAAGCTGCAGAGCCGTGGCTGCTTTGGCACAGATCACCAGCACTTTCTTATCGCGCTGGCTGGTCAGGAAGCCCATCAGCCACTCAACACGCGGGTCGAAGTTCCACCAGGTGCCGCTGTCGCCTTCAAACTCCTGATAAATTTGCTCCGGGTACAGCATGTCACGAGCACGCTCATCGACAGACTTACGTGCGCTCATGATGCCGGAAACTTTAATCGCGGTTTGATACTGCGTTGGCAGCGGCAAACGGATTTGGTGCAGTTCGCGTTTCGGGAAGCCTTTTACCCCGTTACGGGTGTTACGGAACAGCACGCGGCTGGTGCCGTGGCGATCCATCAGCATGCTGATCAATTCCTGGCGCGCTTCAAGTTTCCCTTCACGGTCGCTGTTGGCGATTTGCAACAGTGGCTCGATATCCTGTTCGCCAACCAGGTCGTTGAGCATATTCATCTCAACCGGACTGAGCGATTTATCCGCCAGCAGTCCGGTCACCGCATCGGCGATGGGGCGGAAGTGCTGCTGCTCTTCAACAAAGGCAGCAAAATCATGGAAACGGTTTGGATCCAGCAGACGCAGACGGGCAAAGTGGCTTTCCATGCCCAGCTGCTCTGGTGTGGCGGTCAGCAACAGGACGCCGGGGATCTGTTCGGCCAGTTGTTCGATGACCTGATATTCACGGCTCGGCTGCCCTTCTGACCACGCCAGGTGGTGAGCTTCATCCACAATCAGCAGGTCCCAGGAGGCATCCGCCATCATCTCCAGGCGCTGCTTGTTGCGACGCACAAAGTCGAGAGAGCAGATCACCAGCTGTTCAGTGTCGAAGGCATTATCGCTGTCCAACTGTGCCTGCGCATAGCGCTCATCGTCAAACAGGGCGAAACGCAGGTTAAAGCGGCGCAGCATCTCAACCAGCCACTGATGTTGCAGGGTTTCAGGCACCACGATCAGCACGCGCTCAGCACGGCCTGCCAGCAGTTGCTGGTGGATGATCATCCCGGCTTCGATGGTTTTGCCGAGGCCAACTTCATCCGCGAGCAAAACACGCGGGGCATGGCGGCGGCCAACATCGTGGGCAATGTGCAGCTGGTGAGGGATCAGACTGGTGCGCATGCCACGCAGGCCGCTTACCGCAAGGTGATACTGTTCACTCTGGTATTTGCGTGCACGAAAGCGCAGGGCAAAGCGATCCATACGATCCAGCTGACCAGCAAACAGACGATCCTGAGGTTTGCTGAAGACCAGCTTACTGTCGAGCATCACCTCACGCATCAGCACGCCGGTCTCTTCAGTATCCAGACGCGTGCCGAGGTAAGTTATCAGACCGTTTTCCGTCGTGACTTCTGCCACTTCCAGCTGCCAGCCTTCATGGCTGGTAATGGTGTCGCCTGGATTGAACATCACACGGGTGATTGGAGAATCATTTCGGGCATAAAGACGGTTTTCGCCGGTGGCAGGGAACAGCACAGTCACCATGCGCGTGTCGATCGCGACAATAGTGCCCAATCCCAATTCGCTTTCCGTATCGCTGATCCAGCGTTGACCAAGTGTAAAAGGCATAGATATTCGGCTCGATTCTCTTAGAGGTTATGGCAGGCAATAGCATGACCGCCCGGCACTCAGTGCCCGGCAGAAAATTCTAATCATCAGGAAGGGCGCTATGGTACTGGATGGCGACGCGTTCGTCACCTGTCAAAAAAGACCCAACTGACCTGTAACCAGTGTAGCAAAGTCATCCTGGAGGAAGGGTAAAATCCCCTCAGCCACCGGCTGGAGCTGCTTTGTCAGGTAATGATCGTAGTCTAGAGGAGTGATACGCGCTTCCAGAGGCTCCGGGCCGGACGTGGCCATCACATAGCGAATTTTTCCGCCGTTCTGGTAAAGCAGAGGACGGCCCAGCTTCTCATTCTGTTCGTCCGCAATCCTTGCTGCGCGGACATGTGGCGGCACATTACGCTGATAATCATTCAGCGGGCGACGTAACCTTTTGCCGTAAATCAGCTGTTCATCGAGCTCGCCATCCAGCAATTGCCGCACGGTTTCAAGGATATAATCCCGGTAAGGCAGTTTTTTAAAAATGCGCCGATAAAGTTCCTGCTGGAAGTTCTTGGCCAGCGGCGTCCAGTCGGTGCGAACGGTTTCCAGCCCCTTAAACACCATGCGTTCCGTTTCGCCTTCGCAGATCAGCCCGGCATAGCGTTTTTTGCTGCCTTGCTCGGCTCCACGAATAGTGGGCATCAGAAAACGGCTGAAATGGGTTTCAAACTCCAGCTCCAGCGCGCTATCAAGGCCAAATTCCTGCTGCAAATGGTGCTTCCACCAGGCATTGACCTTCTCTACCAGCTGTTGACCAATGGCGTTAGCAGACGGCTGATCGTGAGGCTTTTTCAGCCAGACAAAGGTCGAATCGGTATCGCCGTAAATCACGTCGTAGCCTTCGGCTTCAACCAGCTCTTTGGTTTGCCGCATGATTTCATGGCCGCGCAGCGTGATGGAGGAGGCCAGACGGGGATCAAAAAAGCGGCAGGCGCTGGTGCCCAATACGCCATAGAAGGCATTCATGATGATTTTCAGCGCCTGCGAAAGCGGTTTATTGCCCTCTTTTTTGGCGGCTTCACGGCCCTGCCAGATTTGATTAACGATTTCAGGCAGGCAGTGCGTGGTTCGGGAGAAACGCGCGCCCTTGAATCCACTGACAGAATCCTGGTCATCCGGGTGGGCAAGACCTTCTACCAACCCAACGGGATCGATCAGAAAGGTGCGGATGATCGCCGGATACAGGCTTTTATAATCCAGCACCAGCACCGAATCATACAGGCCCGGGGTGGAGTCCATCACATAGCCGCCGGGGCTGGCTTCGGGGGCGACTTCCCCCAGCCCAGGCGCGACAAAACCAGCGCGGTGCATACGAGGTAAATAAAGGTGGCCGAATGCCGCAACTGATCCACCGTGGCGATCGACAGCCAGGCCGTTAACCGTTGAGCGTTCCAGCAGAAACGGCATCAGCTGAGTGTGCTGGAAAATGCGGGTGACTAACTCGCAGTCCTTCAGGTTGTAAAGGGCGAGGGCGGGTTTGTCTTCTGCAAAGCGTTGATCGATCTCCTGCATTCTGTCCCAGGGATTGTTGATGGCTTTGCCTTCCCCCAGCAGTTCCCGTGAGACCGCTTCAAGACTGAAAGAGGCGAAGTTCCAGAACGCCGATTTCAACGCCTCAATGCCATCCACGATCAGCCTGCCGGTTGCCTGAGCGAAGAACACGCCGGGCTTAAAGCCGTGCTCACGCCACTCCAACGGCTCATTGTTGCGTCCAAGTTTTAGAGGAATGCCATAACGGTCGGCGTGTTTTTGCAGCACGCGCAGGTCAAATTGCACCACGTTCCAGCCAATTAATACGTCGGGATCGTGCTGCACAAACCAGGCATTCAGTTTTTCCAGCAGCTGTGGCCGGCTGGAAACATATTCCAGATTGAAGTCCAGCTGGCTGGCATCACCGTTCTCCGGACCCAGCATATAGACATCTCGTTGCCCGCAGCCTTCAAGACCGATGCAGTACAGTTCGCCGTGGCGCGTCGTTTCAATATCCAGAGAAACCCACTTCAGCGGCGGCCGGTAGTCGGGATTGGGCTTCAGTCGGGTGTTGATCAGGCTGTTTCCGGCGGGCTGGCCGCTAAACCAGACGGGAGAAGTGATAAAGCGCTCCATCAGATAACGCTCCGGAGGCCTTACGTCCGCTTCATAGACCATTACGCCATTCTCGCGCAGCAGCTTCTCCAGCTTTTGTAACTGGCGATACTGACGACAATACAAGCCAACCACCGGACGATGACGGAAGTCTTTCAGCTCCAGCGGCGCAAAGCGGAAGTGGCGTTCCTGTTTAAGTAATGCCTCAGCCTGTGCCTGATACTCTTGTGGAATGAACGCGACGGATTCCTGTGGAGGAAGCACCACTCTCTGCGGGCCACTGTCCGTGGCCAGCCAAAGCACCACTTCGGTGCCTGAGGGCGTGTCCCGCCAGTGGCGAGTAAGCAGGAAGCCTGCGCGTGCATCGTTCACCTGAAACCCTTTAAGTTGATTCTTTGCTCAAGAATAGCATGTTTATTTATACAGTATAGCTTGATGAGCAGAGAATGTGCTCAGCCAGAGTAAACGGCGGTTGCCGTCCCGCCTGGGCTGGCAATAGTCTTAATCAGCCTGCCATCAATGAGTTCATACAAAACAGGCCTTGACGCAGTACGGGCGTCTCAGGACAATCCGACCTCAATCAAAACAGAATGTGGAAAGTATGGAAGCCTGGCTGCAACATCTTATAACGCAATCACTGGCCTGGTCGTTGCTGGCTGTGGGGCTGATCACTTTTTTTGAATCTCTGGCACTGGTCGGTCTGCTGTTGCCGGGCACTGTTTTAATGGCTTCGTTTGGCGCACTGATTGGCAGCGGGCAGATTGGCCTCTATCCGGCCTGGCTGGCGGGCACCATTGGCTGTTTGGTTGGCGACTGGGTTTCCTATCTCATTGGTTGGCAATTCAAAGGGCCGCTGCACCGATGGTCCTTTATTAAAAAGCATCAGGGGCTGATGGATAAAACCGAGCATGCGCTGCATCAGCACAGCATGTTTACCATCATTGTTGGGCGCTTTGTTGGGCCTACACGTCCGCTGATCCCGCTGGTGGCGGGGATGCTCGAACTGCCGGTCAGGAAGTTTATTCCGCCGAATATCATTGGCTGCGTGCTCTGGCCACCGCTGTATCTGCTGCCTGGTATTCTGGCTGGCGTGGCCATTGATGTGCCGAAAGATGCCAGCAGCAGCATGTTCAAATGGCTGCTATTGGCCGTGGCGTTGTTGGTCTGGCTGGGATGCTGGCTGGGCTGGCGCTGGCTGCGGTCGAAAAAACAGGCCGACTGGGCAACGGCTTATCTGCCGTTAAGCCGCCTGCGCTGGCTGGCTCCGTTGACCCTCGTTATTGCCATCGCCAGTTTTGTGGCCTTGCAGTTCCACCCGATGATGCCGGTGTTCCGTCATCTGCTGTGGCAGGTCTTTATCGGACACTGATGCCCAGCACCGCGGCTTCAGGGACTTCTCCGTTCAGCAGCACTTCGGTGCTGCCATCCCAGTAAACCCGACCCTCAACAATCAACAGGCTGCGTGGCGCTATTCGCGCGGCATCCTCAATACTGTGCGACACCATCAGCAGGGTGATATTCCTCTCCAGACAGACTTCATCGACCAGTTGCAGCATCTCTTTACGCAGCGCCGGATCCAGTGCGGAAAAGGGTTCATCCAGTAACAGCAGCGGGTGCTGACGAACCAGGCAGCGAGCCAGCGCCGCACGCTGTCTTTGCCCACCGGAGAGCTGTGAAGGCAGGCGATCCAGAAAGGCTTCCAGCCCAACCCTTCGGGCGATTTCCTGCAATGCCTGCTTCTGCTGATGATTCAGCTTCAGCCCGGGGTGCAGGCCAAGGCCGATATTCTGCACCACCGTCAAATGCGGGAAAAGATTGTTCTCCTGGAACAGCATGGAGACCGGCCGCTTCGCAGGCGGCGTATGGCTGTGATCTTCGCCATTCAGCTGCAAGCTGCCGCTGTTTAGGGTGAGAAAACCGGCGACCAGACTCAGCAAGGTACTTTTCCCCGCGCCGCTTGGGCCAAGGATCGCCAACCTTTCCCCTGCCTGCATGCTGAGTGAAAAACGCATCGGCAAATGGTTATAAAGGTAAGTCAGATTAGTCAGCGTCAGCATGGCGTCCCGGCAGTTTTTCAATCAGGGTGAACAAAAGGAAACAGAGCAGCAGTAGCAGCAGGGCCGTTACCGCGCCCTCTTCGCTGCGGTATGAGCCAATCTGTTGGTACAGATAAAAGGGCAGCGTGCGGAAATTTTCATTACCAAACAGCGCCACCACACCAAAATCGCCAATCGACAGCACGCAGGCAAAAGCCAGCGCCTGAGCAACAGGGCGCTTTAACGCGCGTAACTCTATCAGTGTGAAACGGTTCCAGCCGCGAATATCCAGCGACAGACAGAGCCTGTTATAGCGCTCGGCAATATCACGCAGCGGGTTTTCCAGCACCTTCATGGCGTAAGGAATCGCCATCAGTGCGTTGGTGAATATGACGATGCCATCGGCGGAGTCCGGCAGGCCGACGGTGGCATTCAGCAACAGAAAGAAGCCGGTCGCCAGCACAATGCCCGGCATCGCCAGAATCAACATGCCGCTCAGCTCAATGGACTGTCCGAGAAAAACACGCTGCCGAAGGCGCAGTTCACGACTGCTCCACAACAGCATGACGGTCAGGATCACGCAGAGCAAGCCAGCGCCAAGCGCAATACGTAAAGAGGTAAAGGTTGCCTGCCAGAGGGCCGGTTGCCGCAATACGGCTGGCAGGCCCTGATTCACTCCATCGACAATGACCGCCAGCAGTGGAGGCAGCAGTAACACCAGCGCGCAAAGGATCAGCAGTGCATCCCAGGCTTTTGCTGGCCAGCAGTCCTCAGGATTTCGCCACCCGTTGATGCTTGCCGTGCCTGAAGGCAGCGCTTTGCTAAGCCACTGGCTAAACATCACCAGCCCCAGGCAGCAGATCATTTGGAGCATCGCCAGCAAAGCGGCGCGTCCAGGATCGTAATCAAAGTTCAGGGCCTGGAATATTGCCAGTTCGATGGTGGTGGCTTTTGGCCCGCCGCCCAGCGAGAGCACCGTGGCGAAACTGGCAAAACAAAGCATAAAGATCAGCGCACCCGCAGGCAGAATTTGCCGCCGCAGCCAAGGCCATTCGACTATCACGAAATGGTTCCAGCCCCGCAAGCCAAGCTGTGCCGCGAGTTGGCGCTGCTCGCCAGGGATCTGTTCCAGCGCCTGCAGCAGCAGACGAGCGGCCAGCGGCAGGTTGAAGAAGACGTGGGCCAGCAAAATACCCTGCAACCCATAAGGGGTGAAGGTATAGGGAACGCCCAGAAGCGTGCAGAGGTCGGCCAGCCAACCAGTCCGGCCATAGACGCTGAGTATGCCAAAGACAGCGACTAACACCGGCAACACCAGCGTCATCGCGCAGAGTCTTAACAGCGTGTCTCTGCCGGGGAAACGCCGACGATACAGCGCCCGCGCAAGTGGAATGGCTGGCCCAACCGCCAGTACGGCGGAGAGAAACGCCTGCCAGAAGGAGAAGCGCAGAACGTGCCACAGATAATCATCCTGCCAGAGATCCAGCCAGTGGATCTCCGGAGCACTAAGCCATAACGCGCTGAAGGCCGTCAGGGCCACGACGACCAGCAGCGTGGCTGCCAGCGCGCCGGGCACTAACGGGCCAGCAATCAGCGGCTGACGGCGCGTTGCCATGTACTGATCCATTGGCTGCGTTGACTGGCGACTTCCTGTGGCGTGTATTGTAGCGAGGTGGCTGGCACGGTGAGGGTATCAAACCCGGCTGGCAGCGTGCTTTTAACCACTGGATACATCCAGTTGCCGGTAGGGATGCTGTCCTGGAAGGGTTTATCCAGCATGAATTTCATAAACTTCTGCGCCAGTTCCGGCTGCTTACTCGCCTTCAGCTGTCCGGCAACTTCCACCTGAAGGTAATGACCTTCGCTGAAGTTGGCGGCAGCATACTGTGATTTCTTCTCTTCAATCAGGTGATAAGCCGGAGAGGTGGTGTAGCTCAGCACCATGTCGCCTTCCCCCTTCAGGAAGAGCCCGTACGCTTCGCTCCAGCCTTTGGTGACGGTGACCGTTTTCTTAGCCAGCTTTTGCCAGGCTTCCGGTGCCTGGTCGCCAAATACTTTCTGCATCCACAGCAGCAGACCAAGGCCCGGCGTACTGGTGCGCGGGTCTTCGTAGATAATCTTCAGTGGCTTATCGCTGTTGACCAGCTCTTTCAGACTCTTGGGTGGGTTTTGCAGTTTGGTTTTGTCGTAAACAAAGGCAAACCAGCCGTAGTCATAAGGCACAAAGGTCTTATCGCTCCAGCCGCCTGGGACGGTGACCTTGCTGGTGTCCACCTTACTTTGTGCGAACAGGCCGGTTTTCTCAGCCGCATCCAGCAGATTGTTATCAAGGCCAAGCACCACATCAGCTTTGCTGTTTTTGCCTTCCATCCGCAGACGGTTAAGCAACGAGACGCCATCTTCCAGCGCCACGTATTTCAGTTCGCAGCCGCAGTCAGCTTCAAACGCTTTTTTGATGGCCGGGCCAGGGCCCCAGTCAGCGGAAAAAGAGTCGTAGGTGTACACAGTCAGGACGGGTTTAGCCGCAAAAGCAGGGAAGGTGCTGAGGATCAGCAGAGGCAGAACTTTTTTTAACACTTTGCGTTCCTTGAAAGTTAGGGGGTCGCAAAGGATCTGAGCAATCTGGACAGTCTCAAATCCCTACGCCGGCATTATCCGGATCAGGTTCGACGGGTTTGTCTCAGCGTTGGCAGTGGAACACCGCGAACGCACCCCGTTGAGAACGGCCTATTCTAGTGACTTCCGCGCTGTAACGAAAGCATCATGCTTCGTCAGGCGCGAACCAGGCAGATTTAAAATCAAACCAGCCGAGCGTATTCATTCTGACGCCGCGCATACTGCGTTGACCTTCCAGCAGCAGCCAGTGATGGAACAGCGGGTGAAGCGTCCAGGTGTTGATCAGCTGTTTGCTCCAGTCCGCCAGCGGCAGCTTCTGCTCACGCCAAAGCTGCGCGTCTTTTTCCCAGTCCAGCGTGATGCAATGCTGCACCAGCGGAATTTCGTACAGCAGCGCAAACAAGGAAAATTCCAGCGGCAGGGTGAAGTTGGCACTCCCAAGCCAGATATCGCTTTCGGCTTCGCCACGGTGCCAGACGTCATAATCCACCTGCTGAGCGATCAGCTCCACGCCTTGCTCGGCCAGAATAGGGCGCAACGCATTGGCAATACCCTGATGCTCAACGTGATCGTTATACCAGGTCAGCGTGAGAGAAGTCAGCCCTTCGGGCTTCTTGCTGGTGGCCATATCGCGGCGATGGTGCCAACGCGGCAACAGACCATAAGCCGGGAACCAGTAACGTTGATAGCCAATACCGGCATGATTCAGTAAGGCGATCGGGTTAAACAGCATGCTGACCCAGCGCCGGATTTGCTCGTCACGCCCCAGCTCAGACCGCTGATCAAACAGCAGGAAATAACAGCCTTCTTCCAGCCGACTCTCTTCTGATTTTTCTTCCAGGCCTTTCCCTTCCAGCTTTACTCCGGAATAAACCAGCTCATCGCTGATTTCCGGAAGTACCCAAATATTCACTTCATCAATCAGCGCCCGGTAGCCAAAATAGTCATCAAAAGCCTGGATCCTGAGTTGAGTGCTCTGATTGCGTACCACCGCATAAGGGCCGGTGCCAATTGGCTGGCGGGCGAAGTCCGGCAGGCTGGGCCACTCTTTTGGCAGGATCATGGTACTGACGCTGCCCAGCAGCCAGGGAAGCCAGTTATCAGGCTGATGCAGATGAATATCCAGCGTCCAGGGTGCCGAGGAGTCAATGCGATCAAAATGGGAAAACAGAGGCTGCGGCTTCAGTCCTTCAAGCGTGCTGATGATGTCGGCCATCTGCAGTTCACGACCATGATGAAAGTGGATTGCCGGACGCAGATAGAACCGCCAGTGCAAGGGAGAAAGTTGTTGCCAGTGGTGGGCGATATCGGCTTCGATTTCCCCGTTTTCCTCATTTATGCGCGTCAGGCTGCTGAAAATCTGGCGGGCAAGGTGGGTTTCAGAACGACGAAGCGGCGTGCCGGGTAACAGATTCATAAGCGAACGATAATAAAGCACGCGGAGAATGTGTTTTCCCTGACGGAAACTCCTGCCCAGATGCGAGATCAGCATCTGTCTGACCGCATTTTTATCGCCAACCAGCTGCACCAGCTGATCGATACGGTCGTTCTCCAGCAGCTCCACAGCCCGCTGCTGCTGGAGTGCCAGACCCGTATAATGGAAGCTGAGCTTCGATCGTTTTCCTCTTCCGGATTCTGCCTGCCATTCCAGCCAGCCCTGTTCCTGCATCCCATTAAGCAGGTTACGCATATGCCGTCTGGAGCAGCTCAATTGCACGGCCAACTCATTGAGCGTGGTCTCCTGCGGCTGGCCTTCGCAGCACTGCCACAGGCGGATGAACTGTTGTTGTAAGCGGGCAGAAGACATAAAAGAGGAACCCTTGTGGAAAAGCCGTCTGTTTTTTCTTCTTTATATTAGGTCGATAATGCCCGCAGATGAAAGAGCGGGAGACATTCTTTGAATGCGCTCTGACATCGTTGATTCTGAGTAAGGTGCTTTTCACCAGCCAGCGGCTAACCCTGCTGGCTTTTTTCGCTGGTCCGTGTTTTCTTCTATGCTTGCTGTTTGTCGATCCACACTTGTGGCGACCATTTCTTTCAAGGATCAGGCATGAAATCGCTTCTCACGCGTCGCCGCCGCATCAATCCCGTTTACGTCGCTTTTATGGCCGTGTCGTTTATGGTTGGCGTGGCTGGTGCGTTACAGGCACCGACTCTCAGTCTGTTCCTGACCCGTGAAGTTGCCGTACGTCCCTTCTGGGTAGGCTTGTTTTATACCCTCAATGCGATAGCCGGTATCGCCGTCAGCATTCTGTTGGCAAAGCGCTCGGACAACCGGGGCGACCGCCGCATGCTGATCCTGTTTTGCTGTGTGATGGCGATAGGTAATGCGCTGATCTTTGCCTTTAACCGGGACTATCTGACGCTGATCACCTTTGGTGTCTTGCTCTCCGCGCTGGCAAGCGTGTCGATGCCGCAAATCTTCGCCCTTGCTCGCGAATATGCCGACAGCTCTGCGCGGGAAGTGGTGATGTTCAGTTCGGTGATGCGTGCCCAACTGTCGCTTGCCTGGGTTGTCGGGCCGCCGTTGTCTTTTGCGCTGGCGCTGAATTACGGCTTCACCACCATGTTTTTAATTGCTGCCGGGCTGTTTGTGGTCTGCGTTGCGCTGATCTGGTTTGCTCTTCCTTCCGTTCCCCGCGTTGAACAGCCGCCTGAAGTGGTGATCACCCAAATCAGCGCGTGGAAGAATAAAGATGTGCGGCTGCTGTTTTTGGCATCGCTGCTGATGTGGACCTGCAATACCATGTATATCATTGATATGCCGCTGTATATCAGCAGCGTATTGGGCCTTCCGGACAAGCTGGCCGGGTTGTTGATGGGCGTGGCGGCCGGGTTAGAGATTCCGGCCATGTTGCTGGCAGGGCATTACGTGAAGCGCTTCGGTAAACGTAATATGATGCTGTTTGCGGTCGCGTCCGGAACGGTATTCTATCTGGGGCTGGTGGTGTTTCACTCCAAAACCGCCCTGATGGCGTTGCAGATCTTCAATGCCATCTTTATCGGCATCGTCGCCGGGATTGGCATGCTTTATTTCCAGGACCTGATGCCGGGAAGACCAGGCGCAGCAACGACGCTATTTACTAACAGTATTTCGACGGGAGTGATTCTGGCTGGCGTAATACAAGGCGCGTTAGCAGAAACCTTTGGCCATTATTCGGTTTACTGGGCGGCGCTGGTGCTGTCAATTGGCGCGTTGGTGATGTCGGCCAGGGTGAAGGATGTGTGAGGAGTAACGGGCGGAAGTGCTTCCGCCCGCTGATAAAAAACTAGCGTAAAAATGCTGGCTGGGTCTGCTCATAAGCCGAGATTTCGGCGTCATGCTGCAGCGTCAGGCCTATGTTATCCAGCCCGTTAATCAGGCAGTGACGGCGGAAACTGTCAATGCTGAACGCATAGTGTTTCTCACCGGCTACGACCTGCTGTTTTTCCAGATCAACCGTGATAGCCACGCCTGGCTGGCTGGCAACCAGTTGGAACAACTCTTCGACTTCTTCCTCACTTAACGACACCAGCAACAGCTGATTGTTAAACGAGTTATTGGCAAAGATATCGGCAAAATCACTGCCGACAATCGCCTGGATCCCATAGTCAGTCAGCGCCCAGGGCGCATGTTCACGGGATGAGCCACAGCCAAAGTTTTCCCGCGTCAGCATAATGCTGGCGCCGCTAAACTCGGGCTTGTTCAGCACGAAGTCCGGGTTGGGGATCTGCCCTTCGGCATCGCTGTAACGCCAGTCATAAAACAGGTTGCGACCAAAACCGGTGCGCGTCACCATCTGCAGAAACTGCTTGGGGATGATCGCATCGGTATCGACGTTGGCCGCATCCATCGGCACCACGATGCCGGTATGTTGGGTAAATTTCTTCGCCATACAGCCTCTTTAAATCAGTTCGCGGATGTCAGCAAAATGGCCCGCCACTGCAGCCGCCGCAGCCATAGCAGGGCTCAGCAAGTGCGTACGGCCACCGCGACCCTGACGACCTTCAAAGTTACGGTTGCTGGTGGAGGCGCAACGCTCACCCGGGTTCAGGCGGTCGTTATTCATGGCCAGACACATCGAGCAGCCAGGCAGACGCCATTCAAAACCTGCCTCCAGGAAGATTTTATCCAGTCCTTCCTCTTCAGCCTGAGCTTTTACCGGCCCGGAACCCGGCACGACATAGGCCTGAACGCCGGGCGCGATTTTATGGCCTTTGACTACCGAAGCCGCCGCTCGCAGATCTTCAATGCGTGAGTTAGTGCAGGAACCAATAAAGACTTTGTCGATCTTCACATCGGTCAGCCTGATGCCAGGCTTCAGATCCATATAGGCCAGCGCTTTCTCCGCTGAGGCGCGCTCAACCGGATCGCTGAAAGAGGCCGGATCGGGAATCAAGTCGTTAATGGCAATTACCTGGCCTGGGTTGGTTCCCCAGGTCACCTGCGGTGCGATGTCAGCCGCATTTAAGGTGACCACTTTGTCAAACTTCGCGCCGCTGTCGGATTTCAGCGTTCGCCAGTAAGCCACAGCCTCATCCCATTCAGCCCCTTTCGGTGCAAACTGGCGACCTTTGGAATACGCAAAGGTGGTGTCATCCGGCGCAACCAGGCCCGCTTTAGCCCCCAGTTCAATCGCCATATTGCACAGCGTCATGCGGCCTTCCATGCTCAGCTGTTCTACCGCCGGGCCACAGAATTCAACCACATGGCCATTGCCGCCACCGCTGCCGGTCTTGCCAATGATCGCCAGCGCAATGTCTTTAGCGGTGATGCCTGCTGCCGTTTGACCAATGACTTCAATCTTCATGGTTTTCGCACGGGACTGCTTCAGCGTCTGCGTCGCCAGGACATGCTCAACTTCAGATGTGCCGATACCAAAAGCCAGCGCGCCAAAAGCTCCGTGGGTGGAAGTATGCGAGTCGCCACAGACGATAGTCATGCCAGGCAGGGACAAGCCCTGTTCAGGACCAATCACATGCACGATGCCCTGGAAAGGGTGCTTGAGGTCATACAAACGCACGCCGAAGGCTTCACAGTTTTTGATCAGCATCGACATCTGGATACGTGCCATCTCACCGCTAGCATTGATATCACGGGTCTGAGTAGAGACGTTGTGATCCATCGTAGCGAAGGTCTTGGACGGTTGGCGCACCGGTCGGTTGTGGGCACGCAGGCCATCAAAGGCCTGCGCTGACGTCACTTCATGCACCAGGTGCCGGTCGATATACAGCAGCGGCGTCTCTCCTGGTGCATCGTGCACCAGATGCGCATCAAACAGCTTCTCGTATAATGTTTTCATCATCAGGCTTCGCGAATGTACCGGGCAATAATTGTACCCATTTCCTCAGTGCCGATGGACTTGCCGCCACCGGCTAAATCGCCCGTGCGGTGACCTTCAGCCAGTGCACGGCTGATGGCTTGTTCAATCGCATCGGCGGCTTCTGCTGCATTCAGGCTGAAGCGCAGCAGCAGCGACAGAGAAAGGATTTGGGCAATCGGGTTGGCAATGTTTTTGCCTGCGATATCCGGGGCCGACCCGCCTGCCGGTTCAAACAGGCCAAAACCCTGCTCGTTCAGGCTGGCAGAAGGCAACATGCCCATCGAGCCGGTGATCATCGCACACTCATCAGAAAGGATATCGCCAAACAGGTTGGAGCAAAGCATCACGTCGAACTGCGACGGCTCTTTGATCAGCTGCATGGTGGCGTTATCGATATACATATGACACAGCTCTACGTCCGGGTAATCCTGCGCCACTTCATTAACTATCTGGCGCCACAGGATGGAGGATTGCAACACGTTGGCTTTGTCGATTGAAGTCACTTTGTTACGACGTTTACGCGCTGATTCAAAAGCAATACGGGCAATGCGCTCAATCTCAAATCGGTGATACACCTCGGTATCGAAAGCGCGCTCGTGCTGGCCGCTGCCTTCACGGCCCTTCGGCTGGCCGAAATAGATGCCGCCGGTCAGCTCACGCACCACCAGGATATCAAACCCTTTAGCCGCGATATCACTGCGCAGTGGGCAGAACGCCTCAAGCTCTTTATGCAGGCTGGCCGGGCGCAGGTTGCTGAACAGTTTGAAGTGCTTACGCAAAGGCAGCAGTGCGCCGCGTTCTGGCTGCTCGGCTGGTGGAAGGTGTTCCCATTTTGGGCCACCGACTGAACCAAACAGGATCGCGTCGGCCTGTTCACAACCGGTAACGGTAGCCGCAGGCAGCGGTTCGCCGTGGCGATCAATCGCAATTCCGCCAACGTCATAGTCGCTGGTGGTGATGCTCAGATTGAAGCGCTCACGAACGGCAGTCAGCACTTTGTTCGCCTGAGCCATCACTTCCGGGCCGATGCCATCACCTGGCAACACGGCAATATGGTAAGTATCCGCCATGATTACACCACTTCCTTATGATCGTTGGTTTGAGATTTGCGCTGCAGTTCCTGCTCAACCTGACGGGAGCGCCAGATGTTGTTTAGGGCGTTGATCATCGCTTTAGCAGAAGACTCAACGATATCCGTGGCCAGACCTACACCGTGGAATTTGCGGTCGTTATATTTCACCACGATATCAACCTGACCCAGCGCATCTTTCCCGTGGCCTTTTGCCGTGAGCTGATAGGAAACCAGTTCGGCATCAAAGTCGGTAATGCGGTTAACAGCCTGATAAACCGCGTCGACCGGGCCATTACCGGTTGCCGCTTCGGATTTCACTTCTTCACCGCAGGCCAGTTTGACTGAGGCGGTAGCCATCACGCTGGAGCCTGACTGCACGCTGAAGTAATCCAGACGGAAATATTCCGGCTCTTCGTTCTGCTTGTTGATGAACGCCAGCGCTTCCAAATCGTAGTCGAACACCTGGCCTTTCTTATCAGCCAGCTTCAGGAAGGCGTCGTACAGATTATCCAGGTTGTAGTCGTTTTCTTTATAACCCATCTCATCCATGCGGTGTTTCACGGCGGCACGCCCGGAGCGGGACGTCAGGTTCAGCTGAATTTTATTCAGACCGATCGATTCCGGGGTCATGATTTCGTAGTTTTCGCGGTTCTTCAGCACGCCGTCCTGGTGGATACCAGAAGAGTGGGCGAAGGCGCCAGTGCCGACCACGGCTTTGTTAGCCGGGATAGGCATATTACAAATCTGGCTGACCATCTGGCTGGTACGGTAGATTTCATGGTGATTGATGTTGGTGTTCACCTTCATCAACTGGCTGCGGGTTTTGATCGCCATGATCACTTCTTCCAGCGCACAGTTACCGGCACGTTCGCCCAGTCCGTTGATGGTCCCCTCAACCTGGCGAGCGCCAGCCTGGATGGCGGCAATCGCATTGCCTGTTGCCATGCCCAAATCGTCATGGGTATGCACAGACAGAATGGCTTTATCGATGTTCGGCACGCGGTTGCGCAGCTGAGCGAAGATGTTGCTGTACTCTTCCGGCAGCGTGTAGCCGACGGTATCCGGGATGTTGATGGTGGTAGCGCCTGCATTGATTGCGGCTTCCACTACGCGGCACAGATCATCAATCGGCGTACGTCCACCATCTTCACAGGAAAACTCAACGTCGTTGGTATAGTTACGGGCGCGTTTCACCATGGTGACGGCACGCTCAATCACCTCTGGCAGCGTACTGCGCAATTTTGTGGCGATGTGCATTGGCGAAGTAGCCAGGAAGGTATGGATGCGGTAAGCCTCAGCGACGCGCAGAGCTTCATAAGCGGCATCAATATCTTTCTCTACGCAGCGGGCGAGGGCGCAAACACGACTGTTTTTGATCTGACGCGCAATGGTCTGGACGGATTCAAAATCACCAGGGGAAGAAATTGGGAAACCCACTTCCATCACGTCCACACCCATGCGCTCCAGCGCGAAGGCGATCTGCAGCTTTTCTTTCACACTCAGGCTGGCCTGTAAGGCCTGTTCGCCATCACGCAGAGTGGTATCGAAAATAATAACTTGTTGGCTCATCGGGATATTCCTTGTCGTGTTTGCTTTACCAGTGCTACGAGCATAAAAAAACCCGCGCATCGGCGCGGGTTCTTTAGGTTTGTAAGCCTGAATCACTGATTCATTTCTTCGCCCACAAGTCTACCGCGCAATTGGGATGCGTTTAGTAGTAGACCGAGTAGGCGAGCGGTACGAATCATGTCTTCAGACCTCATAAATTTGCTGTTCCCTTATTGATACTTGATTTGCGGGGGCGATGTCAACCTTAGCCGTAAGGTTATAACGGCTGCGGGCAAAGTGGCTCAGGAAAGATATTCTGACGTGACGCCTGTGCGCAGAACAAAAAGGAAGGAGGGGTAAAGATGATATTTATCAACAGGGATGGCGCACGGATAATTCGCAGAACAGAGGTGTTTAAAAAAGTGGTTAATCAATGACTTGCATAGGAAAAACTTATGGGTTACTGCCACGGGTAAGGGGATTTTCTTCAGATAATTATGTTTGAAAGTTAAATACTGGCAGCAGATTAAACTAAATTAGGCGCGATGTTTGAACAGGTGAGCTTGAATTCAGCCTACAGGTGTTTCGATAACAAAACGATCGCACTGCAAAAGAATTCCCTACCAGGACAAACCGCTTTTCTTTCAGCCTTTGGTCAGTGTATTTGTCGACAAGTCGCCATTGGCGGTAGTGCCTTGCGGGCCTGGTATTCTGTAAAACCGGAGATCAGAGGTTTGCCTGCCAACTTTTCTACGGTTATGGTACGTCCATCAACGCATAAAAATAGCCAGGGATTCACCCTGTACCTGGATTCTGGAAATGATTTCCAGCGTCTTTGCATAAACACAGGTTTTGACCTTATCTGCCCGCTCGTCTCTTTTTCACTGACGGATTGCGGGGTAAAAGATAATTCAGCACCTTAAAAGCCTGGAGGCAAAAATGGAGATGTTGTCAGGAGCCGAGATGGTCGTCCGATCGTTGATCGATCAGGGCGTTAAACATGTATTCGGCTACCCCGGCGGGGCAGTACTTGATATCTATGACGCGCTACAAACCGTAGGCGGAATCGATCATATACTGGTACGTCACGAGCAGGGCGCGGTCCATATGGCGGACGGTTACGCTCGCTCAACAGGCGAAGTGGGCGTGGTGCTGGTCACCTCCGGCCCAGGCGCAACCAATGCTATCACCGGTATCGCCACTGCTTATATGGACTCCATCCCGATGGTTGTGCTCTCCGGTCAGGTACCTTCTTCACTGATTGGTTACGACGCTTTCCAGGAGTGCGACATGGTCGGGATTTCCCGCCCGGTGGTGAAGCACAGCTTTATGGTGAAGTCGCCTGAAGATATCCCGACCATCATGAAAAAGGCGTTCTGGCTGGCAGCCAGTGGACGCCCAGGACCGGTGGTCATCGATTTACCAAAAGACATGATGAACCCGGCAAACAAATTACCTTATGTCTGGCCTGAAGAAGTCAGTATGCGTTCGTACCACCCGACGACGCAGGGACACAAGGGTCAGATTAAGCGCGCTTTACAGACGCTTCTGGCCGCTAAACAGCCTGTTATCTATGCCGGTGGCGGCGTGGTGAATTCCGGTTGTGATGAGGAGCTTCGTCAGATCGCCGAAAAACTGAATCTGCCAGTAACCTGTTCACTGATGGGCTTAGGGGCTTTCCCTGGCACGCACCGGCAGAGCGTGGGCATGTTGGGAATGCACGGCACCTATGAAGCCAATATGACCATGCATAACGCTGACGTGATCTTCGCCGTAGGCGTGCGCTTTGATGACCGCACCACCAACAATCTGGCAAAATATTGCCCGAATGCCACCGTGCTGCATATCGACATCGATCCAACGTCAATTTCGAAGACCGTGCCGGCAGATGTGCCAATCGTCGGCGATGCGAAGCAAGTGCTGACGCAGATGCTTGAACTGATGGAGCAGGGCGATAAGCAGCAGGATTTCGACAGTCTTCGCGACTGGTGGCAGAGTATCGATCAATGGCGTTCCCGCCAGTGTCTGGAGTTTGATCGTAAGAGTGACCAGATCAAACCGCAGGCGGTTATCGAAACTATCTGTCGTCTGACCAATGGCGAAGCGTACGTCACTTCTGATGTGGGCCAGCATCAGATGTTCGCCGCGCTTTACTATCAGTTTGATAAGCCTCGTCGCTGGATCAACTCCGGCGGCCTCGGCACGATGGGCTTCGGCCTGCCAGCGGCGCTGGGGGTGAAGCTGGCGGTGCCAGAAGCCACTGTGGTTTGTGTCACCGGTGATGGCAGCATCCAGATGAACATTCAGGAACTGTCTACTGCCTTACAGTACGATCTTCCGGTATTGGTACTGAGCCTGAACAACCGCGTGCTGGGCATGGTGAAACAGTGGCAGGACATGATTTACTCAGGTCGCCACTCTCAGTCTTATATGGAATCACTGCCTGATTTTGTCAAGCTGGCAGAAGCTTACGGTCATGTCGGCATTAACATCAGCCGTCCGGAAGATCTGGAAGCCAAACTGACTCAGGCACTGGAAGAGTTAGGCAAAGGGCGTCTGGTGTTTGTCGACGTTAACGTCGATGGCACCGAGCACGTCTACCCGATGCACATCCGCGGCGGCGGAATGGACGAAATGTGGCTTAGCAAAACGGAGAGGACTTAATTATGCGTCGTGTTTTATCAGTACTGCTGGAAAACGAATCCGGCGCATTGTCCCGCGTGGTTGGCCTGTTTTCCCAGCGCGGCTACAACATTGAAAGTCTGACCGTAGCGCCAACGGATGACCCGACGCTGTCACGGATGACCATCCAGACCGTTGGCGATGCCAAAGTGCTGGAGCAGATCGAAAAGCAGCTGCATAAGCTGGTAGACGTGCTGCGAGTCACTGAATTAGGTCAGGGCGCTTACGTTGAGCGTGAAGTGATGCTGGTTAAAGTTCAGGCGACTGGTTATGGTCGCGAAGAAGTGAAGCGCAGTGCTGAAATTTTCCGTGGGCAGATTGTGGATGTCACACCTTCGCTTTATACGGTTCAGCTTACCGGCACCAGCGATAAGCTGGATGCGTTCCTCAACACCGTGCGCGAAGTCGCGGAAATTGTTGAAGTAGCCCGTTCCGGTATCGTTGGCGTTTCTCGTGGTGACCGCATTATGCGTTAATCGCGCCAGGTGATTATCGCTCTCTTCTGCTAACCCAGCGTAATGCTGGGTTTTTTATTTTTTGTCTGAAAGCTGACGCACAGAACTAAAACCGGTTGCTCGCTAAACTGTTCTGCTGTTAGATGTAACAAATCTCTTATCCATAGCCGGGACGTGGCTATTTTCTGCGCCGTCACGGTGCTAGCGTGGGGTTATTGTGAAACTGGATGAAATTGCGCGCCTGGCCGGTGTCTCGCGCACGACTGCCAGCTATGTTATCAACGGCAAAGCTAAGCAGTATCGTGTCAGCGACAAAACAGTAGAAAAGGTCATGGCAGTAGTGCGCGAGCATAATTACCATCCCAACGCGGTGGCTGCTGGTCTTCGCGCGGGGCGAACGCGTTCAATAGGCCTGGTTATTCCTGATTTGGAGAATACCAGCTATACGCGTATCGCGAATTACCTTGAACGTCAGGCCCGCCAACGCGGATATCAGCTGCTGATTGCCTGTTCTGAAGATCAGCCCGACAACGAAATGCGCTGTGTGGAGCATCTGTTGCAGCGTCAGGTTGATGCGATCATCGTTTCAACCTCGTTGCCACCGGAGCACCCTTTCTATCAACGCTGGATCAACGATCCGCTTCCGATCATCGCCCTTGACCGTGCGCTGGATCGCGAGCATTTCACCAGCGTGGTGGGTGCCGATCAGGATGATGCCGAAATGCTGGCAGCTGAACTGCGTAAGCAACCGGTAGAATCGATTCTCTTTATGGGTGCGTTACCGGAGTTATCGGTCAGCTTCCTGCGTGAGATGGGGTTCCGGGATGCCTGGAAAGGGGATGAGCGGACCATCGACTATATCTATGCCAACAGCTTTGAACGCACTGCGGCCGCTGCTATGTTCGAAAAATGGCTGGAGACGCACGCTATGCCAGACGCGTTGTTCACCACATCCTTTGGCCTGCTTCAGGGCGTGATGGACGTGACCCTGAAACGTGAGGGGCGCTTGCCCAGCAATCTTGCGATTGCCACCTTCGGCGATCATGAACTGCTGGATTTCCTTGATTGTCCTGTACTTGCAGTGGGTCAGCGTCACCGTGACGTGGCTGAACGCGTGCTGGAACTGGTGCTGGCGAGCCTGGATGAACCGCGAAAACCGAAGCCAGGATTAACGCGTATCCGGCGAAACCTTTATCGGCGCGGCAGGTTAAGCCGTAAAGCTAGTTAACATTTCCACATAAAAAGGCAGCCTGGCTGCCTTTTTCCATTTTGAACTCTTTAAAAAAGCCAGCGGACGTTCAGTACGGCTAAATTGTCTGGAGTTTTTGGATAGCGGATGACACGTAAATAAAAGTAAAGGCGACTCAGCCGCCGCTTATCATTTATCTAAATCTGCCTGATTATTAAAAATTTAGGATAAACCAGGCGACATAAGCTCAGGCGCAGCGCGACTGAGGTGGGAATCTCTTAGGAAATACCCTAAAATGCCGCCCACGTCGCAAAGTTGAGGGCAGAGAATTTACGGCGTAAAACTGGCATATTTTTGAACAATCTAATTTTACCGCAGAATTTCCTGCCACTATTCATTAGTTTATTTTTAAATTCCTGACCAGACCGCGTTATTTTTAACTCCTCTCAGTTTTAACCGACTCAGAAATAATTCTCTTCAACCTCTGCTGCGCCTTGACAATGTTTTCCTTCGCTCCGTAAACTCCTTTGGTGGGAATTTGTGGTGTAAAGTGGTGAACAGGGGTAACTGGAGGGTGAGGCTGGCATGTTCCGTGGGGCAACGTTAGTCAATCTTGACAGCAAGGGACGGCTCGCCGTGCCTACGCGCTATCGCGAAACGCTGATCGGGGAATCACAAGGGCAAATGGTGTGTACCATTGACCTTCACCAGCCGTGCCTGCTGCTTTATACCCTGCCCGAGTGGGAAATTATTGAACGTAAACTGGCTAGCTTATCGAGCATGAACCCAGCCGAACGCCGCGTTCAGCGCCTGTTACTGGGACATGCCAGCGAATGTCAGATGGATAATGCAGGTCGTTTGCTGGTAGCCACAACGCTACGTCAGCATGCGAATTTGACCAAAGAAGTGATGCTGGTTGGACAGTTCAATAAGTTTGAGCTGTGGGATGAACAGACCTGGTATCAACAAGTCAGGGAGGATATTGACGCAGAGCAGTCGACTCAGGAACCGTTATCTGAGCGTTTGCAGGATTTGTCACTATAGCTATGCAGGATAATTTCAAACATACCACGGTGCTGTTAGATGAGGCGGTAAACGGCCTCAACATTCAATCTGACGGCATCTATTTCGATGGCACCTTTGGACGAGGTGGACATTCGCGCCTGATCCTCTCTCAACTGGGAGAGCAAGGCCGTCTCTACGCCATAGACCGCGATCCGCAGGCGATTGCCGCCGCAGCAGAGATCACCGACCCACGTTTCAAGATCATTCATGGCCCTTTTTCTGCCCTCGCTGACTATGCCGAAGAGCTGGGTCTGACGGGGAAGATCGATGGGATTTTGCTGGATCTTGGCGTCTCATCGCCGCAGCTGGATGATGCTGAACGCGGATTCTCCTTTATGCGTGATGGGCCGCTGGACATGCGCATGGACCCAACCAAAGGACAATCTGCTTCACAATGGTTACTGCAGGCAGATGAGAGCGACATCGCTTTTGTGCTGAAGACCTTTGGCGAAGAACGTTTTGCTAAGCGTATTGCTCGCGCCATCGTTGAACGCAATCGCGAACAGCCGATGACTCGGACCAAAGAACTGGCGGACGTAATCTATGCCGCCACGCCGGTGAAAGACAAGTTTAAGCACCCGGCAACCCGCAGCTTCCAGGCGATCCGCATTTGGGTGAATAGCGAACTTGAAGAGATTGAGCAGGCGTTGAAAGGCGCACTGACTGCGCTGGCGCCAGCAGGCCGTTTATCGGTGATCAGCTTCCATTCGCTGGAAGACCGCATCGTTAAACGCTTTATGCGCGAACAAAGTCGTGGACCTCAGGTTCCAGCCGGGATCCCGATGACAGAAGCGCAGCTGGCTAAACTGGGCGGCCGCCACCTCAAAGCGTTTGGCAAAATGATGCCAGGTGAAGAGGAAGTGAAAGAAAACCCAAGGGCCCGTAGTTCTGTCTTACGCGTTGCAGAGAGGACGGCATCATGATTGGCAACGAGCGGCATAGCTTACCGGGCGTTATCGGCGGCGATATTCTTCGCCACGGTAAAATTCCGGTGATCCTCGCTGTCGCTGTGCTGATCTCAGCGGTTTTTGTGGTGACGACGGCGCATAAAACGCGCCTGCTTACCGCACAGCGCGAACAGTTAGTGCTGGAGCGGGATGCGCTGGATATTGAATGGCGCAACCTGATCCTGGAAGAGAATGCCCTCGGCGATCATAGTCGGGTTGAGAGGACGGCAACGGAAAAACTGCAAATGCAGCATGTCGATCCATCGCAGGAAAACATCGTGGTACAACCTTAAGGGACTGAATGAAAGCCGGAAGCAACAAGAAGGTAAAACGCACTGAGAATCAGGCCAGCTTTGTAAGCTGGCGTTTTGCGTTGTTGTGTGGCTGCATTTTTATCGGCCTGGTTGGCCTGCTTTCCCGCGTGGCTTATCTGCAGGTGATCAATCCTGATAAGCTGGTGCGTGAAGGCGATATGCGTTCTCTGCGCGTGCAGGCTGTTCCTACTTCCCGGGGCATGATTACCGACCGTGCAGGACGCCCACTGGCCGTCAGCGTACCGGTCAATGCTATCTGGGCTGACCCGAAAGAACTTCACGATAAGGGCGGTATTACGCTGGATAGCCGCTGGAAAGCACTCTCCGACGCGCTGTCTATTCCTCTGGACCAGCTCGCTGCACGTGTCAATGCCAATCCAAAAGGCCGCTTTGTTTATCTGGCCCGCCAGGTCAATCCCGCCATTGGCGATTACATCAAGAAACTGAAGCTGCCGGGCATCTTCCTGCGTGAAGAGTCCCGCCGTTACTATCCGGCAGGTCAGGTCACCTCGCACCTGATCGGTTTCACCAATATCGATGGCCAGGGCATTGAAGGCGTTGAGAAAAGCTTCGACAAATGGCTGACTGGCTCACCCGGTGAGCGCACCGTACGTAAAGACCGTCAAGGTCGTGTCATTGAAGACATCTCCTCTGTTGACAGTCGTGCTGCTCACAATCTGGCCCTGAGCATCGACGAACGTCTGCAGGCGCTGGTTTATCGTGAGCTGAACAATGCGGTGGCTTTCAACAAAGCGGAGTCAGGTACTGCCGTCCTGGTAGATGTGGCTACCGGTGAAGTGTTGGCGATGGCTAACAGCCCAGCTTACAACCCAAACAATCTGTCCGGCACCACCAAAGACGTGATGCGTAACCGCGCGATTACCGACATCTTTGAACCGGGCTCCACCGTGAAACCGATGGTGGTGATGACCGCGCTGCAACGTGGCGTGGTGAAAGAAAACAGCGTGCTGAATACCGTACCGTATCGCGTGAATGGCCATGAAATTAAAGACGTGGCGCGCTACAACGAACTGACCCTGACCGGGGTTCTGCAGAAATCGAGTAACGTCGGTGTTTCAAAGCTGGCGTTAGCGATGCCATCCTCAGCGTTAGTAGATA
>NZ_JBAVTT010000108.1:0-23249 GCF_049696395.1 Erwinia sp.
GGCTGAGTGCTATGAATTTGAACATCTTTGTCGTGAGGCAGAGCTGCTGAACAATGCTGAGTCACCCTATCACCATGTCACCAAGGTCACCAGAGGTCACCAGAGGTCATCAAGGTCACCTGAGGTCATCAAGTTACCAGGGTAGTGTGCAGCACGCATCCTGGAAGCCGGTCAATTGGCGATGAACCGCTTCTCTTCTGTCAGCACCTGCAGCAGCAGGGCCAACTGCGGTTTGTGATCTTTCAGGCGGTGACCATTCTTATCCCACGCGGTATAGCTGCCACTGTTATCCAGTACCAAAGTCACTTCTGGTGTGGTTATCACCAGCTGGCGCTCGTTGGTGCTGGCAACCCAGTTATGCCTGCGCTGTGCTGCAAACAGATCTTCACCCTGGGAATAGTCCGCTGCAGACGTGCTGACATGCAACAGGCGCTGCATCAGCGTGGTCATAATATCCTGATGATCCGTCAGCTTGTCGACCTGCTGAGCGGGGGTATTCGGCCAGTGAACAATCAGCGGAACCTGTAGCTTAGCCCGATTGCCCAGGCTGTTGTCGCCATCAAGCGCCACGCCATGTTCAGCGGTGATCACCACTACGGTTTTATCCAGCAGACCTTTCTGCTGCAGCGTGGTCAGCACGTCCTGAATCTGCTTATCCACATCGGCAGCGGTGCGGGTGTAGCGGCGGGCAATATTTTTCGACCCGTTGTCGGCGGTATCATTACCGTCCAGCGAGAGATAAGAGAACCACGGTGAACCTTGTGATTTCTGACCTTCAAGCCAGCGTTGCCATTGAGCAGTAGTCTGCGAATTAGACTGAGGCTGCGAAGGGGGCAACGAATAATCCGCTAACAGCGCCTGGCGATACAGCGGTGAAGCAAAGCCATCTGAAGCAAACAAGCCAAACTGATAACCCTGTTTACTCAGCGAATCTACCAGTGCTGAAGGCACGCGTGAGGAGAGTACGCCGTCCATATAACTGGCCGAAATACCGTAGAACAGGCCAAACAAGCCGTTATCAGCATTGTTGCCTGAGCTGAAATGCTGCGTAAAGCGGACGTTCTGCTCAGCAAATTTCGTCAGCTGCGGCAGCGATTTCGCCATCGTGGACTCATTCAATCCATCAACGGTGATCACCAGTAAATTACTGCGAGTCCCTTTATCACGGAAGGTGATGTCGTTCAGTGGATAAGCAACGGAAACCGCTTCAGGATTCCCTTGCTGCACCAGGCGGCGCTGATACTCTTGCGCATCAAGCAGGCCGTGCTTCTCAAGGAAGCGACGCGCTGTCATTGGATAGGACAACGGCAAATTAGAACGCTGCATAGTAATAGGGCGGTAGAAGTTCGCGTCCGCCCAGATATACAGCAGATGGCTGGTAAAAAACGCCACGATAAACAGCATTGCCAGTGGTTTACCAAAACTGCGTCGGTTAAGGCTGCGCAGCTTCTGCCAGCTCCAGGTGGCGAACAGCATCTCGACCAGGAAGATAGCGGGCACGCTGATAAACATCAGCTGCCAGTCTCGCGCCATCTCTGTCTGGTCGGGATTGACCACCAGCTCCCACACCACCGGATTCAGGTGCAGGTGGAAGCGGTTAAAGACGGCACTGTCTATCAGGATCAGCGTCAGGCCAGCCGTGGCTATTATCGCCGAGAGGAAGCGCAGCAACCTCTGGGACATCACCACAAAGGTTAGCGGGAAGATAATCAACAGATAGGCGGCAAAGACAATAAAGCTGAAATGACCCATCCAACTGGTGAACGCATAAATGCGCCCGGCCAGCGAAGCTGGCCAGTCGGAGACAAACAGGTAACGGCTGCCAAGAATAAAGGCAAAGATGATGTTAAAAAGGGCGAACCAGTGCCCCCAACTGATCATCTGGGAGACTTTCTCTCGGTAGCGCTGCCGATTTGTTACCATAACAGGGTCAGGATCATCACATTAATGGGCTTTATCATCGCGCACGGAAGCCTGTAAAGCCTCGGCGAACGAACGTGCCAGCGAATGGCGTTGAGCAGGAGCCACGCTGGTATTCAGCAAATTGGTCACCATATTTCCCAATACCATCAGGGAAAGGTCGGTCGGGGCCTTGTCTTTTTCAAGCACATTGGCCAGTTCAGCGAGGAGTTTCTCCACGCGGTCGTCACTGTAGCGGGATGATTGTGGCATAACGTCGAATTTAGTGAGTATTAAAGGGCGGCATCTTACCGTAAAACCGGGATTTTTTCTGCACTTTTATCGTCAGTATCAGGTTAATGTTGTTGCCTGTTGATCGCAGCGACACTCGGTGATTGAATACGCGCCTACGTTAAAAGGAGAGTCTACCATGAGTCTGGATATCGAGCAGATTGCCCTCCACCAGCTGATTAAGCGCGATGAACAAACGCTTGAGCTGGTGCTGCGCGAATCGCTGCTGCCCGCCAATGCACCCGTCACTGCGATGATGGAAGAGTTGCACCGCGTATACAGCGCCAAGAGCAAGGCTTATGGCCTGTTTAATGAAGACAGTGAGCTGGCTGATGCGTTGCGTAACTGCCGTAAAGGTCAGGACGATTTTCTGGCCTTCAGCCGTGCTGCCACCGGCCGCCTGCGCGATGAGCTGGCAAAATACCCGTTCGCTGAAGGCGGCATCGTGCTGTTCGGCCATTACCGCTATCTGGCGGTAGAGTATTTGCTGGTTGCCGTACTGAACAGCCAGAACAGCATGCGTGTTAATGAAGAGCTGGATATCAGCAGCACCCATTACCTTGATATCAATCATGCTGATATCGTCGCCCGCATCGACCTGACCGAATGGGAAACTAACCCAGAGTCCACTCGTTACCTGACCTTCCTGCGTGGCCGTGTGGGCCGTAAAGTCTCCGACTTCTTTATGGATTTCCTGGGGGCCAGCGTAGGTCTGGATGCCAAAGCGCAAAACCGCGGTCTGTTGCAGGCCGTTGACGATTACTGTTCTGATGCCAGTCTCGATAAAAACGAGCGGCAGAACTACCGTCAGCAGGTGCACAGCTATTGCAGCGAGCAGTTAAAGGCCGGTGAAGAGATTGAGCTGGAAGGCTTGTCCAATGAACTGGCGCCGCTGGGCGAAAAAACGTTCCAGGCTTTCACCCAGGAACAGGGTTACGAGCTGGAAGAGAGCTTCCCGGCCGATCGTGGCACGCTGCGTCAGTTGACCAAGTTTGCCGGAAGCGGAGGCGGAATGACGCTGAACTTTGATGCGTTGCTGCTGGGGGAGCGTATTTTTTGGGATCCGGCCACTGACACGTTGACCATTAAAGGCACGCCGCCAAACCTGCGCGACCAGTTACAGCGCCGTAGCAGCGGAAGTTGATTGCCGTTCCGTGGGGGAAACCTCACGGATCGATCGCCCTCGAAGCTAACGCAAAAAAAAACGCCGCAATAAGCGGCGTTTTTTTTCACTACGATTCAGTCAGGCTATTAAGCGCGAACGAAGTCGATGTGGTGCAGTTTTGGTTTGAACGGGTGACGCTGAACAGACTGCACTTTTACTTTTTCTTCTTTGCCGTTGACGACCAGAGTCAGAACGTCAGTGTAGAAACCAGGCTTAGCCTGAAGGTTCATTACTGAGTCATGGTCCAGTTCGATAGCGATAGGTGCAACTTCGCCGCCATAGATGATGGCCGGGAATTTGTTAGCTATACGCAGGCGGCGGCTCGCACCCTTGCCCTGCTCTTTACGTTCTTCAACATTGATAGTGAACATTGTTCAATCTCTTTATCTGATGATCCTGTTACAGGCGACCCAGCAACAGGTTGGAGTGTTCAACTTTTGCAGTAGCAAAAGCGGGGCGAAGTATAGCCCAACTTAGGCTTTGCGGGCAATGTATTAAAGCGCTGGGCTTAACGAAGCTCATTTGCGCGGCGATAGCGGCCCTGATAATCGAACATCTTTTCGCGGATCTGCCAGTAATGGCGCTGTTTGCGGGCCACCACAAAGTCAGGCTGGCGCAGCAGTGGCTGAAGGGCGACGATATCGGCAGCGGTTTTCCACCCCAGCGGTACGCCCGGCGCACGTTGATGTGGGCGCAGGAAAATCTGCTCAAAAGCGGTTCTTTGTGCTGGCGTGCTCAGTCTGAACCGTTCGCTCATTTCAGTGGCCTCTTCATCATAATAGCGCGCCTTAAGCCATTCTCCCTTTTCATCAGCACCGCTTTCCAGCACCATCGCAGCACAGCGCAGAACCAGCGCATCCTTCAGTTTCAGCGCGGCCTTTAGCATGTCGTCGGGATCGACCAGGATCGCGTCACACTGGTGACATCTTCGTGCGGCAATATCATTTTCCGCATTACAGTGCGGGCAGCTTTTAAAGCGGAAGCGAAAATCACACTGTTCACGTTCGCCGTCATCGTCCTCCATCACGCCCTGACAGCGGCGGCCAAAATGTTCAATGATCGTGCCATCGGCGGTGGTTTTTCCCCAGAAGGTATTGGCAAAGCCGCAGGCAGGGCAGAACACCTGTACCGGCTGATTATCGCTTTTGCCTTTTGGTGCGCCCACTTCCGGGGTGAAAATATCATGAGGATTGCCAGCATAGTCCAGGATCAGGCAATCTGTTTTGCCTGGCGACAGGCGCAATCCACGCCCGACGATTTGCTGATAAAGACTGACCGATTCCGTGGGCCGCAGGATAGCGATCAGATCGACATGCGGGGCATCAAAGCCGGTGGTCAGCACCGCAACGTTAACCATGTAACGCAGCTCGCGGGCTTTAAACGCGGTAATCAACGCATCGCGCTCCGGGCCTGGCGTACCGGCGCTGATCAGCGCTTTGCTGCCGGGAAGTAACCCCAGCACCTCTTTGGCATGCTCAACGGTAGAGGCAAAAATCATCACGCCCTGGCGATCCTGAGCAAACTCAACGATCTGCTGAATAATATGGGGGGTGATGCGCTGTTGTTGTTTCAGCTCCCGATTGAGGTCGGCCTCACTGAACAGGCCATTTTCGTTGGCGGTCAACCGGCTGAAATCATATTGCACTACCGGCATATCCAGCCGCTCTGGCGGCACCAGGAAGCCATGCTTGATCATATAGCGCAGCGGCAGTTCATAGATGCAGTCGCGGAACAGAGCGCGTTCATTGCCGCGTACCATGCCGTGATAGTGGAATTGATAAATCCAGCCTTTGCCCAGACGGTAAGGCGTGGCCGTCAAACCAAGCAGACGAAGCTGCGGATTGCGCTGGCGCAAATGCGCGAGGATTTGCTGATACTGGCTGTCGTCGGCATCGCTGATGCGGTGGCATTCATCGACGATCAGCAGGGTAAATTCCGCATCGAACTGCGGCAAATTGCGCGCGACAGACTGCACGCTGCCAAACACGACCTTGCTGCGGCTCTCTTTCCGCTGCAGTCCTGCGGCAAAGATATCGGCTTCAAGACCGTAAGCCTGATATTTGCTGTGGTTCTGAGCAACCAGCTCTTTGACATGCGCCAGCACCAACACCCGGCCTTTTGCCAGACGGGCAAGTTCAGCAATCACCAGGCTTTTGCCCGCGCCGGTAGGCAGCACGATTACGGCGGGCTGATGGGAGCGACGGAAGTAGCTGAGCGTGGCATCAACCGCTTCCTGTTGATAAGGGCGTAGGGTAAACGACATGAATTTTCAGGCAATCTGGGAGCAAAACCGCATTATGCCACGAAAGCCGCATTGATGCCTGCCAGCCTCTGTGCCTGAGGCCTAACTCCCGATATACTGTCAGTTCATTTCGAGATTCACTCTTCAAACGTACCGGTTAGCGGTGCGTCGGTTTCATTCTCATTTAAACAGGCAGTGCAGATTTAATGCGACTTGATAAATTTTTGTCTCAGCAACTGGAAATAAGCCGGGCGATTGCCCTTCGTGAGCTACGGGCTCGTAAAGTCACCGTAGACGGGGAAGTGGTCAGGGAAGGGGCTTTCAAGCTCAAACCGGAAAACCAGGTCGAGTATGACGGTAATCCGCTGCACCTGCAGTTTGGCCCGCGTTACTTTATGCTGAACAAGCCACAAGGCTACGTCTGCTCTACTGAAGACCCGGATCACCCAACCGTGCTTTATTTCCTGCAAGAGCCAACCGCCTATAAACTGCATGCGGCAGGGCGCCTGGATATCGACACCACCGGCTTAGTGCTGATGACCGATGACGGTCAGTGGTCGCACCGTATTACTTCTCCTCGCCATCATTGTGAAAAAACCTATCTGGTGACGCTGGAAAATCCGTTAGCTGATGACACGGCCGCGCAGTTTACGGCTGGCGTGCAGCTGCATAACGAGAAAGACCTGACCAAACCTGCCACGCTGGAAGTGGTGAGTGAGAATCAGGTGCGTCTGACCATCAGTGAAGGGCGCTATCACCAGGTCAAGCGGATGTTTGCTGCGGTGGGTAACCACGTGGTGGCGTTACACCGTGAACGCATTGGTGACATCGTAATGGATGAAGACCTTGAAGAAGGGGAATACCGCCCGCTGACCGCAGAAGAAATTGCCAGCGTGGTTGTTCCCCGTTAATAGCAGCAGCAAATAAAACCGGAAGTGAGGAGCAATGAGGGTGCGTAAGGACAAGAACTCATCAGTGGGACTGGTGGTGATCCTCGGCCTGTTGGCCATGTTAATGCCGTTGTCGATTGATATGTATCTTCCTGCGCTACCGCAAATTGCTCGTGAATTCGGCGTGTCGGCAGGCAGCGTACAGATGACGCTGAATATCTACATTCTTGGATTTGCGCTGGGCCAGTTGATTTATGGCCCGCTGGCTGACAGCTTTGGCCGCAAACCGGTGATTGCCGCAGGCACGCTGATTTTCGCCGTAGCGGCGGCGGCCTGTGCGATGTCACAAACCATCGATCAGCTGATCTTCATGCGTCTGTTGCATGGCCTTTCGGCCGCGGCAGGCAGCGTAGTCATCAGTGCCTTAATGCGTGATACCTACTCGAAAGAGGAGTTTTCACGGATGATGTCCTTTGTGATGCTGGTCACCACTATCGCGCCACTGATGGCACCCATTGTTGGGGGCTGGCTGCTGTTGATCTGGAGCTGGCACGCCATTTTCTGGACCATCTCAGGGGCGGCGGTGGTCACAACGGTGCTGGTGGTTACGCAGATCAAAGAGACGCTCCCCAGGGATAAGCGGCAGAAATTTCACCTGCGCACCACGATGGGTAACTTCCTCTCATTGTTCCGTCATAAGCGGGTCTTCAGCTACATGCTGGCCAGCGGCTTCTCGTTCGCCGGGCTGTTCTCCTTCCTGAATGCCGGGCCGTTTGTCTACATTGAACTGAACCACATCACGCCGCAGGATTTTGGCTATTACTTTGCGCTTAACGTGGTGTTCCTGTTCCTGATGACCCTGCTTAACAGCCGCTCGGTGCGCCGTTTTGGTCCACTGGCGATGTTCCGTTTCGGGCTTTTGGTTCAGTTCACCATGGCGGTTTGGATGGTGATCGTCAGCGCCCTGAATCTGGGCTTCCTGCCGTTGGTGTTTGGCGTAGCGATGTTTATCGGCTGCGTGGCGATGGTGTCATCGAATGCGATGGCGGTGATCCTGGAAGAGTTCCCGCATATGGCGGGTACCGCTTCTTCACTTGCCGGTACATTACGCTTCGGCGTGGGCGCGTTGGTGGGGGCGTTGCTCTCCACGCTATCATTCCAGAGCGCCTGGCCGATGGTTGGCTCTATTTTTGTCTGCGCAACCCTGTCCATTCTGCTGTTTATTTACGCCACTCGCCCGCGTAAAACGGCAACTGCCTGATCCTGACTGTGCGTCGCAAGGCGCACAGCTTTTCCTCTGTCAGATCCCGACTCAACACACCTTGCCTGAAGGCTTTTCCCGCACTAATGTTATAGGTATGTGAAAATAACCTAACGTAAAGTTACCTTTATGCAACAAAAGGGGTTGTTATCACGCCGTTAACGCGGTAAATATAACGTTAAAATGAGAGGTACTTCTCAAAAATAAGCCATTGTCATGGCAATGTTTGAGGCTTTTAGCCGTTTAAAGACTGCAATACCGGTCTGGGGAGTTGGGGTGAATACGTTACAGCATTCGGTGGTACACCGTTTACCACAAAGTTATCGTTGGGGAGTCGGGCCGGCTGGAACTTGTGTCGAGCCGCTGATCCTCAACAGCATCACCACGGATGACGATTTAGTCGGCCTTACCTTGCTCAGCCATCAGGGCGCGCAGGCGTGGGACATTATGCAGATGATTAAAGATGCGCTGGCCGAAATCCAGCTGGACTGTGCCGTGCTGGAGTGGGCGGGGGAACCTTGCCTGTTTGTCTCACGCCAGGATGAGTGCACGACCACCTGTCGCCTGAAAAATTTTGGCGTGGGCATTGCTGAAACACTCAAAGACTCTTCTGCCTGAGAGACTCAGGCCAGTGAGAGCAGCTGGCGGGTATACTCCGCTTTTGGTGAGGCGAACAGCAGTTCGCACTCTCCCTGTTCCACTACTTCTCCTTCCCGCAACACCACAACCTGATGGCAAAGCGATCGTACAACCTGCAAATCATGGCTGATAAAGATATAGGCCAGGCGGTGCGTTTGTTGCAGCTTTTTCAGCAAGGCCAGAATTTGCTTCTGTACCGAGCGATCGAGGGAAGAGGTAGGTTCATCCAGAATGATCAGCTGCGGTTCGAGGATTAAGGCGCGGGCGATGGCTATGCGCTGGCGCTGCCCGCCGGAGAACTCGGCCGGATAACGATGACGGGTCTCAGGATCAAGCCCCACTTCCTGCATCGCCTCAATAACCCGGGCTTCTCGCTGGGCAGCATTCAGGTCGGGATGATGAACCTGCAGGCCTTCGGCAATAATCTGCAGCACATCAAGACGCGGATTAAGCGAGGAGTTGGGGTCCTGAAAAACCACCTGAACCTGACGGCGAACCGGCAGCATTTTACGCCGGTCCCACTGATGAAGGGGCTGATCGTTAAACCAGATCTCCCCTTCGGACTGGATCAACCTTAATAGCGCCAGGCCGGTGGTACTTTTACCGGAGCCAGATTCGCCAACCAGACCCAGACTCTCGCCAGGCCGCAGGGTGAAACTTAACGATTTCACCGCATGGTGGTAGCCGATAATCCGACGTAAAAAGCCTTGTTTAATCGGAAAAGCGACCTGCAAATTTTCAACCCGGAGCAGAGGGTTGGCGTCATTATCTGCCGGATCGGGACGGCCTTCAGGTTCAGCGTTTAGCAGGGCCTGAGTATAAGGATGCTGAGGGGCGCTGAACAATTGCTTGGTGGTATTGGTTTCCACTGCCTGGCCCTGACTCATGACCACCACATTGTCCGCCAGTTGCCGGACAATCCGCAGATTGTGGGTAATAAACAGCAACCCCATATTCATCTCCTGCTTTAACTCCCTCAGCAAAGTCAGGATCTGCGCCTGCACGGTCACGTCCAGTGCGGTGGTAGGTTCATCGGCAATCAACAGCTGTGGCTGCGTCAGCAGCGCCATGGCAATCATCACTCGCTGACGCTCGCCTCCGGAAAGCTGGTGGGGGAAATCGTTGAGGCGTTTTGCGGCCTGGCGGATCCCCACGCGATCCAGGCAGCTCAGCATCTCCGCTCTGGCCGCTTCTTTGCGCATCCCACGATGCAATGACAGTACCTCGTACAGCTGTTTCTCAATGCTGTGCAGCGGGTTCAGCGAGACCATCGGTTCCTGAAAAATCATCGCCATGCGGTTGCCGCGCAGCCCGCGTAAGGTGCGTTCATCCGCCTTCAGCACGTCCTGGCCGTTAAACAAGATTTCACCCTGCGGATAAATCACCGGTGGACCAGGCAACAGACGCATCATCGATAAAGCGGTGACACTCTTGCCAGAACCGGACTCGCCGACCAGTGCCAGCGTTTCGCCAGCGTCCACCGACAGCGACAAATTGCTGACTACCTGACGGTCAACGCCAGCCTGACGGAAGGCAATACTCAGATTTTTAACGCTCAGCAATGTCATCAGTACACCTTACTGGGATCAAAGGCGTCGCGAACCGCTTCGCCGATAAAAATGAGCAGCGACAGCAGGATCGCCAGTGAGAAGAAGGCAGTGATGCCCAGCCAGGGCGCCTGCAGATTGTTTTTGCCCTGAAGTAACAGTTCACCCAGCGAAGGTGAGCCCATCGGCAGGCCGAAGCCTAGAAAGTCCAGCGAGGTCAGCGTGGTGATCGAGCCACACAAAATAAACGGCAGATAGGTCAGAGTGGCGACCATCGCATTCGGCAACATATGGCGCGACATGATCTTACGGTCGCTTACCCCAAGTGCCTGTGCCGCGCGGATGTAGTCGAAGTTACGGGTTCGCAGGAATTCAGCCCTGACCACACCCACCAGCTGCATCCAGCCAAACACCACCGTAATCCCTAACAGCCACCAGAATCCCGGCTGGATAACGCTCGACAGCAGAATGATCAGAAACAGCGTTGGCATTCCGGACCAGACTTCAATAAAGCGCTGCCCCCATAAATCCACCTTACCGCCGTAATAGCCTTGGGAAGCGCCAACCACGATACCGATCACGCTGGAGATTAGCGTCAGCATCAGACCAAACAGCAAAGAGATGCGCATCCCATAGAGAATGCGCGCCAGCACATCACCGCCGTTAGCGTCGGTACCCAGCCAGTTCTGCGCTGAAGGAGGAGAAGGGAAGGGAACCGTGGTGGCAAAGTTAATGGTGCCGTCGCCGAAGCGGATGGGTGCCCAGATCGCCCAGCCCTCGTGATCAATTCGCGACTTCAGCCAGGGATCCTGATAATCCGCCGCGGTAGCCAGAGGCCCGCCAAAATCGGTCTCTTCATACTGCACCAGCAGCGGGAAATAGGTCCGGTCGTGATAATGCACCAGCAGCGGCTTGTCGTTAGCCAGCAGTTCGGCGCACAAACAGAGCACCAACAGCACGGCAAAAATCCACAGCGACCAGTAACCCCGCCGGTTATGGCGGAATCGCGCCCAGCGCGCCTGGTTAACGGGGCTTAAGCGGCTCATTATCGTCCCTCAAAATCAATGCGCGGATCGACCAACGTATAGGTGATATCACTGAGGATATTCAGCAGCAGGCCAATCAGGGTGAAAATATACAGCGTGCCAAACATCACCGGATAATCGCGCTGGATAGTGGCGTCATAACCCAACAGGCCAAGGCCATTCAGCGAAAACATCACTTCAATTAACAGCGAGCCGGTGAAAAACATGCTGATGAAGGTGGCCGGGAAGCCGGCAATCACCAGCAGCATGGCGTTACGAAAGACGTGGCGGTAGAGGATTTTCTTCTCATCAAGGCCTTTGGCGCGGGCGGTGACCACGTACTGCTTACGGATTTCATCCATAAACGAGTTTTTGGTCAGCATGGTCAGGGTAGCAAACCCGCCAATGACCGTGGCAATCACCGGCAGCGTAATGTGCCAGAGATAGTCGCCAATCTTGCCGTACCAGGGCAACGAATCAAATTGCGCGGAAACCAGTCCCCGTAGCGGGAACCAGTCCAGATAGCTGCCGCCAGCAAACAGGACGATCAATAAAATACCGAACAGGAAGGAGGGAATGGCGTAGCCGATAATGATCAGCGTGCTGCTCCAGATGTCGAAAGCGCTGCCGTTTCGCACCGCTTTTTTAATCCCCAAAGGAATGGAGACCAGATAAATGATCAGCGTGCTCCACAACCCGAGCGTGATGGAGACCGGCAGGCTGTCTTTAACCAGCTGCAGTACTGAACTGCTGCGGAACAGGCTGTCGCCGAAATCAAACCGGGCATAGTTCCACAGCATGGTGAAGTAGCGTTCATACAGCGGTTTATCAAAGCCGTAGCGTTTGGTGATCTCTGCGATCACTTCCGGGTCCAGCCCTCGTGAACCACGATACTGGCTGTCTGCGGGATTGGCGCTGAGATTGGCCCGTCCATGACTTTCACCCGACTCGCCGGCAGGCATACCCGTAGTCTGACCAAACTCAATATTGGCCAGCGCCTGATCGACCGGGCCACCCGGTGCAATCTGCACAATAAAAAAGTTGATGGTGATGATCGCCCACAGCGTGGGGATCACCAGCAGCAGCCTGCGGAGTAAATAAGCGCCCAATCCTGACTCCTTAACGACGTTGGGCCGGCAACTGCGCGGCTTTGTTCACATCATACCACCAGTTGTCGAAGCCCAGAGCATAGGTCGGACGGGTGGATGGCATTGAAAATTTGTTCCAGTACGCGTACCGATTAGTGGCGTTATACCACATCGGGATCATGTAATAACTCCAGGTCAACACGCGATCCAACGCCCGGCCCAGCGGCAGTAGCGCAGCCTGATCGCCCTGATGCTGGTTGATCTGGGCGATTAAGCCATCCAGCACTGGGTTGGTCACATGCGGGCGGTTATAGCTGGAGTCAATAAAGGAAGAAGCCCAGTAGATTTGCAGATTGCTGTCCGGGAAAGCCATCGCCGGATAAGGCGATGGCAGCATATCAAAATCACTTTTGCGCAAGCGCGCAAGATACTGGGAACTGTCCACCTGGCGGATCGTCAGGGTAATGCCCAAACGACTGAGAGTATGCTGGAAAGGCAGTACCCACTGATCGTTCCCGCCACTGCGCAGCAACAGCTCAAAGGTGAAGGGCTTGCCTGTTTTTAGATTGGTGAGCTTTTGATTTTTCAGCTCCCAGCCCGCTTGTTTCAGCAGATCCAGCGCCTTCAGCAGATTAGCCCGGTCGTAGCCGCTGCCATCGGTTTTCGGTGGCTGGTAGATTTGCGAAAACACCTCATCCGGGATTTTGCCTTTCAGTGGCCCCAGCAGCTCCAGCTCTTTCGCATCAGGATAGGTGCGCGCGGCATACTCGGTATTCTGGAAATAGCTGTTGGTCCGTTTATAGGCGTGATAGAACAGCGCCTTGTTCATCCATTCAAAATCGAAAGCGAGTGAGATAGCTTCGCGCACCCGACGATCGCTGAACTGCGGCTTTTGCACATTAAACGCCAGCCAGGTGCTGGGGGTTGCCACATTATTCGGCTGCTCATCTTTGGTAATAAAGTGATTCTCAAAGTTCTTGCCGCGATATTGCGTCGCCCATTTCTTAGCCGACCCTTCGGTCCGGAAATCAAACGCACCCGCTTTAAAAGCCTCAAACGCCACGTTGTCATCAAGGTAATAGTCGTAGCGGATCGTGTCGAAATTAAACCGCCCTTTATTCACTGGCAGAGTAGCGGCCCAGTAATCCTTCACTCTGGAATAGGTGATCGACTGACCGACTTTATAAGAGGTAATGCGATAAGGGCCGCTGGATAACGGCGGGGTAGAGAGCGGTTCGCCCAGATTATGATCCTTCCAGAACTTCTCAGGAAATACCGGGGTAGAGAGCAGGGAAAGCATTTTATCGCGATCGCTGTCCGGCAATTCAAATCTGACGGTAAGACGGGAAATGGCTTTCGCCGTCACGCCTTTATAAAATACGCGATACTGCGGCACGCCTTCTGTCATAAATTTATGAAAGGTGAAAGCGACATCTTCTGCGGTAATGGGGGAACCATCCTGAAAGCGCGCCTGAGGGTTCAGCGTAATCTCAACCCAGCGGCTGTCGTCCGGGTAACGGGCAAATTCAGCAATCAGCGGATAATAGCTGCCGGTTTCATCATCTGACGTGGTGAACAGCGAGTCATATAACGTATCCGTCCCGGCACCGGGATTTCCGCGCATAGCAAAGCGGTTGAAGTTGTCATAGGTGCCAATTGCCGACATCGTCACGTTGCCGCCTTTTGGCGCAGCGGGGTTGGCATAATCATAATGGGTGAAGTTGGTGGCGTATTTGGGTTCACCGAGCTGCGCGAAGGCATAACTCTCATTGATATTTTCAGCCTGGGCGACCGCAGTCACGCTGAAAAGTAAAAAAGTAAACCAGCGCAATATCATGGTGTTATTCGGCTCCGGGAGAAAAAACGCACCCTGCAAGCGTAGCAGCAGGGCGACAGGCGGTGCAATGCGTAAATCCCGCTCTTTACGCTTCCAGACACTCGGCAGCAGCCAGCAGCGAGTCTGGCAAAAGCAGCCTTCTGCGTCAGAGTTCTGTTTACTGAAGGGCAGGAAAAAAGAGGTAACAGAAAACTAAGGCGCTAAAATCTGCCGCGACTCTTTAAGTAAAAAATAAAACACTGCCAACGGCGGCACTAAAGCGGGCAATTTTGCGCGGGTCGGTAACATGCCGGGTTATCGTTTTCATGAGTGGCATTGGGGGGATCTCCCGAGAGCGCCGTTTTTCTTTTCCTGTGAATAAAAAAAAACGCTGCCTAAGCAGCGTTCTATTATCTCGTTTTTCCGCGGACTTCAAGGGATTGAAATCAGCCAGGCATACGACTAAGGACCCGGCGAGCTTCGCGATAACGCGTCTTCCAGTAGCTGTCGTTAAGATTCGAAATCATCACACCGCTGCTGGTAGAAGCGTGAACAAAGTTATCGTTGCCAAGATAGATACCGACATGACGACCGGTAGATCCGGCGCGGAACAGGACTAAATCTCCTGGGCGTAACTTGCCACGATTAATGCTCTTTCCGGTATCTTCCTGCTCGTACGTCGAGCGGGGCAGATCAAGTCCAAACTGCTCACGGAAGGTGGTCTGTACAAATGCCGAACAATCAATGCCGCGCTTGCTGGTACCGCCAAGGCGATAGCGAACGCCTTTCCAGTCTGCATACTGATCCATCAGGCGGGATTTGATATCCACGTTCTGGACCATCTGTTCGAATTCATCCTGAGACGCTTGAAGTAAAAAACCGTTCTGGCTCTTAACTGCATGAGTATCAGTTTGTGCATTATTGCTGGTATTCGTCGAGCTACATGCTGATAACACTGTCGCCAAAGCGACCGCGGGTAACACCCGCCAGATATATCTCAGTATTGGTTGAGACTTGACCATTATGTTTGTGATCCCTTGAGGTCCTTAACGACTAAGTCGCTAGATAAGTGATGAAACGGAACGAGATTAATTAGCGAGACAGTGTAAGACAATTCCTGAAACGCTAAACTGTGCAAAAGAGCACATTTTTTAGCTTAAATCCTGGAATTAGTCTACGAATGCAGCCTAATAGAAAATGAGGTTACCCGATAACAAGCCCCATGGCGAGGGGTTTTAGCGACTTTCTTATAGGATTTTATGATGTGAAACAGGAATGTGACATTGCGGCTACTATATCGACAATCGTGAAGAAAACTTGAGGAAAAAAGCCGAAAAATAACCCAAAAAAAAGGTCGGGCCAAAAATGTGAGATTAATCACACTGGACAATGGCGTTAAGTCACCATTTCTACGGGCTTGTAACCATAATGAAATCTTTTGATTGCGACTTAATTAGGATGCTAAGCATTCGTTAAGCCGCTATTGGCAGGGGATGTTCCCTGAAACTCCGTTAGCGGCCAACTGACGTTGGGGGCGAGTTACTTAACTGGCTTATATTTACCCGGTAAATAGCGATTTAACGCATTCACCAAAGCGTCACTAAGCGGTGTCATCAGGCACCAGCTCATGCCAACCAGCACAATAGAGAGCGAACCGACCACGACATCAGTAAACCAGTGCGCGCCAATCATGATCCGTGGAGAGGCAAAAATCAGCACAATCGCCAGCGCAATCAGAAAAGCTTTACGGCCGAAATAACGCAGCATAAAGCAGGCGAATATCATCAGCATCATGCCATGGTCGCCAGGGAAGCTATCTGCCGAAGCATCTTTCGCCGGAATGCCGGTTAATGCCGAAACATGATTCACATTCGGGAAGAATTTCGTCGGGCTGGGATGGGAAACCGGAATTAAATGACCCAGCTGATTCAGCACTACGGCACAAATTAGCATCGCAATACCCATGGCCAACAGGCGGCGACGGCCCGCTGGCGCTTCACGACGCCAGTAATAAAGGTAAAGAGCACCCATTGCTAACAACGACACGCCGTCAAACGCGCGGAAGTTGGTGATAGCCAACAACCAGAGCAGCGGCTTGCTGGTCAGCAGATGGGTATTGAACCAATAGAACAGGTCTTTATCTACAGGGAACCAAAAGCCATGATTTACAGGGAGATACCATGAGAAAAATAGCGCGAATCCCAGTGCATTCAGCACCAGGATCATCAATAAACGTTTAAGGGTCATTTTGCGTTGAGGATTTATTAAGAAATAATATCGGGGCAGACTATACCTCAGAACTTAAACGAAGTTTCAACAAGGCGGTTTGCAATGCGTTCCAGTCGGCCTCCGCATCGTGAATCATTTCAATACGGCTATCCGGTGGGGCGGACTGTCGGGTCTCAATATGGAAGTCTTCGCCTTGCCTGTTAACACTGACTAAGCCCTCGGCAATTCGCATCACACCTTTTACGCGTGAAACCGGCGACAGCCGAACCCATTCAAGCAGCCCGACGGTATCGAACACCGTTTCAGCATCGAATATCCAGCCGCAGCTATGATAACCCTGGCCTGCACTTAATGAACGCCGCCAGCGGGCACCAGAAGTCAGTGCCAGCGCTGCCAGCCCTGACTGCGGTTGAGAGGGGGAGTGAGCGTGATGCTGACCCTGGGGAAGCTGACGCAGATTGAGGCGGGGCTCAGCCAGCAGAGCGGCATCAATTTTGCCAAAGCGGGTGGTGACTATCGGACGCTGATGTTTATCGGCAGCCTGCCATTGAGCCAGCGCTGCTTTATCGGCTTCCTGCCAGCGATCTTCTTTGTTAGCCACGATAATGTCAGCGGCGGCCAGCTGATCACGGAAGTTTTCGTTTTCTACCACGCGTGTGTCGGCAAGCTGGCGGGGATCCAGCACACATAAAGAAGCGTCCAGCGTCAGCCAGGGACGGTAAACGTCGGCTGAAAGCATATCGAGGATCTGTTTTGGATGCCCTAAACCGGTGGGCTCAATCAGCAGGCGGTCAGGTTTGGCCTGCTTTAGCAGCATATTCAGCCCTACCTGCATCGGTAAGCCATTCACGCAGCACATGCAGCCGCCGGGGATCTCTTTCAGGATCGCACCGCTTTCCGCCAGCAGGGCACCATCGATACCGACTTCGCCGAACTCATTTACCAGTACGGCCCACTGTTCATGTTCTGGTTTATTGGCCAGCAGGTGCAGCAGGGTAGTGGTTTTGCCACTGCCTAAAAAGCCGGTGATCAGGTTTACGCGGGTCATCTCTCTCTCCAGGCATTCAACACAAAAAAATTTAAGATTTCGCCAACATTGCCGATGTAGTGATCTTAACGCTCAGCTACGCTCAAAAGGTGTAGACCAACAGTATGAGGTTTCAATGAACGGCATCAGATCGGTATTCGTGATAGTGCTTTTAACCTCATGGACGAGTCATGTTCAGGCGCAGGAGACTTCTAACCGAATCGGCTCAGGAGTGATCTCATTCCGGGGCGCAATAGTGGAGTCTGGCTGCGATATGGCTGTCCGACAGAGTCAGGTGCAAAGCGTCTGCTTCCGGCAGGGCAAAAACCAACTGACGACATCTTCTTTGACGGCAAATCAGGCGTTGCCGAAAGCGGTGGGGCAATCAGATTTTCGCTGGATAGATCCGGCACACAAGTTAGGTGTACTCACCGTCAGCTACAATTGATTTTGTTATAACATAACAATTCCGGCGATGCACGGGGCATCGCCGGTGCAAACTGTTAGTCAGCGCGGCTCATGTAGCGACGCTCAGGGATATGAATGCGAATTTTGTCGCCATTGCTCAGGTACTCTGGAACCTGAACCACCAGCCCGGTACTCATGGTAGCTGGCTTGGTACGCGCACTGGCAGAAGCCCCTTTGATACCTGGGGTAGTCTCTACAATCTCCATATCAACCGTCTGCGGCAGTTCCAGCGCCAGGATCTGGCCATCCATCGTTAATACCTGAATTCCCGGAATGCCACCTTCAGGCAGGAACAGCAGCTCATCTTCGATCTGCTCTGACTTAAACAGGTACGGGGTATAGTCTTCGTCGTCCATAAAGACGTACTCGTCACCGTCTATATAAGAGAAGGTGACCTGGCGGCGGCTTAAAGAGATGGTATCGATGATCTCATCACCTTTGAAACGCTCTTCCACCTTCAGCCCGGTACGGATATCGGTAAACCGCATCTTATACAGGGTAGAGGCACCACGGGCGCTGGGGCTTTGCACATCAATATCTTTAACTAACAGCAGCTTGCCGTTGTGGCTGACCGCCATCCCTTTTTTAATTTCGTTTGCTCTTGGCATGGGTTTTATCTCGATAACAGGGCCGTGAAAAATTCTCGCGTCAAATTACTCCGGCTTGAGAATTCAGGCAAGTGCTGACCTGATTTAGGCGACAGAAAAAGGGCATGGCGTTGCGCTATCACAAGGTTTCAGTAAAGAATAGCCTTCCTTGCTGGCGCCTGCTATTGTCGCGCTTTATAGCTGAGGGGAACTGAAATGGAGTGCCGTGCTGCCTGTGGGGCATGTTGTACCGCGCCCTCAATTTCGACACCTTTACCGGGCATGCCGAACGGTAAACCAGCCAATACTCGCTGTGTTCAGCTTGATGAACAGTCCCGCTGTAAGATTTTTAACTCACCGTTACGACCAGCCGTCTGTGCCGGGTTAAAGCCTTCGCTGGAGATGTGCAAAACCAGCCATCAGGAAGCGATGATTTACCTGCTGGATCTGGAGCGACAGACCGCGCCCTGAAAGCCAGGATATTCAGGCCGTTCCGGCATCCTGTTTCTCCACAGGTTGAACTTCCTTCAGCCGCCAGCCAATAGCCAGCACCATCATCTAAAAAGGCGTTTCATTTCCTCTGCTAAAGCTGATGTAAAAATCGCCTTTTCTGCACCACAACAGGGCGTGGCGAATAACGGCGATTTCCTTCACCACATCTTCACACCAGCGCTGGCTTCAGCAGCCGTCAGCTACCGCAGCGGCAAATACCTGGATTTTCCGAAAAACTTCAGCAAAGTGTGCGTAGCATCAAAAATCTGCTACCTCGTCATCGGTAAAACTTGCAACACATTGAGGTTCGGGACCAAACTCATTGAAACGTTTCAGCGTTGTCTGTTCAGCTTGTTACCTACAGCCAGCGCTTTTTTTCTCAAATTAGCTGAAACGATTCAAATTCAGCAGAGAGGAGAACTATGTTCCAGCTAGCATTGAACGCCATTCATCCCGGTGCCACCGCCGGGAATAAAGAAGAGGCTATCCGCCAGGTTGCCGCTGCACTGACTTCAGCCGGTAATGTGGCGGAAGGCTACATAAACGGGATGCTTGCTCGCGAGCAGCAGACCTCCACCTACCTTGGCAACGGCATCGCTATCCCGCACGGCACTACGGACACTCGTGACCTGGTGCTGCAAACGGGTGTGCAGGTTTTCCAGTTCCCACAGGGAATTGCCTGGGGTGACGATCAGACCGCTTATGTGGTGATTGGTATTGCCGCCAAGTCTGATGAGCATCTGGCGCTGCTTCGCCAGTTGACGCACGTCCTGAGTGACGACAGCGTGGCTGAAGAGCTGAAAACCACCGACTCTGCTGAAACTCTGCGCGCCCTGTTAATGGGTGAAAAGCAGGGCACTGAATTCAAATTCGACACTTCGCTGATTGCTACCGACGTGGCCGCCAGCGATTTGATGACCTTACAGGCACTGAACGCCGGTCGTCTGCAGCAGGCTGGTGCGGTTGATGCCAGCTTTGTCAGCAGCGTGATTTCCGCTAAGCCACTGAATCTGGGGCAGGGAATCTGGCTCAGCGACAGCACCGAAGGCAACCTGGCTAGCGCTGTAGCCGTTAGCCGCGTAGCCAATGCTTTTGATGTTGACGGTGAGAAAGCCGCACTGCTGCTGACCGTTGCGGTGGCTGATGACCAGCCAATGAGCGTGCTGAACTACCTGAGCGACCTGCTGATCCAGCAAAAAGCTGACCGCCTGCTGAGCGCAGATGCCGCTGGCATTCTGGCACTGCTGACCAGCGAAGTTTCCGAACAGGCTGATGTGCTGACGGAAGAGTTCATCATCCGCAACGAGCATGGTCTGCATGCCCGTCCTGGTACGGCACTGGTTACCGTCATCAAACAGTTCAACTGTGATGTTACCGTCACTAACCTTGATGGCAGCGGGAAACCGGCGAACGGCCGCAGCCTGATGAAAGTGGTCGCGCTGGGCGTGAAGAAAGGCCATCGCCTGCGCTTCACCGCCAGCGGAGAAGACGCGCAAGCCTGCCTGACTGCGGTGGGTGAGGCGATTGCAGCCGGCCTTGGCGAGGGCGCATCATGAGCAGACGCGTCGCAACCATTACCCTGAACCCGGCTTATGATCTGGTGGGTTACACCCCAGAAGTTGAGCGCGGTGAAGTGAACCTGGTGAAAACCACCGGACTTCACGCCGCAGGGAAAGGCATCAACGTGGCCAAGGTTCTGAAGGATCTGGGCATTGATGTCACCGTTGGCGGTTTCCTGGGCAAAGAGAACCAGGATGGCTTCCAGCACCTGTTCAGCGAGCTGGGTATCGCTAACCGTTTCCAGGTAGTGGAAGGTCGCACGCGCATTAACGTCAAGCTGACGGAAAAAGATGGCGATGTGACTGACCTGAACTTCTCTGGTTTTGAAGTGACGCCGCAGGACTGGGAGCGTTTTACGACTGACTCTCTGACCTGGCTGGGCCAGTTCGATATGGTTTGCGTCAGCGGCAGTCTGCCAGCGGGCGTGGATCCGGATGCGTTTACCGAGTGGATGACTGCGCTGCGCACTCACTGCCCGTGCATCATCTTTGACAGCAGCCGTGAAGCGCTGGTAGCCGGACTGAAGGCTGCTCCATGGTTGGTGAAACCGAATCGCCGTGAACTGGAAATCTGGGCTGGACGCAAACTCCCTGATTTGCAGGACGTGATTGAAGCGGCTCATGCTTTGCGTGAGCAGGGTATTGCCCATGTGGTGATCTCGCTGGGCGCTGAAGGCGCACTGTGGGTCAATGCTTCAGGCGAATGGATCGCCAAACCACCAGCTTGTGAAGTGGTCAGCACAGTAGGTGCCGGAGACTCAATGGTTGGCGGGCTGATTTATGGCCTGTTAATGCGTGAGTCCAGCGAGCACACGCTGCGTCTGGCTACTGCTGTGGCGGCTTTGGCCGTCAGTCAGAGCAACGTGGGCGTTAAAGACCGTACCCAGTTGGCCGCGATGATGGCGCGTGTCGACCTACAACCCTTCAACTGACAGCAGGAGAGCATAATGAAAACGCTGCTGATAATAGATTCTTCGCTGGGACTGGCAACGGGCTATCTGGCAAAAAATATCGCTAAGGCTGCGGCGGCTAGTAAGGGCCTGACGCTGACCGACAATCTGGCCGAAGCTGACCAGGTGATTGTGGCAGGGAAAAATATCCCTGCGGACGCCTCGCTGGATGGCAAAGCCATTTACCTGGCGGACATCGAACAGCTACTGCGTCAACCTGATGCGGTACTGGCGAAAGCGCAGACCGACGCTAAACCCTGGCATGCGCCAGCGGTAGCGGCAACCCCGGCTGCAGCTGTAGCAACCAAAGGACCAAAACGTATTGTCGCGGTGACCGCCTGCCCAACCGGCGTGGCGCACACCTTTATGGCGGCAGAAGCCATCGATACCGAAGCGAAAAAACGCGGCTGGTGGGTGAAGGTAGAAACGCGGGGTTCCGTGGGCGCAGGCAATGCTATTACGCCTGAAGAAGTGGCAGAAGCCGACCTGGTCATTGTGGCAGCGGATATCGAAGTGGATCTGGCGAAGTTTGCCGGTAAGCCAATGTACCGTACCTCAACCGGCCTGGCGCTGAAGAAAACCGCTCAGGAACTGGATAAAGCCGTAGCGGAAGCGAAACCGTATCAGCCTGCAGGTGGCGCGCAGTCTTCCTCATCTGAAGAGAAGAAACAGGGCGCAGGCGCTTACCGTCACCTGTTGACCGGCGTGTCTTACATGCTGCCAATGGTCGTTGCGGGGGGGCTGAGTATCGCACTGTCCTTCGCCTTTGGTATCACCGCGTTTAAAGAGCAGGGTACGCTGGCAGCCGCACTGATGCAGATCGGCGGCGGTAGCGCCTTTGCCCTGATGGTGCCGGTACTGGCAGGCTTTATTGCCTTCTCGATTGCTGACCGTCCGGGCCTGACGCCTGGTCTGATCGGCGGGATGTTGGCGACCAGCATCAACGCTGGTTTTCTTGGCGGGATCATCGCCGGTTTCATTGCCGGTTACGCTGCGAAATTTATCAGCAGTAAACTCAAACTTCCGCAGAGTATGGAAGCGTTGAAACCGATCCTGATTATTCCGCTGGTTGCCAGCCTGATCACCGGTTTACTGATGATCTACGTGGTGGGTACGCCGGTAGCGAAAATCATGGAAGGCCTGACTCACTGGCTGGCGAACATGGGAACGGCGAACGCCATCCTGCTGGGCGCAATCCTTGGCGGCATGATGTGTACCGACATGGGCGGTCCGGTGAACAAAGTGGCTTATGCCTTCGGTGTTGGTTTACTGAGTTCGCAGACTTACGCGCCAATGGCAGCGATTATGGCCGCCGGTATGGTGCCACCGCTGGCGATGGGTCTGGCTACGCTGGTTGCCCGTCGTAAGTTCAACAAAGGACAGCAGGAAGGTGGTAAAGCAGCGCTGGTTCTGGGTCTGTGCTTTATCTCTGAAGGGGCTATCCCGTTCGCGGCCCGTGACCCGATGCGCGTACTGCCTTGCTGTATCATCGGTGGCGCACTGACGGGCGCTATTTCGATGGCGGTGGGTGCCAAACTGATGGCTCCGCACGGTGGTTTGTTCGTGCTGTTGATCCCTGGCGCGATTACCCCGGTCATCGGTTATCTGATGGCGATCATCATCGGGACTGCCGTTGCGGGTCTGTCTTACGCGGTGTTGAAACGTCCAGAGGCAGAATTAGCCAAAGCCTGATTGCATTGCAGGTGATAAAAAAGCGCGGGCGACCGCGCTTTTTTTATGTCAAGGGATCATGACTCAGTCAGGTGGGTAGGAGAGCACGTCTTAAATAAATTCACTCAAGTCATATTTTTTATCAGTGACAAATTTCGGCTCTTTCCAGTTTGGACCTTTCGCTACTTTACCTTTTTCATCGATAAATACCTCGCTCTTAAATAATTTTGTAAATATATTTAATAGTCCACTGTTTTCTATCACTTCGAACCGGTTATAGGTATACAGTCTATCTATCCTGGGATAATCCATGAATAGGCCAAAAAATGTGACAAAATCTTCAACACTTTCATTTTTAATGATCTCTTGTAATGACATTGATTTTACCTTGGCTGAGGAGAGT
>NZ_JBAVTT010000109.1:0-43731 GCF_049696395.1 Erwinia sp.
TACCCTGGTGTTGGTGGCGTTCCAGCGGTGGGTGGTCAAGCGTACTCGCAGCGTGGCTATCCGTGCCGATATGCTTCATTACCAGTCCGATGTGATTATGAACGGGGCGATTCTGCTGGCGTTGGGGCTTAGCTGGTATGGCTTTAAACGTGCCGATGCGCTTTTTGCGTTAGGGATTGGCGTGTGGATTTTATACAGCGCATTGCGGATGGGATATGAAGCCGTACAGGCGCTGCTGGACCGGGCTTTACCTGATGAAGATCGTCAGGCGATCATCGATATCGCCTCAAGCTGGCCAGGCGTTCAGGGGGCGCATGATATCCGCACCCGCCAGTCTGGCCCAACCCGTTTTATCCAGTTGCACCTGGAGATGGACGATAATTTACCCCTTGTTCAGGCGCATAAAATGGCGGAAGACGTTGAACAGGCTCTGTTAAGTCGGTTTCCTGGTTCGGATGTGATCATTCATCAGGATCCCTGCTCGGTGGTTCCGGCTGAACGGGCGCGGGGACTTGATCTATAATTCTTTGGGAAATAAACGGGTTAGCGTAATGAATGTGAAAAACGTGACGCGGCGCAAAAAAAATAGCTAAATGATGACTGACCTGAATCAATTCAGCTGCCTGGCTTTGATATACTATTGCCATCATTAGTGGGTAAGCTCGCCTTATGCGCCGACCTTCCACGGCGCTCAGAATTCTAATTTTGCATCAACAAGTTCAGAGGTTGTCATGATTAAAAAAATCGGTGTACTGACAAGTGGCGGCGATGCGCCGGGAATGAACGCAGCCATCAGAGGCGTGGTCCGTGCCGCCCTGAGTGAAGGCCTGGAAGTGTGTGGCGTTTATGATGGTTACCTTGGTCTGTATGAAGATCGCATGGCCAATCTGGACCGTTACAGCGTGTCTGACATGATTAACCGTGGCGGCACCTTCCTGGGCTCTGCGCGTTTCCCTGAGTTCCGTGAAGATGCCGTTCGCACCGTTGCCATTGAGAACATGAAAAAGCGCGGCATTGATGCGCTGGTCGTGATTGGCGGTGATGGTTCTTATATGGGAGCCAAACGTCTTACTGAGATGGGCTTCCCTTGTATTGGTCTGCCGGGCACGATTGATAATGACGTAGCCGGAACGGATTACACCATTGGCTACTTCACTGCGCTGGAAACGGTAGTTGAAGCCATTGACCGCCTGCGTGATACCTCCTCTTCTCACCAACGTATTTCAATCGTTGAAGTCATGGGACGTTACTGTGGCGATCTGACGCTGGCCGCAGCTATCGCTGGCGGGTGTGAATTTATCGTGCTGCCAGAAATACCTTATACCCGCGAAGAGCTGGTAGAAGAGATCAAAGCCGGCATAGCGAAAGGGAAAAAGCACGCTATCGTGGCGATTACCGAGCACATCTGCGATATCGATGAGCTGGCGAAATACATCGAAACAGAAACCAAGCGCGAAACCCGCTCAACGGTGCTGGGACATATCCAGCGCGGCGGAGCGCCGGTAGCTTACGACCGTATCCTCGCTTCCCGTATGGGCGCCTACTCTATTGAGTTGCTGCTGCAGGGTTACGGCGGCCGTTGTGTGGGGATTCAGAATGAGAAGATGGTGCACCACGACATCATTGATGCGATTGAAAATATGAAGCGTCCTTTCAAAGGTGACTGGCTGGATACCGCCAAAAAGCTTTATTAAGAGAAAACAAGGCGCTGAAGCACAGCGCCTTTTTACTGCCGGTCTATATTCCATTAGGTTATTAAAGCTTTTTTTTAATTCTTTAAATCATGGATAGGTTTGTGTCAGGCTCTCTTACAGCAAAAAACCTTTGGGAGAGAGTGTGATGAATAAGTGGAGTGTGGGGTTTACCCTGTTACTGGCTTCAACCAGCGTCCTGGCGAAAGATGTCCAGCTGCTGAATGTCTCTTACGATCCAACTCGTGAGTTGTACGAACAATACAACAAAGCGTTCAGCGCGCATTACAAACAGGAAACTGGCGACAATGTTGTGGTCCGTCAGTCGCATGGGGGCTCCGGTAAGCAAGCCACTTCGGTCATCAATGGTATTCGTGCTGATGTAGTTACGCTGGCGTTAGAATCCGATGTGGATGCTATTGCTCAACGCGGCCGTATCGACAAAAACTGGATTAAACGTCTGCCAGACAACTCTGCTCCTTACACCTCTACCATCGTTTTCCTTGTCCGCAAAGGGAACCCAAAGCAGATCCACGACTGGGGTGATTTAACCAAACCAGGCGTTTCGGTCATCAGCCCGAATCCTAAAACGTCAGGCGGTGCTCGCTGGAACTATCTGGCGGCATGGGGTTGGGCTCTGGATCAGAACCATGGCGATCAGGCTAAAGCTCAGGCTTATGTGAAAGCCCTGTATAAAAACGTTGAGGTGCAGGATTCAGGCGCTCGTGCTGCGACCAATACCTTCGTAGAACGTGGACTGGGTGATGTGTTGATTGCCTGGGAAAATGAAGCCTATCTGGCGGTAAATAAGCTGGGTAAAGACAAATTCGAAATCGTGACGCCGAGTGAATCAATTCTGGCGGAACCTACCGTTTCGGTAGTGGATAAAGTGGTTGATGAGCGTGAAAGCCGCAAAGTGGCAGATGAGTATCTGAAATACCTGTATTCACCAGTAGGCCAGACTATCGCCGCGGAAAACTATTATCGCCCGCGTGATCCTGAAGTGGCTAAGAAGTTTGCCAGCACCTTCGCGCCGGTGAAACTGTTTACCATTGATAATAAGTTTGGCGGCTGGACTCAGGCCCAGAAAACGCACTTTGCCGATGGTGGCACTTACGATCAGATCATGAAACCCGATTAATTCTTACCAGGCGGTGAAACCCTTCACCGCCTGATTTGCCTTATCCCCGCCCTTAATCGCTTATTTACGCCTTCCTTACCCTTTCCAGACACAGACTTAAGTCGATTTATTTCCGCCCAGAAAAATGGTCACCGCGATTGATTATTTGACATGATCTTTATCCGTAATTCGTTTACATTACGAGCAGATTATGAGCAGAGGTTTCAATGATGCAGGGGCGAAAGCGGATCCTGATTTTAGTGGGTGTAGCTGGGGTAATTTTGACGGCGGGCTGTGCCTCGATAGCGTTGAATTATAAGAACAATTCGGACGCGCTATGGAAAATTGTCAGTCAAAAATGTGTGCCTAACCAAAATCAGAATAACGATCCTACGCCCTGTCGTCAGGTCGACTTACGCAATGGTTATGTTGTCATGAAAGACCGCGTGGGTCCTCTGCAGTTTTTATTAATGCCGGTGGAAAAAATAACCGGTATTGAAAGTCCGGTGTTACTCAATCCTGCCACACCTAATTTCTTTGCTGAAGCCTGGCGCTCACGTCATTTCATGGAAGAGAAACGCGGCGCACCTATTGATGACAGCGCAGTCGCTTTGAGCATTAATTCAGAGCGCGGAAGAACACAGAATCAGCTGCATATTCATATCTCCTGTCTACGCCGGGATATTCGCCAACAGCTGGACAGCCTGAGCCCGAAACTCACCAGCCTGTGGCAATCTGAACAGTTGTCTGGCCATACTTATCAGGTGCGGGCAGTGACGCGGGATGAGATCAAAAAAATGAGTCCTTTCCTGCGTATCGCTAAGGAGTTGCCCGGTGCACGGGAAGAGATGTACAAATACGGCATTGCCGTTGCTGCGCTGCCGGATGGCCGTCGCGTGATGATGGTGATCAAGCGCAATCTGCTGATGCTAAACCGTGGGTCTGCCGAGGAGCTACAGGATCACAGCTGCAGCATTCTGAAATCTTAAGGGCAACACAGGCTGCCCTTAAGAAGAAGCGTCAGGCTTTGTCAGTCGCTGGCTCGATGGGTTTATCGTCTTTGTACTTCGCCGTAGCAATCCAGGCGGCGCAGAACAGCGTCAGGCGCGCAAAGAAGTAGAAAAAGGCCATTAAGCCAAGGACCGAACCAAACGCAGCCCCGGAAGGGGAAGACGCCAGCTTAGGTAAGGTCAATGTCATGATGAATTTGATGACTTCAAAACCGATAGCCGCCAGCAATGTCCCGCGGAATAAGGCTTTCTTACGCGGTTTATGCCGTGGAAGGATCCAGAAAATCCACAGGAACAGCAGGTAGTTAGCCAGAATCGAAATCGACAGAGCGATGAGCGTCATCGCCGGTTTCAGCCACTCGATTCCTTCCAGACCTAGCGAGCGAACAATGAGGTCCTGCGCCGCTCCAGCAATTGAGGTGAGTGAAAGGGTGATGATCAGCGCCAACACCAGCCCGGTCAGAGAAATAAAGTCGCGCGAATACCTCAACCAGATTTTCTCTTTATCCTGCTTGTTTCTTTCCCACACATCGCGCGACTGAGCGCGGATAGCCTCGCGAAGGTTCCCCATCCAGCTGATGCCAGAATAGAGTGCAAGGAACAAACCGGTCAGCCCGACAGTGGTTCGCTGTTGAATCGCCGTGTTAACGGTATTTTTCAGCGTTGAGGCCAGCGTAGGATCGCTGATGTTGTCCACGATCTTATTGATCAATTGGGTCAACAGGTCCTGGTTTGAAGCCAGCACAAAACCGACAGCGGCAAAAGACACCATCAGAATGGGGATCAGCGACAGAAAGGAGAAATAGGTGATGGCCGCGCCAAACTGGCTGCCCAGGCGATCGTTAAAGCGTTCACCGGCACGCAGGAAATGCGCCACGGCGGGGATGGCCTGGAACCAGCTAACCAGCCGCGATACCCGGGTAATGGATTTATCCACGGTGTGATTGCCAGTCTTGATATTGATCAGCGGTTTTTCTTCTTGCTGCGTTTCAGCGGAGTGGTTTTCCTTCATGTCACCTTCTTCGTGTCCTTCAAATGAATGTAGCTGCCTGAAATTATAGTCTCGCAGTCAGGCAACGTAATTTTTCATCGTCTGAGTGATCCATTCCATAAACACATGCACCCGTCGGGCGAGGTTACGGCGATGGGGATAAATCAGCGAAATGGGCATCGGCTCAGCCCGAAAATGGGGAAGCACTTCGACCAACGTTTTGTTCGCCAGTGCCTCCTTCATCCCGGCCAGCGGTGCCTGAATAATGCCTAACCCAGCCAGACAGGCGGCCTGGTAAGTCACCGTGTTGTTAACGGTGATCGATCCACCCGTCTGGATAAAGCGAGTGGTTTTGCCGTCCCAGTACTCAAATCCCTGTGGATGAACGCCCAGCTGTTGGCTGTAATGCACCATCGCGTGTTGGCCAAGATCGTCAAGCGTCTGCGGAGTGCCGAACCGGGCCAGATAGTCAGGACTGGCGCAGTTTATCTGGGTCATCTTCCCCAACGGACGAGCGATCAGCCCCGAGTCACCCAGCGTGCCCCCACGGATCACGCAGTCAAAGCCTTCACGTATCACATCTACCCGCCGGTCACTGCTGCTCAGCTCCAGCTCGATACCCGGATACTGCTGCAAAAATTGTGGCAGCAAAGGCAGGATGAAATTACAGGCAAGGCTTACCGACATATCTACCCGTAACCGGCCGCTGAGCGTGGCGGGATCGTGCTGGAATAACGAGTCCATCTCTTCAAGCGTGGCTAAGACATCCCGGCAGCGCTCGTAATACACCAGCCCATCCTGAGTCAGTTGCACTCGTCGGGTGGTGCGGTGCAGTAAGCGCGTACCCATGCTGTTTTCCAACGCCTGAAGCTGACGAGAGAGGCTGCCTTTAGGTAAACCCAGGCTATCTGCAGCCCGGGTAAAACTCTGCAACTCCGCTACCCTGACGAATACCTGCATTGCGTGAATTTTATCCATTTTTGCGCCTGTTGTTATCCAGAATGAAACAGTGAAGCGTCATTCAGGACATTTATAGATCAGAACGAAGGTAATATCCTGTTTTTTGTCCACAGAAACAGACTGGAGAAGAAAATGCATTCTAAAATCGCAGTGATTACCGGTGGAAGCAGGGGTTTAGGTGAGAATTCCGCCCTGAAACTGGCCGCAAGAGGCGTAGACATCATTTTGACCTACCGCAGTAAGCAGCCGGAAGCCGATCAAGTTGTACAGCGCATTGAAGCGCTGGGAGCCCGTGCCGTGGCGCTTCAGCTGGATGTGGGTAACAGTAAAAGCTTCGCGGCCTTTGCCACTGAAGTGCAGAACCAGCTAAAAACGATCTGGCAAAGAGAGCGTTTTGATTATTTATTAAACAACGCCGGGACGGGACTTCACGCCAGTTTTGACGAAACCACGGAAGAGCAGTTTGATGAGATGGTAAATGTCCATTTCAAAGGGCCATTTTTCCTCACGCAGAAGCTGTTGCCGCTGCTGGTGGACGGCGGACGCATCCTCAATATTTCCAGCGGACTTGCCCGTTTCAGCCTGCCAGGGTCCAGTGCTTATGCTTCGGTAAAAGGGGCGATGGAAGTGTTGACCCGGTATCAGGCCAAAGAGCTGGGCAAACGGGGAATTGCGGTGAACATCCTGGCACCAGGCGCGATAGCCACAGATTTCAGCGGTGGGATGGTGCGGGATAATCCGGAAGTGAATGCTTTTGTTGCCTCGCAAACGGCGTTGGGACGGGTAGGTTTACCTGATGATATCGGCAACGCTGTAGCGCAGATCCTCAGTGACGAAAGCGGTTGGATCAACGGTCAGCGTATTGAGGCTTCGGGCGGCATGTTTATATAAGCCTCTGGCGCCGCTCTCTGCATTCACACACAGAAAGCGGCGCTCAGTTAGAGTGATCAGACCTTGAGCGTCCCGTCGATAACCGTCACGGTTTGTCCGCCAATCCACACGCCATCTGTTGCGTAGGTAACGCTTAGCCTGCCAGCGCGTTTCATTGCGGTTCCCTGACGTACCCGATAGTCCAGCTCTACGCCCTGCGCCTGCAGATAGCGTGCCAGGCAGGCGTTAGCACTGCCTGTTACCGGATCCTCGGTGAAGGAGCCATTCTCGACCAGCAACCCTCGCACTTCATATTGCTCGGGCATCCCGTCCAGCGGCCCGAACGGCATCACGCCATTCACCTGGGCCTTACGCAACAGCCGCTCAAACTCCACGATATTGGGTTTGATAGCCAGAACGGCCTCAGCGGATTGCATCGGCACCAGCAGCCAGCGTATCCCCATATCTGCCACCATGACCGGCAGTTTAGTTTCCAGCGCATCACTGTTCAGGGCGCTGCTCAACGGCGCATCGCTGAACTCTGTCAACGTGGCTTCCGGCGCGGCGAACGCCAGCGCGCCATCGGCGGCAATCTTAATAGTGACCAGGCCAATCCCGCACTCCTGCACTATCTTTCCGTGAGTGTTCAACGGCACGCCAGATTCAATCAATGCATGGGCTGTTCCAAGGGTCGGATGACCGGCGAACGGCAGTTCCAAATCTGGGGTGAAAATCCGTACCCGATAGTCTGCTGCCGGATCCGTTGGCGGGAGAACAAAGGTGGTTTCTGACAGATTGGTCCAGCTGGCAATGGCCTTCATCTGCTCATCGCTCAGGCCGCTGGCATCGATAATGACCGCCAGCGGATTACCATTGAGTGGGGAGGAGGTAAAGACATCAACCTGTTTAAATGCACGTAACTGTGTCATCACTAAAGTCCTTCTGGTGGGCATGTTGCAAGAGTAGCCGGAAAATGACCTGTTGAAGCCGGCAGTAATCACAATCTTGAGGCAACAAGGGGTTAGCCATTGTCAGCTTCATCGAATATGGGTATTAATAGCCTAACCCTGCACAAAAAAGTGACGGAACTATGCTGAAAATACTGGGACGAGCCTCATCAATCAACGTTCGCAAAGTGCTTTGGGTTTGTGAAGAGCTGGACATTGCCTTCCGCCGGGAAGACTGGGGCGAAGGATTTAAATCCCCCCAGGATGCTGCGTTCAAAAACCTCAATCCCAACGCCCTGATACCGGTTATTCAGGAAGGCGATTTCATCCTTTGGGAATCCAACGCCATCATCCGTTATCTGGCGAATGCCTATGGCGGCGGCTGGCTGTATCCCGAAGATCCTCGCGCTCGTGCGCCGGTCGATCAGTGGATTGACTGGCAGGCAACCGAGCTGAACACCTCCTGGCGCTATGCTTTTATGTCGCTGGTTCGTCACTCTCCTGCGCATCAGGATCCCCGTTTGCTGGCCGCAGCCAGTAAAGGCTGGTCGCATACCATGGGTATTCTTAATGCCCAGCTGGAACGGACGGGCGCTTATGTCGCGGGCAAAGAGTTCTCGCTGGCTGACGTTCCCGTAGGACTTTCCGTCAACCGCTGGTATGAAACTCCGCTTGACCATCCTGACTTACCGGCAGTTCGTGCTTATTATGAGCGTCTGACTCAGCGCAAAGGCTACGCGACCTATGGCCGCAACGGCACACCCTGATCTCAGCCGATGCCCGCTTCAAGCCCGCTAAGTTCACAGGCCAGCGCGCCGGTTCGCTTCAGTGCCCAGGTATAGCGTTCATCAAAGGGATAACAGCAGGAGAGCCGAAGCGCGCTGTTTCCGCGATCGCTTAAGGTATAAAGCGCACCGGGCGTCAGGCAAATCTTCTCCTGTAGCAACCGATGAAACAGGTCGACGGTATCCACTTTCGCGGGCAGCTCTACCCAGAACACGAAGCCACCGCTGGGCAGCGTTGCCTGAGTACCCTGAGGAAAATGGCGGGCGATAATGCCTCTGGCCTCATCCAGCTGCCCAGCGTAGCGGCGGCGCATAGTGCGCAGATGATGATCGTATCCCCCTGATTCCAGAAAATGGCCCAGCGTTTCTGATAACAAGCGTGATTCAGCCAGCGATGAGACGGATTTTAGTCTCGCCAGCTGCGCGCTGAAGCGTCCTGCCGCAATCCAGCCAATGTGGAAGTCCGGTGCCACCGTTTTGGTAAAGCTGGCGCAGTACAGCACCCAACCCTGCGTATCAAAGGCTTTCACTGAAGGCGCGAGTGGCCAGCAAAACTGCAGTTCGCCGTACAAACCGTCTTCAAGTAGCGGGACCTGGTAACGGTTAACCAGCTTTGCCAGCCGTTTTTTGTCGGCCAGCTTCATGGTGCAGCCCAGGGGATTCTGCACATTGGGCATGGCTACAATCGCCTGCAGGCGCTTTTCCTGCAGCAGCAATTCCAGCGCATCAAGCGACATCCCGTGTTGCGGGTCGGTAGGGATTTCCAGCACTTTTAACCCAAGGCTCGCCAGTAGCGGGAAGAGGTAAAAATAGGTTGGTGTTTCGACGCCTACACAATCACCAGGTTTGGTGACCGTTCTCAGCGCCAGCTGCAACGCTTCCATACAACCGTGGGTTAACGTGATGTCTTCGGTGGCCAGCGTCATCCCCAGGTTCATCGAGCGTTTAGCAATTTCCCGGCGTAAGCGTTCGCTGCCGGGGGGTAAAGCATAGCGGCCAATCAAATCCGGTTCCCGGCGTAACAGCGAAGCCATGATGCGGCTGATTTTTGCCGTGGGAAAAAAATCGCTATTCTGCGGGCAGGCTAATGAGATGTTGGTGTAGTCCGGATGATTTTGCGCAGCGAAAACTGCTTCAATCAGATCCAGTTTCTCACTGCTTGGGGAGCGGACTTTAGCCCGACGGTCGCCACTGGTTTTCACCGAAGGCAACATTCCCCGGACGTAATAACCTGACTGAGGACGTGCTTCTATCAGGCCACGATCTTCAAGGATCCGATAGGCAGTCAGCACAGTATTGATACTGACTTGATGATTACTGGCACAGCGACGTATCGCGGGCAGGCGGCTGCCAGGCAGGAAAGTGCCGTTATGAATGGCTTCTGCCAGCGATTCCGCCAGCTGATGATAAAGGGTGCTTTCCTGGGATTCGACAATGGACACAGTCGCCTGCCTTGGTCATGGGTACAGTGAAAGTCATTTCGACATTGTACTCATTACAATAGTGCATTTCTGAATCTGTTACCATTTGCCTGTCCGCTCTACCATGGTGTTCTCATTCACCAGCAGGAAACTGACCATGCTTGATCCCTCTTTTTTCAGTTATGTCACCGTAATGTCGATTACGCCTGGGCCGAACAACCTGATGCTGGCGACGTCCGGCGTCAATTTTGGCATGCGCAGAACGCTGCCGATGCTGTTGGGGATTATGATTGGTTGCGCGATCCAGACGGCGATAGCGGGGTTACTGCTGGAGGTCTTGCTGGTGTGGATGAGTGCCATTCGCCTGCCATTAACGCTGCTGGGTGCGGCTTATCTGCTCTGGCTGTCGTGGAAGATTTTCCGCAGCGGTGCGCCAGAATTACGCGAGAAAGCTCAGCCGATGACGCTGCTGGGTGGGGCGATGTTCCAGGCGATCAATCCCAAAGCCTGGCTGATGGCGACCAACGTCGCGCTGATGTACACCGCCAGCAGCGGTATCCTCGCGGTGATGATTGGGTTTATGGCGTTGAATCTGCCCTGCATTCTGATTTGGGCGGCAATGGGAGATCGGCTGGGGAAACATCTGCAGGTGCCGTGGAAACTGCGTTTATTCAATACGGTGATGGCGTTATCGCTGATGGCGACAACGTTGTGGATGGTGATTGAAGTGATTCACCCCTGAAAAAAAAGGCGGCCTTTCAGCCGCCCATTTTTGCCTGACGTGAGCCGTAATTACTTACCGATCACCGCTGCATTGGCTTCTTCTGCTTCATCATTCGCTGCTGAGGTTGGGGTGTAATCCAACTGCAAAATGCGACTGGTGTCAGCCAGCTCTTTCTCGGTAGCGGCCACGTTGCCGTTCAGCTTCCTGCCATACGAAGGGATCATTGTTTTCAGCTTCGCCTGCCACTCGCTTGAGGAGAACCGGTCTTCAAAGACTTTGGCCATCAGGTCGATCATGATTGGTGCCGCGGTTGATGCGCCCGGAGAGGCACCCAGCAGGGCGGAAATAGTGCCATCCTGAGAGGTAACCACTTCGGTACCGAGTTTCAGCACGCCACCTTTCTCAGCATCTTTCTTGATAATTTGCACGCGCTGGCCGGCTTTCACCAGACGCCAGTCTTCCTTTCTGGCTTCAGGGAAGTACTCCTGAAGCGCCTTCAGGCGATCGTCATCGGTCAGCATCACCTGGCCGACCAGATATTTCACCAGATCGAAGTTGCTCAGGCCAACGTGCAGCATCGGCTTAATGTTGGAAGATGTCAGTGAGCCAAACATATCAAACAGCGAACCCTGCTTCAGGAACTTGGTTGAGAAGGTGGCGAAAGGACCAAACAGCAGCGTCTGTTTGCCGTCCAGCATCCGAGTATCAAGATGCGGAACCGACATCGGTGGCGCGCCTACAGAAGCTTTGCCATAGACTTTCGCCAGATGACGTTTCACCACTTCTGGGTTTTCGGCCACCAGGAACTCGCCGCCTACCGGGAAGCCAGCATAGTCTTTCACTTCTGGTATGCCCGATTTTTGTAACAGCGTCAGGCCAGCCCCGCCAGCCCCAATAAAGACATATTTCGCGCGCAGCGTTTTTTCCTGACCGTTATTTTTCAGGTCTGCGACGGTAACGCTCCAGCTGGCATCTTCATTACGTTTGATATCGCGAACGTCATGACTGGTTTTGAGCGAGAACTGTGCGCTTTTCTGCAGCGACTCCACCAGTTGCTGGGTAATTTCGCCGAAGTTCACGTCGGTACCGCTCATGATACGGGTTGCAGCGACGCGGTCTGTGACTTCGCGGCCTTCCATCATCAGCGGAACCCAGTCCCTGACTTGTTCCGGGTCTTCTGAATATTCCATGCCACGGAAAAGCGTGCTCTTCTGTAAGGCTGCAAAGCGTTTTTTCAGGAACTCGACATTGTCGTCGCCCCAGACAAAGCTCATGTGCGGCACGCTATTAATGAAGCTGCGTGGGGTATGCAGGTTGCCTTTCTGTACCTGATAGGCCCAGAACTGGCGGGAAATCTGGAAGGATTCGTTGATTTCCACGGCTTTTTTGATCTCTATCGAGCCGTCACTTTTTTCTGGGGTGTAGTTCATCTCTGCCAGCGCGGAGTGGCCCGTACCTGCATTATTCCAGCCGTTTGAACTCTCTTCAGCGATGCTGTCCAGACGTTCAACCATGCCAATACGCCACGTGGGCTCAAGCTCCTGTAAATAGGTGCCGAGCGTGGCGCTCATGATACCGCCGCCGATCAATAACACATCGACGTCATTTTTCTCTTCTTCAGCCGTTACCGATTTTGCCAAACTTATTGCGTTGAACCAGCCAGCCAGGCGTACTGCTAAATTTCGCATGAGGCGACTTCTCCGTCTGTTGAATCATCAACATGGTAAGCAGGTGAAACAGTTTCGGCTTCTGAGGAGCTCGTTTTGCTGTCTCGTTTTTCCAGGGTAATTTTTAAGCAAATTCACACATTAAAACGAATGTATTGAAAATGATCAAAGCGATAGAAATATACCATTGTTACCAGTAAATTAAAAAATTGTTTAAAGATTAAAAATGAGAATGAAAAATCAAACGAAATTAGTAACATTGATACCGCGCCGTGAGGGTGGCGCGGTCAGAGGAAGGGAGAGGCGGAGAGCTAATTGATAATCAGTGACTTAGGTTCAAGAAAGGCTTCCAGCCCCCAACGACCCATTTCGCGACCCAGTCCGGAGTGTTTGAAGCCGCCAAAGGGCGCTTTGGGTTCATGAAACAGCGTGTTAACCAATACACGTCCGGATTCGATTTGTCTGGCAACGCGTTCGGCTCTTTCAACATCCGCGCCAAGCACTAAAGCACTAAGTCCATAGTCCGTCTCATTCGCCAGCTTAATAGCTTCAGCTTCATCGCTATAGGTGATCACGCTTAACACCGGGCCAAAAATTTCTTCACGCGCCAGCGTCATGGTATTGGTGACATCGGTGAACAGCGTAGGACGGATATTCCAGCCACAATCGATTCCTTCCGGGCGGCCTAATCCGCCAGCCAACAGTCGTGCACCTTCTTTGCTGCCAAGGTTGATGTAATGTTGCACGCGATCCCACTGTTTCTGGCTGACCATGGGTCCAATGTCGGTAGTGGCTGAGCGGGGATCGCCAGACACCGTTTGATTAACAGCTTCAGCCAACGCCTGCTCAAACTCATCTTTACGTGAGGCAGGGATAAAAATTCGGGTCCCCGCGATACAAGCCTGTCCGCTGTTCATAAACCCGGCCTGTATGGCGAGTGGAACCGCTTCGTCAATCAAGGCGTCATCCAGGAAAAGGGTTGGCGATTTGCCGCCCAGTTCGAGCGTGATACGCTTTAATGTCTCCGCGCCATTGCGCAAAATGGCTTTTCCTACGGCGGTTGAGCCAGTAAAGGAGATTTTGGCGATATCCGGATGGCGGCTGATCTCTCCCCCTACCACCTCACCTCTGCCGGTAACAATATTGAATACGCCAGGAGGCAAACCGGCTGCGTGCAGGGCTTCAGTGACAATCTGCGTTTGTAGGGCGCTCATCTCGCTTGGTTTGATTACCGCTGTACAACCTGCTGCCAGTGCCGCCGCCAGCTTTCCGCAGATGAATCCAGCGTTGCTGTTCCAGGGGGTAATCAACCCGGCAACACCCACCGGCGTCATAAGCACATTTGCCCGTCCAGTCTGCTGCTCAAAGGAGTAGGCTTCCAGCGCCTCCATCGCCTGACCAATCACCACAGCAGGATAGGCGGCCATCCAACCGGAGCGCGCGGCCGGGGCGCCATATTCCATGATAATGGCTTCAAGCAGGTCTGCTTCTCTTGCCATTACCGCTTGCTGCAGGCGTTTAAGCCATTCCAGCCGTTCGGCTTTACGGGTGTTTGCAACGGCAGGGAATGCGGCTTTGGCGGCGGCAATCGCCCGTTGGGTATCGACCACATCGGCAAGGCGTACCTGGCCAATAATCTCTTCAGTGGCTGGATTATGAAGATCGAACCACTCTTCGCCATGAGGGGTGACGAATTCTCCATTGATATAAATCTGACTGATGCGTTGCATACTTTTTCTCCAGTGAAAGGCTGGAATGAGTATAAGAGTCGAACATCGTGCTGATAAGCTGGTGTATCCTGTAATGGGTGTACCGATAATCAGGATAATTTATGCATCGTTCTGGTCTGATTGAGCTTGAAGTGGTGATGGCTGTGGCACGACGAGGCAGTTTCCGCGCGGCTTCCCGCGAACTGGGAATGTCGGCTACTGCGGTGAGCAGTGCCGTTGCCGGGCTTGAAGCGCGGTTGGAAACTCGACTTTTTAACCGGACAACGAGGAGCGTGGCGCTAACCGAGGCCGGCGTTCGTTATCTGGACAGAATCGGTCCGGCATTGAATGAGATCCGTCAGGCCTCGGAAGAAATTGGCAGCCATGCCAATGAACCGGCGGGCACGTTGCGGCTGAATGTACCGGTAGAAGTGGCGAGTTTGTTCTTCAACGCCATTTTGAAATCGTATTTACAGCAGTACCCGCAGATGAAGCTGGAAATTGTCAGCGAAGCGCGACTGGTAGATATCGTTGCCGAAGGGTTTGATGCTGGCGTCCGCCTCGCCGAGTCTGTTCCGCAAGACATGATAGCCGTAGCGCTAACTGGCGATCTGCGTATGCGTATTGTCGGTTCACCGGACTATTTTACCCGCTGTGGTAAGCCTTCCTCTCCTGATGAGTTGCAGCAACATGTTGGCTTAGGAATGCGGATGTCGCACGGTGGCATTTATCGCTGGGAGCTGACAAAGCAGGGAGAGGCGATCGAGGTGGCCGTTCCCTCAAGAGCTATTTTTACTGATATGCGGACGCTGCGGGAAGCGGCGCTTGCGGGGATTGGGCTGGCGTTTATTTCTGAGTTTCAGGTGGCTGAGGATTTACGCCTTGGGAACCTAATCTCTGTGCTGGATGAGTGGTCGGCGCCTTTTGCGGGCCTGCGGCTCTATTATCCTGGCCATCGCCATGTGCCAGCCGGTTTAAAAGCGCTGGTGGCGATGATCCAGGGACAGAAAAAAGGGTTCAGCCTGCTGTGATTTTAACCGCGTGGTGCGCTGTCAGGTAACTTGCGGTGGCTGATCGCCAATCGGTTATAGGCATTCATCAGTCCAATGGCGATGGTCATGTCGCTGATCTCTTTTTCACTGAACGCGGCTTCAACGTCGGCGAAGACTGAATCTGGCGCGTGAGTTTGTGAAATTAACGTCAGTGATTCGGCCCAAGCCAGCGCCGCTTTCTCACGTGTTGAGAACCAGTCGCCCGCTTCACGCCAGACCTGAGTGAGCACAATTTTGTCCCACGGCAGGCCTTCTTTGTGCAATGCTTTAGTATGCATATCAATACAGTATGCGCAGCCATTAATTTCCGACACACGCAGGAAGACCAGCTCGATCAGATCCTGTGGCAGGCCGCATTGCGCAACATAGTTGTACACGCCGCCAAGGGCTTTCATGCCAGCAGGGGCAACCTGGATGTAATCAATACGTTCGCTCATTCTCTTATCCTTTAACGGTTATTTGCAGGTGTGGGGTCTTTTCAGCCCAGCGCTGACAATGATTCTCTCTTCTTCGATGGGACAGTAAAAGTGCCAGGAATTGACAAAAACAGGGGCCCATCTGCGTTGGCGGAGGTGCAGATTGCGCTCTCCAGAAGAGGCTCAGTAACGCTAAGCGAGCAGATTCGGGATGAGATCACGGCGGCTATCTGTGAAGGGCGACTGATCGCTGGAGCGCGCGTGGCTTCCTGCCGGGATCTCGCTGCCCAGCTCGGCGTGGCAAGAGGAACCGTGCGCCATGCCTACGATATGTTGGTAGACAGACAGCTGCTGGTGGCTAAAGGCGCGGCAGGCACGTTTGTCTCTGCTCAGCTGCCTGCAACGGCGAAAGCGGGCACCAGGCAAAAGGTGATGTCCCCGCTGTTCGACATTATCCACGATTTCGATTCGCCCCCGCTGACCTTCCAGATGGGCGTTCCGGCTGATGATGCTTTCCCGGCTAAAGTCTGGTCACGCATTCTGACCCGCCATGCCCGCGAAATGGCTTCAAGGCCGATCAGTTATCCCGATCCCCGAGGCAGCGTGATGCTGCGTGAACAGCTGGTAAGCTATCTGGCGATGACTCGTGGGATTCGCTGTCAGGCTTCGCAAATAATAATGACCAACGGCTATGCCGGTGCATTGGGTTTGATCTGCCTGACGTTGGGTCTGCGGGAGCAGCAAGTCTGGATGGAAGATCCCGGTTACCTGCTGGCACGTAAGGCGTTGGAGATGGCCGGGTTGACGCCTGTTGGCATTCCTGTCGACGGAGAAGGGATCGTTGTAGAGGAAGGCAAAAAACGGGCTCCAGAGGCCCGTATAGCGCTGGTTACGCCGGGACAGCAGGCACCGCTTGGCATGACGCTTTCTCTGGCCCGCCGGGCTGAATTGATCAAGTGGGCGCAGCAATCAGAGGGCCTGATCATCGAGGATGATTATCTTGGAGAACTGCAACTTGCTGGCAGAGCCGCTCCAGCGATGGCTTCACTGGATACTGAGCGGGTGCTGCATATTGGCACCTTCAGCAAGAACCTCAGCCCCTCACTGCGTTTAGGCTATCTGGTGGTGCCGGAAAGACTGGCTACCCGCTTTGGTGACGTGACGGCCTTGCTGTCTCCGGCCTCTTCTTTTGTGCTGCATAACGCAGTGGCCGAGTTCTTGCGGGAAGGGCATTTTTTGCGGCATTTACGGCGCATGAAGCGGCTCTATGCCGAACGGCTGGAAAATATGTTGCAGGCTTTGCAGCCGCATTTCCCGAAGGTGACTCGCGCGGCGCTGGGTGTGGTCATTGAATTACCGGCAGGAACCAGGGACAGCGTGATAGCGCGTGAGGCGCTTGCCTACGGCATGGCACCGACAGCGCTTTCCGTGTGGTATCAGACTGCCGAAAGATGTCGTTATGGGCTGGTTCTTAGCGTGACCAATATGCCGAAAGGGGGATTTGAAGGCAGTGCGCTGAGGTTAAAAATGCTGGTAGAGCAGTGTGGCTGAAGGGGGAAGATTCCTGCGCTGTTACCAGCGCAGGAGGCAGAGCATCAGGCGTTTTTCGCTGCTGCAGCTGCTTTAACGATCACCGCGAAAGCATCTGCTTTCAGTGACGCGCCGCCAACCAGCGCACCGTCGATGTCTGGCTGCGCAAACAGTTCAGCTGCGTTCTTGTCGTTAACAGAACCGCCGTACTGAATGATAACCTGAGCGGCCACTGCTTCGTCTTTTTTGGCAATATGGCCACGGATGAATTTGTGAACCGCTTGTGCCTGAGCAGGCGTTGCTGATTTGCCAGTACCGATAGCCCAAACTGGCTCGTAAGCAATGACTACGCCGTTGAACGCGTCAGCGCCCTGGGTGTTCAGTACCGCGTCGATCTGACGTGCACAGACTTCTTCCGTTTTGCCCGCTTCGTTTTCTGCTTCGGTTTCACCGATGCACAGCACAGGGATCAGGCCTGCAGCTTTCAGCACAGCAAACTGCTCAGCAACGAATTCATCGCTCTCTTTGTGGTAAGTACGACGTTCAGAGTGGCCGATAATGATGTACTGCGCGCCAACATCTTTCAGCATGTCTGCAGAAATTTCACCTGTGAACGCACCAGACAGGTTCACACCTACATTCTGCGCGCCAAGGGCGATATGGCTGCCAGAAATAGCGTGTTTCGCCAGATCCAGATACATCACCGGAGGGGCAATGGCTACGCCGCAGCCGTCAACATTGCTCAGCTCTTTGCGCAGGCCTGCAATCAGTTCGTTGACCATATGCTTGCTGCCGTTCAGTTTCCAGTTACCCATTACTAACGGATGTCGCATTATATCCTCCACGCTTAGCGCGATGCTGTTAAATTACCCTGCCTTGGCAGCGTTGTCTGCCAGACAGTATAGAGATCAAAAACCCGAAAGGCTTTGCTTTTTGTCATCTTTGCGGACGGTCAGTTGGTGGCCAGGGCGAGTTTAATCGGCTCAATGGCGAAGGTCAGACCTTTGTCACCATTGTCCGCCACGATGTAACGCACTGCGCCTTCATCCTGGGTGTAATAGCGCGAGCCTTTCCCTTTGTTTAGCACATCATCCAGCCGTTTCAGGCTTTGTTCTTCGTTGAGCGTTGGCTCGAAAAAACGCTCCATGGCGGCCATATAAGCCCGCGCCTCATCCTGAGCTTCTTTTTGATCCGGGCCGGGAACCGGGAGCCAGGTTATCTGTAACGTTTTGATCTTACCGGTTCCTTGCTCAAGCGCGGTAGAAGCGTACAGATTTTCATTGATCTTGCTGGCGGCGCGAGTCAAATTACTTTTATCCCCACGGTTATCGATGGCGCGATATTCAGCAATCTGTAACGTTGGGTTGATAGCATTATACTTTTCGCGGAACTGGCCGATAGTCATATCAAAGGTGGGCGATCCAGCCTGAAGATAGGGAGCCGCAGGCAGATGTTCAGTGCGATCCTGCGCAGCAGGGGCGTCGTCTGCTCTGGCTGTCGACAGCGTCAGCAGTACCATGATGCCCAAAAAAAATGCTTTATTCATACCGTCAGCCCTAACCAATACATTCAGCTCAAGATTAGAACGGACAATGACCGGCAAAGTCAAAGCCTGACGCTGTTCTGGGGGATAAAAATGACCTTACAAGCGTGGTGTTTTTCCTGGCGAGGCCGAATAGGGCGCCGGGATCTGTGGGTCTGGCTGACACTCTGGCTGGCACTGATGGTGGTGCTGTTCTGGCTGGCTGACCGGGGGTTTATTTCCACACAAACCGCAGCATTCTGCGTAGTTTTCCTGTTATGGCCAACCAGCTCGGTGGTGGTAAAGCGTCTGCACGATCGCAACAAAACCGGCTATTGGGCGCTGTTACCGATCCTCGCCTGGGTGTTACTGGCTCGTGACTGGGAAATGTTGCCAGCAAGCTGGCAGTGGGCGCTGGACTGTTTTATTCCGACGTTGATCCTGGTGACCATGACGCTGGAACTCGGGACATTTAGCGGCACGCCGGGCGAAAACCGCTTCGGTAAAGCGGCCAGCCCGGTGAATTACTTACGCCGCAGAGCACCTGATTACCAGTAATGCTCGGCGGTCATATGACCAGGCTTACGCTTCAGGTGTTTGCGCATCTCGCGGGTGTCTTTCAACAGCTGTTGGGTGTCTCTGACCATCTGAGGATTGCCACACAGCATGACGTGGCTCTCTTCTGCGGTCATTGGCAGGCCCACGGCGGCTTCCAGCTCGCCATTCTCAATCAGAGCCGGCACGCGCCCGGTAAGAGAACCGGTTATCTCTTCTCGGCTGACAACGGTCTGGATCCGTAACTTGCCGTTGTAACGCTGCTGCAGCTGCTGCATCAGCGGCAGGTAGCTCAGGTCCTGCGCAAAGCGAGCAGCATGGACCAGCACGATGTTTTCAAAACGATCCAGACCTTTGCCTTCCTGTAGAATTGACAGGTAAGGTCCAATTGCCGTGCCGGTTGCCAGCATCCACAGCGTTTTGCAGTCAGGCACTTCATCCACCACAAAAAATCCGGCCGCTTCTTTGGTGATCATCACTTCGTCGCCTGGCTTCAGGGCATGCAGGCGTGGGCTGAGTTTGCCTTCCGGTACGGTGACCAGATAGAACTCCAGATTGTCATCGCTCGGGGCATTGACGAAGGAGTAAGCTCGCTGTACGCGTTCTCCGTCAATCTCCAGCGCCAGTTTGGCAAACTGGCCAGCGGTAAACGGGTCGATGGGGGCGGTAACGATGAGACTGTACAAACTGTCGGTAAAGTCGTTCACCTGTTTGATCCTGGCGTTAACCCATTCGGCCATAAACAACTCCTTAAGTGGGGTGAGAGCAAGGTGGCTTAGCGGTATCTTCGCCACTAAGCGGCGGATTTTCCAGTGTCTGTCGGCGACAAAGCTCGTATCGACAAATTCTCCCTGCCTCTACTCACTATAACGTACAGATTGATTTACGCTGCTGCCTGCTTTCTCTGACAGTGGCGGCGAAACCATTTTCGGCTCCCCCCTCGCTTTGTCAGGGATTCCTGATATTTTCCTCGCCATAGAGTTCCTTCCTGCTGGTGTTATTGCTGAATTACGTGCAAAACGCCGATAAATGTGCTGAAAAAATGAGAAAAATTGAAAACGGGCATCTGCTGATGATGCTGATTGCGCTGGTGGCCGTTGGGCAGATGGCGCAGACCATTTACGTGCCTGCGATGGCAACCATTGCCGAGGCATTTAATGTCCGTGATGGCGCGGTACAACGTGTGATGGCGGCGTATCTGATGACCTATGGCGGCTCCCAGCTGCTGTATGGTCCTTTGTCTGACACTATAGGTCGCCGTCCGGTGATCCTGGCGGGGTTAGCTATTTTCTGCGTGGGAACGTTGGTGGCGCTCAATGCCGCAACCTTCGATCTGCTGGTGATGGGCAGTGCGATTCAGGGACTGGGCACCGGCGTGGCTGGTGTGATGGCCCGAACCATGCCGCGCGATCTGTACGCCGGAAGCTCGTTAAGGCTGGCGAACAGCCTGCTGAATATGGGGATCTTAGTCAGCCCGCTGGTGGCTCCGGTTATAGGCGCGTTGCTGACGCATCTGTTTGGCTGGCAGGCCTGTTATGCTTTCCTGTTGCTGCTGTGTTTCTGCGTAGGGATGGCGATGCTGCGCTGGTTACCAGAGACGCGGCCCGCACCGGTAGAAAAACGCAGGTTGTTCTCAAGGTATCGTCCGTTGCTCGCTGATGGCACCTTTATCCGCTACCTGATTATGCTGATGGGCGCATTGGGCGGCATTGCCGTATTCGAGGCCAGCTGTGGCGTATTGATGGGCGGCGTGCTGGGTCTGAACAGTCTGACCGTCAGCCTGCTCTTTATTCTGCCCATCCCGGCGGCTTTTTTTGGCGCCTGGTTTGCCGGACGCGAAAATCGGCCCTTTCCCCAGTTGATGTGGTGGTCAGTGAACAGCTGCTTGCTTGCCGGCGCCTTGATGTGGATCCCTGCCTGGTTCGGTGTGATGACCATCTGGACACTGGTTGTCCCTGCGGCGGTGTTCTTCTTTGGGGCTGGTATGCTCTTTCCGCTGGCAACCACAGGGGCAATGGAACCCTGGCCTTATATGGCTGGTACTGCCGGAGCCCTGTTGGGAGGATTGCAAAATCTGGGGTCAGGCCTGGCTGCATGGCTTTCCGCCCTGCTGCCGCAGACCGGGCAGTTCAGCCTTGGTATGCTGATGTTTGCGATGGCGCTGCTGATTCTGCTTTGCTGGCTGCCACTGTCCCGTCGGCCAGAGCCACAGGCAGTGTAAGATTCAGCAGTACGGCAGAAAAAAAACGGCCCCTGTAGCCATAACGCTGCCGGGGCCGTTTTCGTTGTCCGAAAGGGGACAAATCAGGCATTACAGAATAAACGGGTGCAGATTTTCGTCTTTGCGGTCGAGGTAATGTATCGACTGAATACGACGAATTGTTCGCGATTTTCCGCGAACCAGCAGCGTTTCAGTGGTAGCCACGTTGCCATTGCGGGTGATGCCTTTCAGCAGGTCGCCGCTGGTGATACCGGTAGCCGAGAAAATCACGTTATCGTTACGCGCCATCTCATCCAGACGTAAAACCTTGCCGGCTTCGATACCCATTTCCTGACAGCGTTGCAGCTCTTGTTCGCCCAGCGCCCGGTTTTCCGGCGTGTCGCCTTTTACAAAATGACGGGCCAGCAGGCGACCCTGCATATCGCCATCCATTGCGCGGATCACCGCTGCTGAAATAACCCCTTCAGGCGCGCCGCCAATGCCGTACATCACATCCACTTCACTGTCTGGCATGCAGGTCAGGATTGACGCAGCAACATCACCATCCGGAATAGCGAAAATGCGCACGCCGAGTTTTTGTAATTCAGCAATCACGTCTTCATGACGAGGTTTAGCCAGAATAGTGACGGTCAGTTCAGACAACGGCTTGCGCAGCGCCTGGGCTACGCGCTGCAGATTCTCTTCCAACGGTAAGGCCAGATCGATCGCGCCTTTAGCACCAGGCCCGACAATCAGTTTTTCCATGTACATATCTGGCGCATTCAGGAAGGTGCCTTTATCGCCAACCGCGAGCACTGCCAGCGCATTGGGCTGGCCCATTGCGGTCATGCGCGTGCCTTCAATTGGATCGACAGCAATATCCACCGCATCGCCTTCACCGCTACCGACTTTCTCGCCGATATATAACATCGGGGCTTCATCAATCTCGCCCTCGCCAATGACAATCTGGCCGTCAATGTTCACTTTGTTCAGCATGATGCGCATGGCGTGGACGGCAGCACCGTCTGCGGCGTTTTTGTCACCGCGTCCCAGCCACTTGTAGCCTGCCAAAGCAGCGGCTTCCGTTACGCGTGAAAATTCAATGGCGAGTTCTCGTTTCATGATTGGCCTCGGGGAAATGTTGAGGCGGAAAGTTTATCACAGCAGGGGAAAGGGGGAGGGGAAAAGCCCGTAGCCAGGGAGGCTACGGGCAACTTTCAGACTTACGAATCGTCCTGATCTTCCCACGCCTGGGCGCGAGAAACGGCTTTTTTCCAGCCAGCGTAGAGGTAGTTACGCTGCGTGGTTTCGATGCCTGGGCGGAATTCACGTTCAATCACCGCTTTTTCACGCACTTCATCCAGATCTGACCAGAAGCCTACGGCCAGGCCAGCAAGGTAAGCTGACCCCAGAGCAGTCACTTCCAGCACTTCAGGGCGCTCAACACGCGTGCCCAGAATGTCGGACTGGAACTGCATCAGGAAGTTGTTGGCAACCGCTCCCCCATCCACACGCAGAGACTGCAGGCGGGTGTTTGAATCGATTTGCATTGCTTCCAGTACGTCACGAGTCTGGTAAGCAATTGACTCCAGCGTTGCACGGATGATGTGGTTAGCATTCGCGCCGCGCGTCAGGCCGAAGATTGCGCCACGGGCATACGGGTCCCAGTAAGGAGCACCGAGGCCGGTGAAGGCTGGCACCATGTAAACACCGTTGCTGTCCTTCACTTTGGTCGCGAAATATTCGGAGTCGGTTGCATCGCCGATCAGTTTCATCTCATCGCGCAGCCACTGGATAGAAGCACCCCCGATAAACACGGCGCCTTCCAGTGCGTAGTTCACTTCACCACGTGGGCCACAAGCGATAGTGGTTAACAGACCGTTGGTTGAGGTCACCGCTTCAGTACCGGTGTTCATCAACATAAAGCAGCCGGTGCCATAGGTATTTTTTGCCATACCAGGCTGAACACACATCTGGCCGTACAGAGCAGCCTGCTGGTCACCAGCGATCCCGGCGATTGGAATACGCGTACCGCCTTTACCACCAATGTTGGTCTGACCGTACACTTCAGAAGAAGACTTCACTTCTGGCAGCATTTCACGCGGGATATCAAGGATATCCAACATGCGCTGATCCCACTCCAGCTTATGGATGTTGAACATCATGGTACGTGAAGCGTTGGTGTAGTCGGTGATGTGAACCCGTCCCTGAGTCATTTTCCAGACCAACCAGGAGTCAACGGTACCGAACAGCAGCTCGCCACGTTTTGCACGATCGCGTGAGCCTTCCACGTGGTCGAGGATCCACTTCACTTTGGTGCCAGAGAAGTAAGGGTTAATCACCAGACCGGTGGTGTGCTGGATGTACTCTTCCAGACCTTCTTTTTTCAGTTTGGCACAGTAGTCAGCAGTACGCGGATCCTGCCAGACGATAGCGTTGTAGATCGGCTTGCCGCTCTCTTTTTCCCACACAATGGTGGTTTCACGCTGGTTGGTGATACCAATGGCAGCAATCTCGTCAGAACGAATGTCTGCGTGCGCCAGCACTTCTACCAGGGTGGAACTCTGAGAAGCCCAGATGTCCATTGGGTCATGCTCAACCCAGCCGGGCTTAGGATAAATTTGCTGAAATTCGCGCTGGGAGACGGCAACGATATTGGAGTCATGGTCCAGGATCACGGCACGAGAACTGGTCGTCCCTTGATCAAGCGCGACAATGTATTTTTTTTCTATGGTCATAATTCATTCCTGATGGTGTAAAGGGTTAGCACTTACGCTTTACGCTGCTCAGCACGCGCTATCGTCTTCTCGTCTTTCTTTACTACAGTAGCGCCTGGCAGGTTACGGGCAATCAAATAGCGATAGCCAACTGCACCCAGGCTGGCGCCTACGATTGGCCCAAAGATCGGCACGAGGAAATAAGGGATGTCACGGCCACCGGTAAAGGCAACGTTACCCCAACCAGCAAGCCAGGCAAAGATTTTCGGTCCGAAATCACGGGCCGGGTTCAGTGCGAAGCCGGTCAGTGGGCCCATTGAGCCGCCGATCACGGCAATCAGCAGGCCAATCAGCAGCGGAGCCATAGGACCGCGAGGTAAGCCGTTGCCATCATCGGTCAGCGCCATAATCAGGCCCATCATCACCGCAGTGATCACCGCTTCAACCAGGAATGCCTGCCCAACGCTGATGTGCGGGTTTGGATAGGTGGAGAAGATCCCGGCCAGGTCGAGGCTCTCAATGCTGCCACGAACCATCTGATGCGATTGTTCGTAATCCAGGAACAAATTGTAGTAGAGACCGTAAACCAGTGCTGCGGAGCAGAAGGCACCGGCTATTTGTGCCAGAATATACGGCACGACTTTACGCCCTTCGAAATTGGCGAAGAGGCACAGCGCAATGGTAACAGCAGGATTCAGATGCGCGCCCGATATGGCGGCACTGAGGTAGATGGCCATCGCAACGGCAATTCCCCAGATGATACTGATTTCCCACTGACCAAAGCTTGCACCAGCCAGTTTCATGGCGGCGACACAGCCGGCACCAAAGAAGATAATGGTGGCGACACCAAGGAATTCGGCGATGCACTGCCCTTTGAGCGTGCTTGTTGCTGTCTGACTCATGATGACATTTCCTGAAGGCGAGGTTTAATGTTGTACTTCGTTTTTTTCTCACTCCGTGAGCCGCCCAAATCTATTGTAGGGCTGATGTAAATTTATCGTTAACGAGCATAAACGAGAAATAGCGAAATCAAAAGTTGTGTGCTGCGTCATAAAAATGAGCGTTTTCGCGTCTTTTTGCTTTCCTGAAACAACATTTCATTTTTTGATTTGGTGTTTTTTATCCCAAATCGTCAACATAACCCTGTTTATAGCCGGGCTAATGTTGCAGATTCCAGGTCTATGCTGAAAATTGTTACAGACTGCAGCCTGTGCGGGTTCGCTACTGGACTTGCCGCGCTGGTCTACTTACAATCGGGGAAGCGTTGTTATCCGTGGAATCCCGGCTTATCCCCTCATGATCTGCGGCTGGCAACATCAACGCCTGGCGATTAGGAGAGGTCTTTTACAATGTCATTTGAAGTGTTCGAGAAACTGGAAGCGAAAGTACAACAGGCGATTGATACCATCACCCTGTTACAGATGGAAATTGAAGAGCTGAAAGAGCAGAACAACAACCTGAATCAACAGGTTCAGCAGGCTGCAGGGAATAGCGAGTCAGTCGTGCGTGAAAACCAGCACCTGAAAGAAGAGCAGCTTGTCTGGCAGGAGCGTTTGCGCGCCCTGTTGGGAAAAATGGAAGAAGTCTGATTTAACGGTCAGCAGAGAAACGGGTGCCAGTGGCACCCGTTTTTTTTATTCGATATCGAGCGGGTCTTCAGAAAGGATAATGCCGGTGTTGTCGGCATAAAGGTGGTCGCCTGAGAAGAAGGTGACGCCACCGAAATTGACGCGAATATCGCTTTCGCCAATTCCTTCACCAGCGGCCCCAACCGGGATAGCCGCAATAGCCTGAATGCCAATGTCCAGCTCTTCCAGATCGTCAACCTGACGAACGGAACCGTACACCACAATGCCTTCCCATTCGTTCTGTAAAGCCAGTCTGGCCAGCGCCGCATCAATCAGCGCGCGACGAACGGAACCGCCGCCATCAACCAGCAGCACACGACCTCGCCCGTTTTCCTCCAGCAGATCGTACAACAGCCCGTTGTCCTCGAAACATTTTACCGTGATGATTTGCCCGCCAAACGACGTACGGCCACCGAAGTTTGAAAAGAGCGGTTCAACGACGTTCACATCTTCGTGATAGATGTCGCAGAGTTCAGAAGTATCATATTTCATAGGGGTTTCGTCTGTTTGCCACAGGAACACTAAGTATATCGCTTTCTCGCCGCTGTTGGCAAAATCATCAATTGTTAAAAGTTGCGATGAGTCAAACACATCGCAATTAATTAAGGACCAGGCCGAGTGAGAAAAGCAGGTTAAGCAACAGCGCTGATTTGACCGTTTTTTCCAGCATAGGGCGCATGGCAACGGCTGAGGTCTGCTGAGTAATGTAGCGTGCCTGTCTGAAGAGCAGCGGTGCTGCCAGCAGGAATAACCAGCCTGCGGCATTCAGGGAAGCCAGCAGGGCAAAAAGAACGTAACAAAGCACAGCAGCCGACAGGAGCAGCGAATGATAGCGCCTGGCGCCAGAAGCCCCTAAACGAACCGCCAGGGTGAATTTGCCATGCAGCTGGTCGCTTTCAATGTCGCGCAGGTTATTGACGTTAAGCACTGCTACGGCCATCAGCCCACAAGCGGTGGCGGGTAAAATCAGCAGCGCAGAGAGTTGATGGGACTGAAGATAGTCACTGCCCATCACGCCAAGCCAGCCGAAGAAAATCAGCACCGAGGCATCGCCAAGACCTAAATAGCCATAAGGTTTTTTGCCGACGGTATAGGCGATGGCGGCAACGATCGCCACGGCTCCCAGCGCGATAAACCCCAGGATATCGTTGAACGACTGGCAGGCGCTGATCACCAGACAAACACCTGAAATCACCGTCAGCGCTACGGTGAACAGCAGTGCCATACGCATCTGTGGCAGGCTGATAACGCCCTTTTGCATTCCTCTAAGCGGACCAATGCGCGCAGGTGTGTCACTGCCTTTTTGCGCATCGCCATAGTCATTCGCCAGGTTAGAAAGGATCTGGAGCAGCGCAGTGGTGAGTAACGCCAGAAAGGCGGTGCCAGCATTGAAGTGCCCCTGCCACCAGGCAAGCGCTGAACCGGTCATCACCGAGGCACAGGCCAGCGGCAGAGTGCGCAAACGGAGGCTTTCCAGCCAGGCGCGGGAAGAAGAGGTTGTGGTTATCGAGTGCAGATTGTCCGTCATAGCGGCTGAGCCCTGGCTGAGGAAAAACGTCACGCTATGGTATCGCCTGCAACCAGGCAGAGAGTTATTCCACGTCAAGGATGCAGCCGCCGCAGGGAATTTCAGGCATAAAAAAAGGAGGCCGAAGCCTCCTTATCGAAAGATTTTACTGCGCTATTACAGAATGAAGCGGCTCAAATCTTCGTCTGCAACCAGCTCATCCAGATGCTTACCTACGTACTCGGCATCAATGGTGAACGACTGGCCGTTCAGGTCGCTGGCGTCATAGGAGATGTCTTCCATCAGACGCTCCAGCACCGTGTGCAGACGGCGGGCACCGATGTTCTCGGCGGTTTCATTTACCTGCCACGCGGCGGCAGCGATCTTACTGATGCCGTCTTCGGTGAAGGTAATATCCACGCCTTCGGTTTTCATCAGTGCTTTGTACTGCACGGTAACAGAGGCGCTAGGCTCCGTCAGAATGCGTTCGAAATCATGCGTAGTCAGTGCCTGCAGCTCAACGCGGATTGGCAGACGACCCTGCAGTTCCGGGATCAGATCTGACGGGCTGGCTACCTGAAAAGCACCAGAAGCGATAAACAGAATGTGGTCTGTTTTCACCATGCCGTGCTTGGTAGAGACCGTACAGCCTTCAACCAGTGGCAGCAGATCGCGCTGGACACCCTCGCGGGAGACATCAGGGCCTGAGCTTTCGCCACGCTTACAGACTTTGTCGATCTCATCAATAAAGACGATACCGTGCTGCTCAACCGCATCGATAGCTTCCTGCTTCAGCTCTTCCGGGTTGACCAGCTTGGCCGCTTCTTCCTCAATCAGCAGCTTCATCGCGTCCTGAATTTTCAGCTTCCGCGGCTTCTGCTTCTGGTTGCCAAGGTTCTGGAACATAGACTGCAGCTGGCTGGTCATCTCTTCCATACCCGGAGGAGACATGATTTCAACACCCATTGACGAAGAGGCCAGATCGATCTCGATCTCTTTGTCATTCAGCTGGCCTTCACGCAGTTTTTTGCGGAAAGACTGGCGCGCTGCAGAAGGTTCAGCTTCGGCTTCTGACTGGCCCCAGTTGTTCTTGGCCGGCGGGATCAGCACATCAAGGATACGCTCTTCTGCCATCTCTTCGGCGCGGTGGCGATTACGTTCAATAGCCTGAGAGCGCACCATTTTCAGCGCAGAATCGGTCAGATCGCGGATGATGGAATCCACTTCTTTCCCGACATAACCCACTTCGGTAAATTTGGTTGCTTCAACTTTGATAAACGGCGCGTTGGCGAGTTTTGCCAGGCGGCGGGCAATTTCTGTTTTACCCACGCCGGTCGGGCCGATCATCAGAATGTTTTTTGGCGTCACTTCGTGGCGCAGCTCTTCGTCGAGCTGCATACGCCGCCAGCGATTACGCAGGGCAATCGCCACAGCGCGCTTGGCATTATCCTGGCCAATGATAAATCTGTTCAGTTCGCTGACGATCTCGCGCGGAGTCATTTCGGACATAGTTGGGATCCTTACGCTTTAGACGGTAATGCTTCGATAGTGAGGTTATGGTTGGTATAGATGCAGATATCGCCTGCAATACCCAGCGCTTTTTCAACGATGTCGCGTGCGCCGATTTCGGTGTTTTCCAACAGCGCACGGGCCGCAGCCTGCGCGTAAGGACCACCAGAACCAATGGCAATTAAATCGTTTTCCGGCTGAATGACGTCGCCATTACCGGTAATAATCAGGGAGGCATTTTCATCGGCTACCGCCAGCAGCGCTTCAAGCTTGCGCAGCATACGGTCGGTACGCCAGTCTTTCGCTAACTCAACGGCAGCTTTCACCAGGTGGCCCTGATGCATTTCCAGCTTGCGTTCGAAGAGTTCAAAGAGCGTGAAGGCATCTGCGGTCCCACCAGCAAAACCGGCAATGACTTTGTCATTATAGAGACGACGCACTTTTTTGACGTTGCCTTTCATTACGGTGTTGCCGAGGGTAGCCTGGCCATCACCGCCAATTACTACCTGGCCGTTGCGTCGTACACTTACAATTGTTGTCACGGGCAGACCCCTTGTTGCAGTCAGAAGATGTCCCCGCAGTTCACCTGCGGGGCATTGATGCAACCAGATATGGGGCGGCTTTGAAGGGTTTCAACCCCCGGAGGCGAGAGGAATACAATTTGAGTGGCCAGATCCGCGCAGGCGTTTCAGCGTGCTGTCAGCCGAAGAACGGCTGTTATACGGGCCAATTACCACACGATTCCAGCCACCGCCGGTAGTGATTCGGCTCTCAAATCCTTCGAAGGCCAGCTGAGCACGAATCGACTCTGCCTGATCGGTTCCTTTGAACGAACCACACTGCACCATCCAGCGCTGAGACTTCTCTGCCTCTTTCGGTTTGCTCTCTGCTTTCGGCTGCTGAGCGGTTTGCGCAGGTGCCGGAGTTGGCGCAGGTTGCTGCTGCTTAACCGGCTCACGAGGTGCCGGTGTTGCGCGTGTTACCGGAGCGACAGGAGCCGGACGAGTCGTCTGCGGAGCCTGCTGCTGTGGCATACGTGACTGCTGCTGCAACTGACTTTGCTGCTGCTGACGCTGCAGGGTTTGCTGACGTTGGGCTGGCGTTTGCTCGTTCCACGGCACTTCATTCAGCTGCGTTGGCGTTTGACGCATATCAGACTGCATCTGCTCCAGTAGCTGGCGCTGTTCGTCAGTGAGCTGAGTTTTGGATTGCACTTCGCCACCTGAAGAAGGTTCAACAGGTGAAGGAACGGAAATCTGACGATTTTCCAGCTCTTTGATGTAACGCCAGCGCTCTTCCGGCTTGGGCGGAAGGCCGTTACCCACGGATTTGTGCGCGGGAATTTCAGGCGTTTCTTCTTTTTTATGATGAGCAATAAACCACAGTCCGCCAACAAACGTCACCAGCACGGCAACGGCAAGCACAACCATAATTTTTGACACTCCAGAACCACCACCACTGCGCTTTTTAGTGCGACTGTTGGTCTTCTTGCGACGCGTCCCTGTCGAACGCCCGCGGCCTACGTAATCTTTTTGTGCCACTAATCGTTCCGCTAATATTCAATGAAAGGTGAGGCCGGACAAAAGGTAACGCACCCGGCTATCAGCTCGCCATGTTACGCAAGGGCCGGAAGTTTGACCAGCAGGGATCCCCGTAAGAATCCGCTGAATCTTAAAATTGCGTCTAAGTTGGCGGAAATATTTCGCTTTTCAGACTTTTTCCCGCAGGGAAGGTGCCGTGCTACCGCGAATTTTTAGCTCAAAATCCAGCAGGCGGGAACCGCTGTTGACGGTTTTTCCCTGAAGCTGTTCAAGTAACAGTAACATCGCTTCCCGGCCGATATTAAATCTTGGCTGAGCAACGGTGGTGAGCTGTGGGTCGCTGTAACGGGACAGTTCAATGTCATCAAAGCCAATCAGCGAGATATCCTGGGGTACGCGTAACCCCATGATTTTTGCCTGAGACATGGCACCAAGCGCCATGATATCACTGTGACAGAAGAGCGCATCCGGCGGTTTTGGCAGGGTCATCAGCTGTTTCATCGCCCGTGAACCGGCATCAAACGTAAAGTCACCGCGCACAATATAGTGGGGATCGACGGCTAACCCATTACGCCTTAAAGCCTGGATATATCCCTGAAGGCGATACTGGCAAAGCGGCATATCCTGCGGACCGGCAATGCAGGCAATGCGGCTGTGGCCGAGTTTCAACAGGTGATTGACGGCTTCAAAGGCCGCGGTGAGGTTGTCGATATGCACGGTCGGTAGCTCAAGCTCAGGCGCAAATTCATTGGCCATCACCATCGGTGGAAGGTTGCGCTGTTCTTCAATACCAGTATCGAAAGGAACCTGCGACCCTAACAACACCATGCCATCAATCTGGCGGGTCATGACCAGGTTGAGGAACGATTTTTCCTGCTTATTCTGATGGGCGCAGTCGCCGATAAGCACCAGATAGCCCTGATCGGCGGCGACCACTTCAATGCCTCGGATCATCTCACTGAAAAAGGGGTCGCAGATATCCGGCACAATCACCAGGATGGTGCGGGATTCGCTGCGTTTGGCACTGCGGGCCATAGCGTGAGGCGAGTAGCCAACGGCAAGCACCGCTTCCTCTACTTTTTTGCGCGTGGCGGCAGAGACCTTTTCCGGGTTCATCAGCGCGCGTGAAACGGTCGCCGTTGATACGCCTGCTTTCTCAGCCACGTCCTTCATGGTCGCGCCTGTTGTCTCTTGATTCTGCTCCAACGCTTTTCTCCTCACGCCAGCCTCAGCTGACCTGACTTTTTGGGGACGGTTCTGGTTATAAAGTGGCCGCGAGAGGTCCTTTCGCAGGCCAGACTCTCATGTTTATCAGATGCGACGACAGGCTGTTACTTAATTTGCATAAAAATTGTGACTTGTGCGACTTTTTTCGATGTTACCCGCAATGTCGGGCTGTATTAGCCTTCTGTAGGATCGACATCCAGCGTCCACTTCACTTTTCGCGCCTGTGGCAAGGTGCCAATCAGCGGCAGCGAATTTTTAATCAACCGCTGTAACACGGCGCGGGAAGGGTGCTGCAACAGCAGTTGCCAGCGGAAGCGGCCACCGCGTTTGGGCTGCAGGGCCGGAACGGGACCCATCACCCAAAACGCTTCGTCTTTTAACGGACTGGCCTCCAGCAAATTACGCAACTGCTGTAAAAACAGAGCGGACTGCTGATTATCATGGTCTTCAGAGCGGAACAGCGCATGGCTGGTAAACGGCGGCAGGAATACCGTTTTGCGTTCGATCAGCGCCTGCTGGGCAAAAGCGTCATAGCCCTGATGGAGCAAGGTTTGCAGCAGAGGATGTTCAGGGTGATGCGTTTGCAGCATCACTTCCCCTTGCTTCCCTGCGCGGCCTGCTCGTCCGGCAACCTGAGTATAAAGCTGGGCGAAACGCTCGGCTGAACGGAAGTCGGCGGAGAAAAGCGCGCCATCCACATCCAGCAAGGACACCAGCGTCACATCCGGGAAATGGTGACCTTTAGCCAGCATTTGTGTGCCAACCAGAATCCGTGCGCCGCCGCGATGCACATCCGCCAGATGTTGTTCCAGCGCCCCTTTGCGGCTGGTGGTATCACGGTCAATACGCGACAGCGGCACGTCAGGGAAGTGCTCGGTCAGATTGTGTTCCAACTGCTCGGTTCCCAGCCCGACAGGAACCAGGTTGGTGGAGCCACATTGTGGACACTGGTGCGGAATGGGGCGCTGACTGTCGCAATGGTGGCAGCGCAGCTGGCGATGATGTTGGTGCAGCGTGTAGTAACGATCGCAGCGCTGGCATTCGGCAATCCAGCCACATTCATGGCACAGCATTGCCGGTGAGAAACCGCGACGGTTGAGGAACAGTAACACCTGATTATCCGCTTTCAGATGCTGGCTGATTTTCTTGATCAGCATCGGCGAGAGTCCGCCCTGCAATTTCACGCCTTTCAGGTCAATCAACTGTTGCGTAGCCTGACGGGCGTTCCCGGCTCGTTTGCTCAGGTTGAGCTGGCGGTATTTGCCTGTCTGCACATTATGCAGCGTTTCCAGCGCGGGGGTCGCGGTGCCCATGACAATGGGAATATCTTCCTGACGGGCACGGAACACGGCCAGATCGCGAGCCTGATAGCGCCAGCCTTCCTGCTGTTTATAGGAGCTATCGTGCTCTTCATCAATGATGATCACGCCAAGTTTTGAGAAGGGCGTGAAGAGTGCTGAGCGCGTACCAATCACAATCGCCGTTTCGCCCTGACGGGCACGCAACCAGACTGCTAAGCGTTCGCTGTCGTTCAGTGCTGAGTGCAGCACATCTACTGGCGCGTCAAATCGCTCTCTGAAGCGTGCAATGGTTTGCGGTGTCAGCCCGATTTCAGGCACCAGCACCAGCGCCTGTCCGCCGTTGGCCAGCACATTCTCCAGCACGCTGAGATAGACCTCGGTTTTACCGGAGCCGGTGATCCCGGCCAGCAGCCAGGCCGCATAATGATCGTCTTCGCTACGAATCGCACCAACGGCGGTAGCCTGCTCGGTGTTCAGTCTTAGCCGCTCGCCTTTTACCGCATAGTGGGTGCGCCAGTCCTGCTGAGCACGCTGCTGCGCACGTAAGTCGCAAAGCCCTTTAGCCCGAAGCGCCTGTAATGTCGCGTCTGTAATATCATGCTGACTGATTTCATGCCGGTAGAGAGGGCGCTGACGCAGTGCGGCCAGCGCCTGCTGCTGCTTAGGCGCGCGCTTCAGGCTTTCAGGGGCCGTTTCTTTGCCTGACTCGCTGAGGAACCATTGGTAAATCGGTGCTTCCTGCGCGGGTTTTCCCTGACGCAACAGCACCGGCATGGCGTGAAACAGCACTTCACCCAGCGGATAGTGATAATAATCCGCTGCCCAGAGCAGAATTCGCCATAAAGAAGGCGGATAGAGTGACTCGTTGTCCAGTACTTCATGCACGGCTTTCAGCTGATCCAGCGGGAAATCGCTGGTTTCTGCTGTGCCAACCACCACACCAATCGCTTTGCGTTTGCCAAAAGGCACGCTGACGCGAGCTCCCGCTACCGGCAAGGGCAGGTGAGAGGGCAACGCATAATCAAAATTGCGGGCAAGCGGGACGGGGAGCGCGACCTGAACAACGGGCATGAAATCATCCGGATGAAATTATGAGCGAGATAGTGTACACTGTGTCTTCCGTAATGTGCGGATTCGATTGCAGCAGACCTCACCTTTCTGTATAGTTTGCCGCCGTTGATACGGCATTATTGGTATCAAAACACCTGTTATTATTAATCCGCGTGTGGTGCCGGTGCAGGAATAATCCTGGCACGGGAGAGCGACACGGCCTTAACTGAGGTTTCCCATGAAAAAAGGTATTCACCCTAATTACGCTGAAGTTACTGCTAAATGTTCTTGCGGTAACGAAATCAAAACCCGCTCTACCGTGGGTCACGACCTGAACCTGGACGTGTGTGGTAACTGCCACCCGTTCTACACCGGTAAGCAGCGTGACGTTGCTAGCGGTGGTCGTGTTGACCGCTTCAACAAGCGTTTCACTATGCCTGGCAGCAGCAAGTAAGTTGCCTGAAAGAGACGGTCTCCGTTTCGCAAGTGATGAAAACCCAGCTAAGGCTGGGTTTTTTTATGCCTGTCGATCGGCATAAGCCTGCGCAAATCAGGGCAAAAAAAATCCGCGAATGTTATCCATTCACGGATTTTTTTAGCTTGAGACTGGCTTAGTATTCCCAGGTATCAGGATCTACACCCATCTCACGCATGATCGCTTTGGCTTCTTCCGGGATCTCATCGCTGCGTTCTTTACGCAGATCAACATCATCTGGCAAAGGCTGGCCGGTGAAAGCATGCAGAAACGCTTCGCAAAGCAGTTCGCTGTTAGTGGCATGACGCAAGTTATTGACCTGACGACGTGTCCGCTCATCAGTCAGAATTTTTAATACTTTCAACGGAATGGATACCGTGATTTTTTTAACCTGTTCGCTTTTTTTGCCGTGCTCAGCGTACGGGCTGATATATTCGCCGTTCCATTCAGCCATGGGTTACCTTAGTCATTATTAAAATTGAAATTACCCTTATTCTCTGACGTTCTCGTCACTGATATCGGGGTAGATACCGAAATTCGGCTAATTATGCCCGAAGTGAGTCGCCATCACACTGCATTGACTCAACTTTCTGTCGGCTATAGCGTCATAATCTTAACGGTTATTCACGCTTTGCTCAATCTATACGCAAAGACATTTAGATGTCCAGATGTATTGACGTCTATCTGTGCCCTGTTATGCTAGGGCTCTTCTTTATTCTCCAGTCAGGAATTTATGCACCATGACGCGTAAACAGGCAACCATCGCAGTACGCAGCGGTTTGAATGATGACGAGCAATATGGCTGCGTTGTCCCGCCGATCCACCTTTCCAGCACCTATAATTTTACCGATTTCAATGAGCCTCGCGCCCATGACTACTCACGCCGTGGCAACCCTACGCGCGATGTGGTTCAACGTGCTTTGGCCGAGCTGGAAGGCGGTGCCGGTGCCGTGATGACCAATACCGGAATGTCAGCCATTAACCTGGTTTGCACGGTATTCCTGAAACCTGGCGATCTGCTGGTAGCCCCGCATGACTGCTACGGCGGCAGCTATCGTCTGTTCGACAGCCTGAGCAAACGTGGTGCGTACCGCGTAAAGTTTGTCGATCAGGGCGATGAAGCAGCGCTGAAAGCGGCTCTGGCAGAAAAGCCAAAGCTGGTGCTGATCGAAAGCCCAAGCAATCCGCTGCTGCGGGTGGTGGATATCGCAGCCATCTGCAAAGCGTCTGCTGATGCAGGTGCCATTACCGTGGTGGACAATACTTTCCTGAGCCCGGCTTTACAGAACCCGCTGGCGCTGGGCGCTGACGTGGTGCTGCACTCCTGCACCAAATATCTGAACGGTCACTCAGATGTGGTGGCAGGCGCGGTCATTGCGAAAGATCCGGCTCTGGTCACAGAACTGGCATGGTGGGCCAATAATATTGGTGCGACCGGCAGTGCTTTCGACAGCTATCTGTTGCTGCGCGGGATGCGTACTCTGGCACCGCGTATGGCTGCCGCACAGCGTAATGCGCAGGCAATCGTTGATTACCTGAAGCAACAACCGCTGGTCAAAAAGTTGTATCATCCTTCCCTGCCGGAAAATGCGGGCCACCAGTTTGCGGTTCGTCAGCAAAAAGGCTTTGGCGCAATGCTCAGTTTTGAGCTGGATGGTGATGAGCAGACGCTGCGTCGTTTCCTGAAAGCGCTGGAGCTGTTCACGCTGGCAGAGTCATTAGGTGGCGTAGAGAGCCTGATTTCTCACACCGCGACCATGACCCACGCAGGTATGTCGGCTGAAGCCCGTGCCGCCGCAGGTATTTCTGAGACGCTGCTACGCGTGTCAGTTGGAATTGAAGACCACGAAGATTTAATCGCCGATCTGGATAATGCATTCCGGATAGCGGCCGAGAGGTAAGTATGAGTCAGTCAGCAGTGGCAGCAGGTACGCGTCAGTTGCATAAATTTGGTGGTAGCAGTCTTGCGGACGCCAAATGTTACCTGCGAGTGGCGGGAATTATGGCGGAGTACAGCCATCCCGGCGATATCATGGTGGTCTCCGCCGCGGGGAGCACGACCAACCAGTTGATCAGCTGGCTGAAGTTGAGCCAGAGCGATCGGTTATCGGCTCACCAGGTGCAACAAGCGTTGCGTCGCTACCAGAGCGAGCTGATTTCCAGCTTGCTGCCTGCTGCTCAGGCAGACAGCCTGATTACTGAGTTTATTCACGATCTGGAAAAACTCGCTGCCCTGCTGGATGGCAAAATGACCGATGCCGTGTATGCCGAAGTGGTGGGACACGGAGAAATCTGGTCTGCCCGTCTGATGGCTGCCGTGCTGACTCTGCAGGATATCTCAGCCAGCTGGCTGGATGCGCGTGAATTCCTCTGTGCGGAGCGTGCTGCTCAGCCGGAAGTGGATGAAGGGAAATCCTGGCCGCTGTTGCAGCAGCTGATGATCCAGCATCCAAATCGCCGGTTGGTGGTCACAGGCTTTATCTGCCGGAATGAAGCCGGGGAAACGGTGTTGCTGGGTCGCAACGGCAGTGACTACTCGGCAACCCAAATTGGTGCGCTGGCTGGTGTTTCCCGCGTGACCATCTGGAGCGATGTGGCTGGCGTGTACAGTGCCGATCCTCGCAAAGTGAAAGATGCCTGTTTGCTGCCGCTGCTTCGTCTTGATGAAGCCAGTGAGCTTGCTCGCCTCGCCGCGCCCGTTCTGCACACCCGTACTCTGCAACCCGTCTCCGGCAGCGATATCGATCTGCAACTTCGTTGTAGTTATCAGCCTGAGCAGGGATCAACCCGCATTGAGCGAGTGCTGGCTTCCGGCACTGGTGCAAGGATTGTGACCAGCCACGATGACGTTTGTCTGATTGAGTTCCTGGTTCCTTCGCAGCATGATTTTGCCTCTCTTCATAAAGAAATTGATCATCTGTTGAAGCGCGCGCAACTGCGACCGCTGGCAACCGGTGTGCATCCCGATCGTAATCTGATTCAGCTTTGCTATACCTCTGAAGTGGTCAGCAGTGCGCTGGATCTGCTGCAGGATGCCGGCATCCCTGGCCGCATTCAGCTGCGAGAAGGAATGGCGCTGGTGGCAATGGTGGGTGCTGGCGTTTGCCGCAATCCGCTGCACAGCCACCGTTTCTGGCAGCAGTTGAAAGATCAGCCGGTAGAATTTATCTGGCAGTCTGAAGACGGTATCAGTCTGGTAGCCGTATTGCGCGTGGGGCCGACCGAAAGTTTGATTCGCGGTTTGCACCACTCTTTGTTCCGCGCCGAAAAGCGTATTGGGCTGGTGTTATTCGGCAAAGGCAATATCGGTTCCCGCTGGTTGGAGTTGTTTGGACGTGAGCAGGAGATCCTCTCCGCCCGAACGGGTTTCGAGTTCCTGCTGGCTGGCGTGGTAGATAGCCGCCGCAGCCTGCTGAATTATGAGGGACTGGAGGCCAGCCGCGCGATGGCTTTCTTCGAAGAGGAAGCGGTCGAGCAGGATGAAGAGTCACTGTTCCTGTGGATGCGAGCACACCCGTATGATGATTTAGTGGTGCTGGATGTCACCGCGAGCGAGACGCTGGCCGACCAGTATCTGGATTTTGCCAGCTACGGCTTTCATGTCGTCAGCGCCAATAAAGTGGCTGGCGCATCAAGCTCTGACCGTTATCGCCAAATCCGCGATGCTTTCGCCAAAACCGGCAGTCAGTGGTTGTATAACGCCACGGTAGGCGCCGGTTTACCGGTGAATCACACGGTGCGCGATCTTCGTGAAAGCGGCGACAGCATTCTCTCAATCAGCGGTATTTTCTCCGGCACACTCTCCTGGCTGTTTTTGCAGTATGACGGCACGGTGCCTTTCACCGAGCTGGTGGATCAAGCCTGGCAACAGGGACTGACGGAACCCGATCCGCGTGTGGATCTCTCCGGGCAGGACGTGATGCGTAAACTGGTGATCCTGGCGCGTGAAGCGGGTTACGACATCGAGCCTGATCAGGTTCGTGTGGAGTCGCTGGTGCCAAAAAGCTGTGAAGGCGAGTCGGTCGATCACTTCTTCGAAAATGGCGATGCGCTGAACGACCAGATGCAGCAGCGTTTTGAAGCCGCTCAGGAAATGGGGCTGTTGCTGCGTTATGTGGCGCGGTTCGATGCCAATGGTAAAGCACGCGTGGGTGTGGAAGCCGTGCGCAGTGAGCATCCTCTGGCTTCTCTGCTACCGTGCGATAACGTCTTCGCCATTGAAAGCCGCTGGTATCGAGATAATCCGCTGGTTATCCGTGGGCCTGGCGCAGGTCGTGACGTTACCGCAGGCGCGATTCAGTCCGATTTGAATCGTCTGGCACAGTTACTGTAGTTTTCTCTCTTGTGGGCCAGTGTTCGCTGGCCCACTGATTTCCCTCATCTCTTTCTGCAATCATGAAATTTATTCAACTTCATTGAGATTTTTTCATGTTGGTTAACCCTATATCTGTTGACTGAATAAGCAAATTCGGTCATTTTGAATGTCTGGACGTCTAAACGTATGGATGTTCATTTCTCGGGTGTCTTCCCTAAGCAGCGATCGATGAGGTATGCAGGTATGAGTTTTTTCCACGCTAATCAGCGAGAAGCGCTGAACCAGAATCTGGCCGAACTGAACGGGCAAATTAACGTCTCCTTTGAGTTTTTCCCGCCGCGCACCAGTGAAATGGAACAGACTCTGTGGAACTCTATCGATCGTCTTAGCAGCCTGAAACCTAAATTTGTGTCGGTGACTTATGGGGCCAACTCTGGCGAACGTGACCGTACCCACAGCATTATCAAAGGCATTAAAGACCGCACCGGGCTGGAAGCCGCACCGCATTTAACCTGTGTGGATGCCACCCGCGACGATCTGCGCGTCATTGCCCAGGATTACTGGGACAACGGCATCCGCCACATCGTTGCTCTGCGTGGTGATTTGCCGCCGGGCGGCGGTAAGCCAGAAATGTACGGTGCCGACCTGGTCGGCTTATTGAAAGAAGTCGGTGATTTTGATATCTCGGTTGCGGCTTACCCTGAAGTGCACCCGGAAGCAAAAAGCGCTCAGGCCGATCTGATTAACCTTAAGCGTAAAATTGACGCAGGCGCTAACCGCGCGATCACCCAGTTCTTCTTCGACGTTGAAAGCTATCTGCGCTTCCGTGACCGCTGCGTAACCGCAGGGATTGATGTTGAAATCGTGCCTGGCATTCTGCCGGTATCAAACTTCAAGCAGTTGCAGCGTTTTGCCACCATGACTAACGTGCGTGTACCGGGCTGGATGACCAGCATGTTTGAAGGGTTGGATGAGGACCCTGAAACGCGCAAAATGGTCGGTGCCAGCGTTGCGATGGATATGGTGAAAATCCTCAGCCGTGAAGGCGTGAAGGACTTCCACTTCTATACGCTTAACCGCGCTGAGCTGAGCTACGCTATCTGTCACACGCTGGGTGTTCGCCCTCGCGCAAGTCTCGTGTGAAGGTGATGAAATGAAAAAAGACGCCTGCGGGCGTCTTTTTTTATGGGCGTTCGCCCGTGCGGAAAAACCGGGAAGCCGTTTAAGCCTCCCGACTTACTGATTAACCGGTATTACGCATACCAGCCGCAACGCCGGCGATGGTTACCATCAGCGCTTGTTCTACGTGAGGATCTACGGGTTCGCCTTTGGCTTCCTGCTGACGTGAACGGTGCAACAGTTCTGCCTGAAGAACATTGAGCGGATCGGTGTAAACGTTACGCAGTGCAATCGACTCGGCAATCCAGGGCTGGTCGGCCATCAGGTGCGCATCGTTGGCAATGGTCAGGATCGCTTTGATGTCGGAATCCAGCTGATCGCGCAGCTGTTTGCCCAGTGGCCACAGCGACGGTTCAACCAGACGCTGATCGTAATATTCCGCCAGCCACAGGTCAGCTTTCGAGAACACCATCTCCAACATTCCTACGCGGGTTGAGAAGAAGGGCCAGTCACGACACATCGTTTCGAGCTCGTCCTGATTACCGGCCTCCATCGCTTTCTGCAGCGCGGCTCCGGCACCCAGCCAGGCTGGTAACATCAGGCGGTTCTGCGTCCAGGCAAAGATCCACGGAATGGCACGCAGGGACTCAACGCCACCGCTTGCACGGCGTTTTGCCGGGCGGGAACCCAGAGGCAACTTGCCCAACTCCTGCTCTGGCGTAGCCGAGCGGAAGTACGGCACGAAATCTTTGTTTTCACGCACGTAGCCGCGATACATCTCGCAAGAGTCCGCAGACAGCTGGTCCATTATGTTGCACCACTCTTTCTTTGGCTCTGGCGGTGGCAACAGGTTGGCTTCCAGAATGGCGCCAGTGTACAGCGACAGGCTACTGATGGTGACTTCTGGCAGGCCGTATTTGAAGCGGATCATCTCGCCCTGTTCGGTCACACGCAGGCCACCTTTCAGGCTGCCCGGAGGCTGAGACAGCAACGCAGCATGGGCTGGTGCGCCACCACGGCCGATAGAGCCGCCGCGTCCATGGAACAGCGTCAGAGAGATACCGGCTTTCTCGCAGGTTTTGATCAACGCGTCCTGAGCTTCATACTGCGCCCAGCTCGCTGCCATCACGCCAGCATCTTTCGCCGAGTCGGAATAGCCAATCATCACCATCTGTTTGCCCTGAATGATGCCACGATACCAGTCGATGTTGAGCAGCTGGCTCATCACATCGTTGGCATTGTTCAGGTCATCCAGCGTCTCAAACAGCGGCGCAACAGGCATAGTGAACGGGATACCGGCTTCTTTCAGCAACAGATGAACCGCCAGGACGTCAGACGGGACTTTCGCCATTGAAATAACGTAAGCAGCAATCGATCCTTTAGGGACTTCAGCGGCAACACGGCAGGTTTCAAGCACTTCACGCGTGTCGGCACTTGGCTCCCACTGACGAGGCAGCAACGGACGTTTCGAGTTCAGCTCGCGGATCAGGAAGGCCTGTTTGTCGGCCTCTGACCAGCTTTCATAATCGCCCAGACCCAGGAAACGGGTAATTTCGGCAATCGCTTCAGTGTGACGGGTGCTTTCCTGGCGGATATCGATCCGTACCAACGGCACGCCGAAGCACTTCACGCGGCGCAGCGTATCCAGTAACTGACCATTCGCAATGATGCCCATGCCACAAGCCTGCAAGGACTGGTAACAGGTGTACAGCGGGTCCCACAGCTGGTCATTAGAGATTAGCAGGTCAGCAGGGCGCGGCAGACGTTCACCCTTCAGACGACGTTCCAGGTAGGCCTGAGTGCTCATCAGCTGGCCACGCAGGTTCTTCATGATCTCGCGGTAAGGTTCAAGTGCTTCCGGGTTACCACAAAGCTCACGCACTTCTGGCGTACATTCAGACATAGACAGCTCTGACACCAGCACGGCGATATCACGCAGGAACAGGTCGGTTGCTTTCCAGCGGCTGAGCTGCAATACATGGCGGGTGATATCGGCTGTGACGTTCGGGTTGCCGTCACGGTCGCCCCCCATCCAGGAGGTAAACTGTACCGGGACAAAATCAACCGGAAGCTTGACGCCGAAAGAGGCTTCAACCTGTTCGTTCAATTCGCGCAGGAAGTTAGGCACACCTTCCCACAGGCTGTTCTCAACAACCGCAAAACCCCATTTGGCTTCATCAACCGGAGAAGGGCGGTATTTCCGAATTTCATCGGTATGCCAGGCTTGAGCCACCAGCTGGCGCAGGCGGCGCATGATCTGCGATCGATCGTAATCAGAGAGATCGTTATGATCGAGCTGCTTCAGGCAGCTGTTCACTTCAACCAGCTTGTGGATTAGCGTCCGACGAGTGATTTCAGTTGGGTGAGCCGTTAACACCAGCTCCAGTGAAAGCGATTCGATGGCTTCACGGATTGACGCTTCGGTAAGGTGGGGTTGCTGCTTGAGACGTTCGAAGACTTTAGTCAGCATTTCCGGGTGGTTGGCGCCTTCACCCTTAGGGGAAATCGTATGATATTGCTCAGCAACGTTCGTCAGATTCAAAAACTGGCTGAAGGCGCGTGCCACAGGCAGCAGCTCATCATTTGAAAGGTTCTGCAGCGTTGACAGCAATTCTTTACGGTGGGCTTCATTTCCCGCACGTGATGACTTAGAGAGTTTACGGATGGTTTCCACCCGCTCAAGGATGTTCTCTCCAAGTGCATCCTTAATCGTATCCCCGAGCAGTTTGCCGAGCATACTGACATTACTTCGCATTGCGGAATATTGTTCGTTCATATGATCCCTGACACCCTTCTTGTTTTTGTCACTTTATTTCACCGTTGCCGGCATAACTTTGCCTTTTATCTAGCCACGTTCGTTACCATTCGTCAAATGACTTACATCTGGCGGCCTGAGCGGCTAAATGACGGTAATTTATGAAATTTAATTACAGGCAAGTGAGATAAGTTATTCTTATCATGAAAGACGGAACAATTCAGGGGCAAGACACTGTTTCGCCAGTGAATTGCCCCGTATGTCATTTAGTGGTGGCAAAAGTGCTGAACCACCTGAGCGATCAATTCGCGGGTGGGTTTAATAAATGCGGTATCAAGATATTCGTCCGGCTGATGAGCCTGATCGATCGATCCAGGTCCCAAAACCAGCGTTGGGCAAAGCGTCTGAATGAACGGCGCTTCCGTACAGTAATTCACAACTTCCGTTTCTGTTCCCAGTAATTTTTCCACTACCTGTACCAGTTGATGATTGCGCGGGCATTCGTAACCTGGGATGGGGGGATGCAACTCGCCAATCGTCACCCGGCCTGGCCAGCGTTCGCTAACCGGAGCTAGCGCATCATTCAGCAGTCCTTCCAAATCTTGCAGCGACAGGCCCGGTAACGGGCGAATATCCATATACATCTCGCAGCAGGCACAAATACGGTTTGGCGCATCGCCGCCGTTGATGTAACCAAAGTTCATGGTGGGATAAGGAATAGCAAAGCCATCGTGGTGATAGCGCTCTTTCAGAGTGTTACGCAGGCCCATCAGGTGAGTAATGGATTCATGCATCAGCTCGATAGCATTGACGCCGCGCGCCGGATCGCTTGAGTGACCAGACTGGCCCTGAATGCGGATCGACTGAGACAAATGGCCTTTATGAGCACGTACGGGTTTCAGTGAAGTTGGCTCGCCGATAATGGCGCAGTCCGGGCGGATAGTGGTATTTTCAGAGAAATATTGCGCCCCCGCCATGGTGGTTTCTTCATCGGCGGTGGCCAGAATATAGAGCGGTTTTTCCAGTTTGGTCACGTCAACATCACGCAGAGTATCCAGAATAAAAGCAAAGAAGCCTTTCATATCTGCCGTGCCCAGACCGTAAAGCTTGTTGTCATGCTCGGTCAGCGTGAACGGATCGCGCGTCCAGCGGCCATCATCATAAGGCACGGTATCGGTATGTCCGGCTAACAGCAGGCCGCCAGCGCCGTTTCCTGTTCTCGCCAGCATATTAAATTTGTGGCGCGTTCCGGGCACCGGTTGAACTTCAACGCTGAAGCCCAGGTCACGAAACCAGCCTGCCAGCAAATTGATTAAAGTTTCATTACTCTGATCGATGGCAATATCGGTTGCGCTGATCGACGGTGTGGCAATCAACTCACGGTATAACTCGATAAAAGGGGGTAATTTTGTCTTCA
>NZ_JBAVTT010000110.1:0-44017 GCF_049696395.1 Erwinia sp.
AAAGACAAACTCTCTTCTCCTGTTCGCCTGGCGAAAGACTATCTTGACGGTCTGGACATTGCCGAAGGTGAGCTGGTCGTGCTGGAAAACGTTCGCTTTAACAAAGGCGAAAAGAAAGACGACGAAGTCCTCTCAAAAAAATATGCTGCCCTGTGCGACATCTACGTGATGGATGCTTTCGGGACTGCGCACCGCGCTCAGGCTTCCACCCACGGCGTGGGCAAATTTGCGCCAATCGCCTGCGCTGGTCCACTGCTGGCCAACGAACTGGAAGCACTGGGTAAAGCACTGAAATCACCAGCACGCCCAATGGTGGCTGTCGTCGGTGGTTCTAAAGTGTCGACCAAATTTGACGTGCTGAACTCGCTGGTAAAAATCGCGGACACCGTGATTGTTGGCGGCGGCATTGCTAATACCTTCGTGGCGATTGATAACAACGTCGGTAAGTCTCTGTATGAGCCTGATTTTGTTGAAGCAGCGAAAAAACTGCGTGACGAATTTAAAATCCCGGTGCCTACCGACTCCCGCGTAGGCACAGAATTCTCTGAAACTGCACCGTCCACCGTGAAGAAAGTCTCTGATGTGAAAGATGATGAAGAGATCATGGACTTCGGCGATGAAACCGCACTGGCAATGGCTAAGATCCTGAAAGAAGCCAAAACTATCCTGTGGAACGGTCCGGTTGGCGTGTTCGAATTCCCGAACTTCCGTAAAGGAACTGAAATCGTGGCTAAGGCCATTGCAGACAGCGACGCATTTTCTATCGCTGGTGGCGGTGATACGCTGGCGGCCATCGACCTGTTCGGTATCGAAGATAAGATCTCTTATATCTCTACCGGCGGCGGCGCTTTCCTGGAGTTCGTGGAAGGCAAAACACTGCCAGCAGTAGCCATGCTTGAAGAGCGTGCGAAACAGTAACCACTGGGGCGGGAAAGTGTTTTCCCGCCAGAATGATTTCCCCGTCTGACGGGTTCCGAATCTCTTAATACGACCGACGAAACAGGACAAAAAACATGTCTAAAATTTTTGATTTCGTAAAACCAGGCGTTGTCACCGGCGACGACGTGCAGAAGATCTTCAAAGTAGCGAAAGAGAACAAATTCGCTCTGCCAGCCGTTAACTGCGTAGGCACCGACTCCATCAACGCCGTACTGGAAACCGCCGCTAAAGTAAAAGCGCCGGTCATCATTCAGTTCTCTAACGGTGGCGCAGCCTTCATCGCTGGTAAAGGTCTGAAATCAGACAAGCCACAGGCTGCAGCAATCCTGGGCGCAATCTCTGGCGCACACCACGTGCATCAGATGGCCGAATTCTACGGCGTGCCGGTTATCCTGCACACTGACCACTGCGCGAAAAAACTGCTGCCGTGGATCGACGGTCTGCTGGACGCTGGTGAAGCTCACTTCGAGAAAACCGGCAAGCCACTGTTCTCTTCTCACATGATCGACCTGTCAGAAGAGTCACTGGAAGAAAACATCGAGATCTGTAGCAAGTATCTGACTCGTATGGCCAAAATCAACATGACGTTGGAAATCGAACTGGGTTGCACCGGTGGCGAAGAAGACGGCGTGGACAACAGCCATATGGACGCTTCTGCGCTGTACACTCAGCCAGAAGACGTGGATTACGCTTACGAAAAACTGAATGCTATCAGCCCGCGTTTCACCATCGCTGCTTCCTTCGGTAACGTGCACGGCGTGTACAAGCCTGGTAACGTTAAGCTGACTCCGACCATCCTGCGTGATTCTCAGGACTACGTGAGCAAGAAACACAACCTGCCACACAACTCGCTGGATTTCGTTTTCCACGGCGGTTCAGGTTCTTCTGCAGCAGAAATCGAAGAGTCAATCAGCTACGGCGTGATCAAGATGAACATCGATACCGACACCCAATGGGCAACCTGGGACGGTATTCTGCAGTACTACAAAAAGAACGAAGGTTATCTGCAGGCCCAGCTGGGCAACCCGGAAGGCGCAGACAAGCCGAACAAAAAATACTACGATCCTCGTGTCTGGCTGCGTGCATCCCAGTCTTCAATGATCGTTCGTCTGGAGCAGGCATTTAAAGAACTGAACGCAGTCGACGTTCTGTAATTTGCCCGCTGTAAACGGCAGTAATAAGAAGGTCCCTGAAAAGGGGCCTTTTTTTTTTGGGGCTCGCCAGTAACACATTGTTAATTTCTCTGCTTATTTGGCAGAGCTCGGCATTATTGGTTACCCTTTGGGTTTGGGATGTCAGTTTGTCTGGCAAAAACGGCTTATTTCCCGTTTGGGATCAACAACAGGAAAAAATGAAATGGAAGATTTGAACGTGGTACATGGCATCAACAACGCAGGAGGTTGGCTGGTGCGCAACCAGGAACTGCTGTTGGGTTATGCCGTGAATATCGTGGCAGCGATAGCGATTATCATCGTCGGGATGATCGTAGCGCGCATTATCTCCAACACCCTGAATAAAGTGCTGCTGGCTCGCCATATCGATGCCACCGTAGCAGACTTCCTCTCCGCGCTGGTACGCTACGGTGTCATCGCCTTCACGCTGATAGCCGCACTTGGCCGGGTCGGCGTGCAGACAGCGTCTGTGATTGCCGTTCTCGGTGCCGCAGGCTTAGCCATCGGTCTGGCACTGCAAGGTTCGCTGGCTAACCTGGCTGCGGGTGTGCTGCTGGTGACCTTCCGTCCGTTCCGTACCGGTGAATTCATCGATATTGGTGTGATGGGAACAGTGCAGAACGTGCAGATTTTCTCCACCACGCTGAAAACCGCAGATGGCAAAATTGTCGTGGTGCCAAACGGTAAAATCATCGCCGGGAACATTGTTAACTTCTCGCGTGAGCCGGTGCGCCGTAATGAATTTATCATTGGCGTGGCTTACGACGCTGATGTCGACCAGGTGATTAAATTGCTGCAGGAAGTGGTAGATGCGGAGCCTCGCGTGTTGCGCGATATGGGTATCCAGATTGGCCTGAACGAGCTGGCTGCGTCTTCGGTGAACTTTGTCGTGCGCTGCTGGAGTAACGCCGGTGATCTGCAGAACGTCTACTGGGATCTGATGAAGAACTTTAAACGTACGCTGGATGCGCATCAGATTGGTATTCCTTATCCACAGATGGATGTGCACCTGCATCAGGTGAAATCGGCTGAAGATAAGCAGGCAGAGCAAAAGACCGCCACACCTGAGGTGGCGCCGTCTTTACCTAAGCCAGAATAATCAGTAAGTTAAAGGCGAACTTCGGTTCGCCTTTATTGCCTCACAGTTATTAGAGAAACTGATATAACATTAGTTTATTCCATTTCCTCTAATGACTGTTCCGCTATACACTCGCCTGCAATTATTCAGGACGAGGTGATCACCGTGGTAGCAATCTTCTTTCAGGGCATGGCGCTGGGCGCTGCATTAATCCTGCCTTTGGGGCCGCAAAACGCGTTAGTCTTAAACCAGGGCGTTCGACGTCAGTATCATCTGATGACTGCCGGATTGTGCACGCTGAGCGATATCGTTCTGATTTGCGCCGGGGTGTTTGGCGGAAGCGCTTTGCTAACCCAGTCGCCATTACTGTTAAGCCTGGTCACCTGGGGCGGCGTGATTTTCCTGCTGTGGTACGGTTGGGGTGCCTTACGTACCGCGTTTAGTGGCAACATCGATCTCTCTTCCTCAGAAGCGATGAAGCAGGGCCGCTGGCGGATCATTGCCACCATGATGGCGGTCACCTGGCTCAATCCACATGTGTATATCGATACCTTTGTAGTGCTCGGCAGTCTGGGCGGGCAGTTGCCAGCGGAGGCCCGCAGTTGGTTTGCGCTGGGATCGGTCACGGCTTCAATCCTCTGGTTCTTTGGTCTGGCTTCACTTGCCGCCTGGCTTTCACCGGTGCTGAACACCGCGAAAGCCCAGCGCATCATTAATGCGCTGGTCGGCGTGATGATGTGGGGCATCGCGTTAAAACTGGCGCTGCAGGCGTTGGGTTTGCAGTAAACTCGCTGAGGGCATGATTTCAGTCAAAAGGAACTCACTCCAGGAATTAAGGTCATAGCCTGATACCCGAAAACGCAATAACATGTGCCAGCTTGTTGCGTTTTAACGGAACATTTCTCTGGCGGTGAGGCTATTTCCACCGTCAGTAAACCCTGATGTGACTGAAAGACCCCCACGGAGGAACCCAGTGAAGCTTACTAAATTGGCCCTGGCCGCAATGATTGGATTTGGAACCGTGCCCGCTTTGGCTCTGGCAGATGAACTGCCGAATGGCCCCCATGTTGTGACATCTGGCCAGTCCAGTGTTGAAGCCACGCCAGATATCGCCACGCTGGCGATTGAAGTCAGCATTTCGGCTAAAGATGCTGGCGAAGCCAAGAAACAGGCTGACACTCGCGTAGCGCAGTACTTCGATTTCCTGCAGAAAAACGGCATTGAGAAGAAAGATATTGACGCCGCTAACCTGCGTACGCAGCCAGAGTATGACTACACCAAAGAAGGTAAGTCGGTGCTGAAAGGTTACCGTGCTGTGCGTCAGGTACAGGTCACGCTGCGCCAGTTAGACAAGCTGAACGAGTTGCTGGACGGTGCGCTGAAGTCCGGTCTGAACGAAATTCGTTCCGTGGAGCTGGGCGTAGCCCATCCGGACGAATACCGTAACAAGGCTCGTCAGGCGGCGATTCAGGATGCTACGCAACAGGCCGGTGAGCTGGCAAAAGGCTTTAATACTAAGCTGGGTCCGGTTTACAGCATTCGTTATCACGTAGCCAACTACCAGCCAATGCCGGTAGCGCGCATGTATAAAATGGCTGATGCTGCACCGATGACTTCCGCGGCGGCAACCTATGAAAAACAGAGCATTCACTTCGACGATCAGGTTGATGTGGTGTTTGAGTTGCAGCGTAACCAGTAAGCGTAAAAAGGGAGCTGTGGTCAGCAGCTCCCTTACTATGCCGAACTAAGGGCTCCCTGCAGGAGCCCTTTTTTATGCCTGTTCAGGTTGGCGCAACACGCGATGCCCGTGAGCAATCAACGCATCGGTGACCTTGCGCATCAGGCGGCTCTCTGGCGCAAAGCGGTGCCAGTAAAGCATCCGGCGCTGGAACAAGCCCGGCGTTAAGTCGATTAGCTCGCCTTCTGCCAGTTCACGCTCAATTTGCAGGTGCGGGATCATACAGCAGGTGGTTCCCTGACGCGCCAGTTGCACGAACGCTTCTGAAGAGTTAACGATATGGCAGGGAACGCTGCCCGGCGACAGGTCAAAGTTCTGCTGTAAAAACGCCTGATGCATATCATCAAGATGGTCAAACGCTACCGCTGGCGCTTTCAGCAGGGCAGAGCGGGTCACGCCATTTGGGAAATAGCGGGCCGCAAACTCTTTCGAGCCGACAAACAGATAGTCCAGCGCGCCAAGCTGATCAACAAGGCAGCTTGGTAATGGCTGAGGCTGAATACTCACCGCACCCACCACTTCACCGCGACGCAGGCGTTCCTGGGTGCGGCTCTCATCTTCTACCTGAAGGTTCAGACGTACCGGAGAGTCCGTTAATACGGTTTTCAGCGCTGGCAGCAGCCAGGTTGCCAGACTGTCGGCGTTTATCGCCAGCGACAGCAGCAATGGCGTGGTGCCGCTGTTCTCATCGCCCAGCCACTCCTCTTCCAGCAGTTCAACCTGGTGCAGTAACGCCAGCAGCTTTTGCCCTTGTTCTGTTGGGCGCGGCGGCACGGTGCGAACCAGCAGGGGCTGGCCGAACATATTCTCCAACTGTTTGATTCGTTGTGAGACTGCCGACTGAGTAATGCAAAGCTTTTGCGCTGCGCGTTCAAAACCGCGCTCACGAATCACTGCATCCAGCGCCTGAAGCGTTCGATAATCCGGGCGTTTCATAGTGGGTGTTAACTCTCTTTCAGGTGTGGAAACTGCACTATGCCATATTTTTGTCACTTTGCCCTGGGCAAAGGCGACAATATCCCGCTTCAGGTTTGTGGGCTATCTTCCAAAGTGCCAACAAAGCCCGCCTGAAGGCAGTCATTTCTGTCGGGTTGTTTTATACTAGCGCCACACTGTAGCTGTACGGAATCTAAACTTACCATGACACAGGATGAACTGAAAAAAGCCGTAGGTTGGGCTGCGCTGGACTATGTTACCCCAGGCACCGTTGTCGGTGTGGGGACAGGGTCAACGGCGGCTCACTTTATCGATGCATTGGGCTCGATTAAACACCAGATTGACGGTGCGGTTTCCAGCTCTGAGGCTTCCACAGCGAAACTGAAAAGCCTGGGCATTCAGGTATTCGACCTCAACGAGATTGACTCTTTGTCGGTCTACGTGGATGGCGCTGATGAGATCAATGGCATGATGCAGATGATCAAAGGCGGTGGCGCAGCGCTGACGCGTGAGAAAATCATCTCTGCCGTGGCGGATAAGTTTGTCTGTATTGCCGATGAGTCTAAACAGGTTGATGTGCTGGGGCGTTTCCCGCTGCCGGTAGAAGTGATCCCGATGGCTCGCAGCTATGTCGCGCGTGAACTGGTTAAGCTGGGCGGCCTGCCCGAATACCGTCAGCAGGTAGTTACCGATAACGGCAACATTATTCTCGACGTGCATAATCTGAAAATTATGGATGCGATTGCGCTGGAAAAGGCGATCAATGCGCTGCCTGGCGTGGTGACGGTGGGGCTGTTTGCACAACGCTGTGCTGACGTTGCGCTGATCGGCACCGCAAACGGTGTGAAGACCATAGTAAAATGATCTTACCGGCGCCTCCCCGGCGTCGGGTATTTTCTGATAAAAAACCTCTTTTCTGAACATGGTGAAATTTGGTGACTTATGTCACATAACTTTCATGCTCAGGCTTATCCTGCTAATCCTCATCGCCATTCCATGATTATCTGCCAAATTGTGCTGCCTTGCCTGGTAGCCGTGCTGGCCTCCAGGCAATCGTTTGTATTGCCGCAGCCGTAAATTTTGATATTTTGGCAGAAGGCTATCTTATACCCGGATGTAGATAGGGGTAAGCTGGCACTTCTGAAGTCGCAAAAATAGGGTCGGGAAATGGCAAAAGTATCACTGGAGAAAGACAAGATTAAGTTCCTGTTGGTGGAAGGCGTCCACCAGAGCGCGGTCGAGAACCTGCGCGCATCAGGGTACACCAACATCGAATTTCATAAAGGCGCGCTGGACAGCGAAGCTCTGAAAGAGTCCATCCGCGACGCGCACTTTATCGGTATCCGTTCGCGGACTAACCTCACCGAAGACATTTTCGCTGCGGCGGAAAAACTGGTGGCGGTAGGTTGCTTCTGTATCGGAACCAACCAGGTTGATCTGACGGCTGCTGGCAGCCGTGGGATCCCGGTATTTAATGCACCTTTCTCCAATACCCGATCCGTAGCTGAGCTGGTTATCGGCGAGCTGCTGCTCATGCTGCGTGGCGTACCTGCAGCCAATGCCAAAGCGCACCGTGGCATCTGGAACAAACTGGCGGTGGGCTCTTTTGAAGCCCGCGGTAAAAAGCTGGGCATCGTCGGTTACGGCCATATCGGCATGCAGCTGGGTGTGCTCGCAGAAAGCCTGGGCATGCACGTGTTCTTCTACGATATCGAAAGCAAGCTGCCGTTGGGTAACGCCACTCAGGTTCGTCATCTGTCTGACCTGCTGAACATGAGCGATGTCGTTAGCCTGCATGTGCCAGAAACGCTCTCTACGCAGAACATGATGGGTGCGGAAGAGCTGGCAATGATGAAGCCGGGCTCACTGCTGATTAACGCCTCTCGTGGCACCGTAGTGGATATTCCGGCACTGTGCAAAGTACTGGCCGACAAACATCTGGCCGGCGCAGCAATTGACGTGTTCCCGGAAGAGCCTGCGACCAACAGCGATCCTTTCCTCTCTCCACTGTGCGAGTTTGATAACGTGATCCTGACGCCACACATCGGCGGTTCAACTCAGGAAGCGCAGGAAAATATCGGTATCGAAGTGGCTGGTAAACTGGCTAAGTACTCTGATAACGGTTCAACGCTGTCTGCGGTTAACTTCCCGGAAGTGTCTCTGCCTATGCATGGCGACCAGAGTCGTTTGTTGCACATTCACGAGAACCGTCCTGGCGTGCTGACCGCAATCAACAACATCTTTGCAGACCAGGGTGTTAACATCGCCGCTCAGTACCTGCAAACGACCCCACAGATGGGTTATGTGGTCATTGATGTCGATGCACCGCAGGATGTCGCTGATAAAGCGCTGCAGCTGATGAAAGCCATCCCAGGCACCATCCGTGCTCGTCTGCTTTACTGATTAATCTGACGAGTTAGCGCTCGTCGTAGTCAGCCGTCATCATAAAAAAAGCCCCGACAGGAAAACCTGCCGGGGCTTTTTGTTTCTGTTGATCGGTCTTACCACTGCCAGATTTTAGACGGGGTGATCATCGCCGGCAGCGGCACATCCCATTCGGCAACCGGCAGGTCATCAACCAGCTGGCAATCATGCCCCAGACCAACGGGTAAAAAACCGTGTTCTTGCCAGTTTTGCAGCGTGCGATCGTAAAAGCCGCCGCCCATTCCCAGCCGTTGTCCCTGTTTATCAAAGGCCACTAACGGTACCAACAGCACATCAAGCTCGCTCAGCGTCACCAGGTTGCGGATATCCAGCGGCGGTTCAGGAATACCCAGTTTATTGGGCGTCAGAGCCGTGCTCTCATTGTAGCGAATAAACAGCAGCTGACCCGCAGAGAAGGGATGCAGAACCGGCAGAAAGACCTGCTGTTTGTGCTGCCAGAGTTTGGCAATCAGCGGACGGGTATTCAGCTCACCGTCGACGGAGAGAAACAGGGCGATTTTTTGGGCTTGCTGCACGGGAGCGAAATTCAGCGCTCGCTCGGCGGCTTGAACGGCGGCCAGCTGTTGCTGCTCGGGGGTTAAAGCCCGACGGAGGTGGCGAACATGGGTGCGGATTGCCTGGCGATCGAGAAGATTCAGGTTCATAACTCACCATGTTGAAAGACTGGATAAGGGGTAAACACAGAAATCACACGCTGGGTGTAAGACAGGATCGTACCAGAAAGGAACTGCTGAAAAGAAGTGGAATCTCCGAGATGCCGCCGCAGGCTGTAACCCTTGAACCCTTGGTTCAAGGTGAGACTGCCGTCGTAACCATCAGGCTTCTCGGACGGACCGAGCATGCACACAGGTTACAGAGCGTCAGACTCTGATGGTATTAAATATCGGCTCAGGGGACTGGCCCGCTTGCAAACATCTCAGAGAAATTTTGTACTTCACCGTCACTCTACCACAGATAACGATGACGTGTTATTCGAACTTACTGCCGCTCCGGTCCGTAATCCGACCCTGTTCAAGCAAAGCCTGTTCAATGGTCTGTTGCAGCATCCGGATGCGCTGCTCCATGTTACTGGCATAGTCACGGGTTTTCAATTTCTCCGCAGCCAGCTCATGGCAGATATTAAGTGCAGCGATAAATACCAGCTGCTCTGTGTTAGTGACTCTAGTGCGAACTTTTAAATCTTGCAACCGTTGATTAAGGTCTTCGGCAGCCATGTTCAGCGCATCTTGCTGTTCAGGCGGACAATTTACTCTTAACGAACGGCCAAAAATTTGAATATCTACGGGTTGAGCAGACATGCCACCATCCTGACTGATTACTTCGCCGCCAATCTCCCTTACCGCTCAATGGGTTGGGAGGGGCGCAACTATAACTACGCCTTATAGAAGAAACAACCCCTTTTCTGGAATCGTTGAGGCACCTGGTGGTAGCATAACACGAACTTATCCAGCCAACGATGGCCAAAACGTATGTCACTATCAAACACAATGCCGGGCTATGACGCGCTGGCTTCAGCACTGACGCAGCAGGGCGTAGGGATGACCCCTGCGGAAATGCACGGTTTACTCAGCGGGATGATCTGTGGTGGCACGCAGGACAGCAGCTGGCAAACGCTGGTTCATGAGCTGACCAACGAAGGCATGGCGTTTTCTCAGTCGCTGGCTTTGCCTTTGCAGCAACTGCATGAAGCCATTGGCAATACGCTGGAGGAAGAGGGATTCCTGTTCCAGCTTTACCTGCCGGAAGACGACGACATCACCGTGTTTGATCGCGCTGATGCCCTTGCCGGTTGGGTGAACCATTTCCTGCTTGGGCTGGGCGTTTCCCAGCCTAAACTGGACAAAGTGAAGGGCGAGACCGGCGAGGCTATCGACGATCTGCGCACCATCGCCCAGCTTGGCTATGATGAAGACGAAGATCAGGAAGAGCTTGAGCAGTCACTGGAAGAGGTGATCGAGTACGTGCGCGTAGCCGCGTTGCTCTGCCACGATACGTTCACCCATGTGCTGCCAACCGCTGTGGAAGTTCAAAAACCGACCCTGCACTAAGCGGGCGCACAATCAGGAGAAGTTGATGACCCAGCAAGAGTTTTTACGTCGTCGTGCCGCGTTGCTCAGCAAAATGGCGCCGGCCAGCGCAGCGGTGATTTTCGCTGCCCCGGAAGCCACGCGCAGCAACGACAGTGAATATCCTTATCGGCAGAACAGCGATTTCTGGTATTTCACCGGGTTCAACGAGCCCGAAGCGGTGCTGGTGCTCATCAAAAGCGACGAGAGCCACAGTCACAGCGTGCTGTTTAACCGCGTCCGTGACCTGACTGCAGAAATCTGGTTTGGACGCCGTCTGGGGCAGGATGCTGCGCCAGAGAAGCTCGCTGTCGATCGTGCGCTGCCCTTTGACCACATCGGCGAACAGCTGCCGCTGCTGCTGAACGGGCTGGACGTGGTCTATCACGCTCAGGGGCTTTATCAGGAAGCGGATACCCTGTTATTTGCTGCGCTGGACAAGCTGCGTCGTGGCTCCCGTCAAAATCTCACTGCGCCGTCGTCCATTACTGACTGGCGGCCGATTGTGCATGAAATGCGTCTGTTTAAATCTGCTGAAGAGCAAGCCGTCCTGCGTGAAGCGGGCCGCATCAGCGCGCTGGCGCATACCCGTGCGATGCAGAAATGCCGTCCGGGGATGTTTGAATACCAGCTTGAAGGTGAGATCCAGCACGAATTCACTCAGCACGGTGCACGTTTCCCGTCCTACAACACCATTGTTGGCTCGGGCGAGAATGGCTGCATCCTGCATTACACCGAAAACGAGTGCCAGATGCGCGATGGCGAGCTGGTGCTGATCGACGCGGGATGTGAATTTAAAGGTTATGCGGGCGACATCACGCGCACCTTCCCGGTAAACGGGAAATTCACCGCTCCACAGCGCGCAATTTACGACATTGTGCTGGCGTCATTAAACACTTCACTCCAGCTGTTCCGTCCAGGCACCAGCATCCGTGAGGTGAATGCGGAAGTGGTGCGCATCATGGTGACCGGGCTGGTGAAGCTTGGCGTGATGAAGGGCGAAGTCGAGACGCTGATTGAAGAGCAGGCGCATCGCCAGTTCTTTATGCACGGGCTGAGCCACTGGTTAGGGCTGGACGTGCATGACGTAGGTTTTTACGGCAACGATCGCGATCGTATTCTTGAGCCGGGCATGGTGATCACCATCGAACCGGGTCTGTATATTGCGCCTGATGCGGACGTGCCGTACGAATATCGTGGCATCGGTATCCGCGTTGAAGACGACATCATTATCACCGCTGAGGGCAACGAAAATCTGACGGCGACGGTAGTGAAAGATCCGGACGAGATCGAAGCATTGATGGCGGCAGCGAAAGCCTGATGAGTATCATAATTGCAGGAGGAGGAATGGCTGGGGCGACGCTGGCGCTGGCGATTTCTCATCTGACTCAGGGCAAGGTGCCGGTGACGCTGGTGGAAGCCACGGAGCCCGCCAGCCGTTCCCATCCGGGTTTCGATGGCCGCGCGATTGCGCTGGCCGCAGGAACCTGTCAGCAGCTGGCCGCGATCAATCTCTGGCCTTATTTGCAAGAGTGCGCCACTGCAATCACCCATGTGCATGTGAGCGACCGCGGCCATGCCAGTTTTGTCTCGCTGGATGCCGCCGACCATGGCGTTTCTGCCCTGGGGCAAGTTGTTGAGCTGCACGATATTGGCCAGCGGCTGTTTACCTTGCTTAAGAAGGCGCCAGGCGTGAAGCTGTGTTGTCCGGCCAAAGTGACGGACGTGGTGCGCAATCAGCAAGATGTGCAGGTGACGTTGAGCAATGGCGACACGCTGACAGCGCAGCTACTGGTGGCAGCCGATGGTTCCCGCTCTTCTGTCGCAGCCTCTTGCGGCGTGCAGTGGCAGACTCAGGATTATCAGCAGGTTGCGGTTATTGCCAATGTGGCGACCCAGCAGCCGCATCTGGGTCGGGCTTACGAACGCTTTACTGAACACGGACCGCTGGCTTTGTTGCCCATGTCCGCAGGCAGAAGCTCGCTGGTGTGGTGTCATCCACTGGCAGACAAAGCCCGCGTCGATGGCTGGGACGATCGGCAGTTTATTGCCGAGTTGCAGCAGGCTTTTGGCTGGCGTTTAGGGCGGATCACTCAGGTTGGGCAGCGTCACAGTTATCCGCTCCAGTTACAGGCGTCATCTCAGCATGCTGCGCACCGTTTAGCGCTGGTCGGTAACGCCGCGCAGACGCTGCATCCCATTGCCGGGCAGGGATTTAATTTAGGGCTGCGTGACGTGATGTCGCTGGCTGAAACGGTGGCTGCCAGCTGGCGTGCGGGTGAAGATGTGGGCAGCTATGCCACGCTCACGCGTTATCAGCAGCGCCGCCAGCCAGATGCCGCGGCCACCATTGGCATTACCGACACGCTGGTCAGGTTGTTTGCTAACCGCTATACACCGCTGGTGGCAGGAAGGAGTCTTGGCCTGATGGCGATGGACTCACTGCCGCTGGTGCGTAATTTGCTCGCCGAGCGCACGTTAGGCTGGGTTGAGCGTTAAGGAGAAAGCAGTAATGCAAACCTATGATGTTATCGTCGCAGGCGGCGGTATGGTTGGACTGGCGGTAGCTTGTGGCCTGCAGGGCAGCGGGATGAAAATCGCGGTGCTTGAGCGTGAACCAGCGGCAGAACCTTCTGTGGCTGAGCAGCCCGCGCTGCGCGTGTCTGCCATCAACGCGGCCAGCGAGCGTTTGCTCCAGCATCTTGATGTCTGGACCTCGATTCTTGCGTCACGCGCCAGTGCTTATCACGGTATGGAAGTCTGGGATCGCGACAGCTTTGGTCATATTGCCTTTGACGATGGTCAGCAAGGGCTGGCGCATCTGGGGCACATCATCGAGAACCCGATTATTCACCAGGCGCTGTGGAAGAAAGCCAGCGAGCTGAGCGATATCACGCTGATCGCTCCTGCAGAACTTCAGCAGGTCGCTTTTGGGGATAACGAAGCTTTCGTGACCCTGAAAGATGGCAGCATGATGAGCGCTCGCCTGCTGGTGGCGGCCGATGGTGCCAACTCCTGGCTGCGCAATAAAGCGGATATTCCGCTGGCCTTCTGGGATTACGATCATCATGCGTTGGTGGCCAATATCCGCACTGAGCAGCCGCATGAAGCCGTTGCCCGTCAGGTCTTCCACGGCGACGGTATTCTGGCCTTCCTGCCGCTGAGCGATCCGAACCTGTGCTCGATTGTCTGGTCTGTTTCCCCGCAGGAAGCGACACGTTTGCAGTCGATGCCAGAAGATCTGTTCAATCAGCAACTCTCTGTGGCGTTTGATCTGCGCCTGGGGCTGTGCAAGGTTGAGAGTGACCGCAAAACCTTCCCGCTGATGGGCCGCTACGCGCGAAACTTCGCTGCGCACCGCCTGGCACTGGTTGGCGATGCGGCGCACACCATCCATCCTCTGGCTGGGCAGGGCGTCAATCTGGGCTTTATGGATGCCGCGGAGCTGATTGGTGAAGTGAAGCGCCTGCACCAGCAGGGCAAAGACATCGGACAGCATCTCTATCTGCGTCGCTACGAGCGGAGCCGCAAACACAGCGCGGCGATGATGCTGGCAGGAATGCAGGGCTTCCGTGAGCTGTTCAACGGCAACAACCCGGCGAAAAAACTGCTGCGGGATATTGGTCTGAGCCTCGCCGATAACCTGCCTGGCGTGAAGCCGCGTCTGCTGAAGCAGGCAATGGGATTGAACGATCTGCCCGAGTGGCTGCGGTAATTTCCCCCCTTCGTTCAGGGTGAATCCTGGTTTGCCCTGAACGTTTTCCTTCCTCTGTTTGTCCTCTGCTTTTCTTCCCCACCTGCTAATCTTTACTTCATGCTTTTTGTCGCCAACGCGCCTTTGCTTTGCGGGTGCAGAGGCTGCCCCATTTTGGCCCATCGTTTGAAAAATTCTAATTTTACTGCTCTCTTCGCATTACTTTTAATAATGCATAATTTACTGACCTGAGGTTATTTTTTACCTGTTTAGCCTGAATACCCTATTTTTAAACTGACTATTCGGCTGTTTATTGCCATTTATGTGCGGTTTAGCGCGGTATTCTGGTGAAAAATGCTGGAAACTCTGTTGCCGATCCGGCCTGCACTTAAAAGATTCACCCCCGTTTAACTTATGGTTAAAGGCCGCATTCAGTGGTAAGTTCAGAGCCAGGGTATCGTTTGCGTCCGGTCACCAAAGGCTGTGACCAGGCGCATGACAACTTGTAAAGCACAGGAATGATATGACTCAGCAGACCCCCTTATTCGAACAGCACCAGGCTTGCGGTGCACGCATGGTGGACTTCCATGGCTGGATGATGCCGCTGCATTACGGCTCCCAGATGGACGAGCACCACGCGGTCCGTACTGATGCCGGCATGTTTGATGTATCGCACATGACCATTGTCGATCTCAAAGGTGCCCGCACCCGAGAATTCCTGCGCTATCTGCTCGCCAACGACGTTGCCAAATTGACCGTGCCTGGCAAAGCGCTTTATACCGGCATGCTTAACGCGTCGGCTGGCGTAATTGACGATCTGATTGTTTACTTTATGACCGAGGACTTTTTCCGCCTGGTGGTTAACTCTGCCACCCGCGAGAAGGATCTGGCATGGATTGGCGAACATGCTGCGCCTTTCAACGTTGAGCTGACGCTGCGTGATGACCTGTCGCTGATTGCCGTGCAAGGCCCGCAGGCTCAGGAAAAGGCCCAGACGCTGTTTGATGAAGCTCAGCGTCAGGCTGTAGCCGGAATGAAGCCGTTCTTCGGCGTGCAGGCTGGTGACTTGTTTATCGCCACCACCGGGTACACCGGCGAAGCTGGCTACGAAATCGCGCTGCCCAACGAGCAGGCTGCGGCGTTCTGGCAGAAACTGGTCGCGGCAGGCGTTAAGCCAGCCGGTCTGGGCGCGCGTGACACGCTGCGTCTGGAAGCCGGGATGAATCTTTATGGTCAGGAGATGGACGAGGGTGTCTCTCCGCTGGCAGCCAATATGGGCTGGACGGTGGCATGGCAACCTGAAGACCGTCACTTTATAGGCCGTGAAGCGCTGGAATCACAGCGTGAAAAAGGCACCGAGCAGCTGGTTGGTCTGATCATGACGGAGAAAGGCGTGCTGCGTAATGAACTGCCGGTACGCTTTACCGACAGCGAAGGCAATCTGCGTGAAGGTGTGATCACCAGCGGATCCTTCTCCCCAACTTTAGGGTGCAGTATCGCCCTGGCACGCGTTCCGGCTGGCATTGGCGAGCAGGCTATCGTGCAAATTCGTAACCGGGAAATGCCGGTTAACGTCACTAAACCGATTTTTGTACGCGCCGGTAAGCCGGTCGTCTGATAACAACAACTTCTCAGGAGAGCGCTATGAGCAATGTGCCAAATGAACTGAAATACCGTGACAGCCACGAGTGGGTGCGTAAAGAAGCCGACGGAACTTACACCGTAGGGATCACCGAGCACGCGCAGGAACTGCTGGGCGATATGGTGTTTGTAGATCTGCCTGATGTGGGGAACACCTACAGCCAGGGCGACGACTGCGCTGTAGCCGAATCCGTAAAAGCAGCTTCAGATATTTACGCGCCAATCAGCGGCGAGATCATCGACGTGAACAGCGCGCTGGACGGCGAGCCGGAACTGGTAAACAGCGCCCCTTACGCCGAAGGTTGGCTGTTCAAAATCAAAGCCAGCGATGAATCTGAACTGGATTCACTGCTGGATGCCGATGCTTACAAAGGCAGCATCGACGAATAAATTATTGCCCTGCGGGATGACCTCACTCGTCCCGCTTCTGCTTACCATGCCCGATTCAGGATTTACCGCTAATGACTCAGACTCTCAGCCAGCTTGAACACACCGGCGCGTTTATCGAACGCCACATTGGACCTTCGCAGGAGCAGCAAGCTGCGATGCTCAATGCCACCGGTGCCAGCTCACTCCATGACCTGATCGCTTCGATCGTGCCAGCAGACATCCAACTGCCGAGCCCGCCAGCGGTTGGCGATGCCCTGACTGAACATCAGGCTCTTGCGGAGCTGAAGGCGATTGCCAGTCAGAATCTGCGTTACAAATCCTATATCGGCATGGGTTACACCCCGGTTCTTACGCCGCCGGTTATCTTGCGCAACATGCTGGAAAACCCAGGCTGGTACACCGCTTATACCCCTTATCAGCCGGAAGTGTCCCAGGGGCGTCTTGAAGCGCTGCTGAACTTCCAGCAACTGACGCTGGATCTGACCGGGCTGGATATTGCTTCCGCCTCGTTGCTGGATGAAGCGACCGCAGCAGCCGAAGCGATGGCGATGACGAAGCGTGTCAGCAAGCTGAAAAACGCTAACCGCTTCTTTGTGGCCGACGATATTCATCCGCAAACCCTTGATGTGGTTCGCACTCGTGCTGCTACCTTCGGCTTTGAAGTGCTGGTCGATAAAGCTGAGAAGGTTCTTGATCATCAGGACGTGTTCGGTGTGCTGTTGCAGCAGATCGGCACCACCGGTGAAGCGCATGACTACACCGATCTGATTGCTGAACTGAAAAGTCGCAAAGTGATCGTCAGCGTCGCGGCTGATTTTATGACGCTGGTGCTGTTGCAGGCTCCGGGTAACATTGGCGCGGACATCGTCTTTGGCTCCGCACAGCGCTTCGGCGTGCCAATGGGCTACGGCGGTCCACACGCGGCCTTCTTCGCCGCCCGTGATGAACACAAACGTTCCATGCCTGGCCGTATCATCGGCGTATCGCGCGATGCCGCAGGCAACACCGCGTTACGTATGGCGATGCAGACTCGCGAACAGCATATCCGCCGTGAGAAGGCTAACTCCAACATCTGTACTTCACAGGTGTTGCTGGCCAACATCGCCAGCCTGTATGCCGTTTTCCACGGTCCTGCAGGGCTGAAGCGTATTGCTTCCCGCATTCACCGTCTGACCGACATTCTTGCCGCTGGTCTGCAAAAAGGTGGCCTGACGCTGCGTCACCAGAACTGGTTTGATACGCTGACTGTTGAAGTCAGTGATAAAGCAGCCGTGCTGGATCGGGCTTTAAGCTTCGGCGTTAACCTGCGTACCGACATCCTCAATGCAGTGGGCATTACGCTGGATGAAACCACGCTGCGGGAAGATGTGGTAGCGCTGTTCTCGATTCTGCTGGGCGAAAACCACGGTCTGGATATCGATGCACTTGACGCTTCGGTTTCAGCAGAAAGCACCTCTGTTCCTGCTGCGCTGCTGCGTAAAGACCCGATCCTTACCCATCCGGTGTTCAACCGTCATCACAGCGAAACGGAGATGATGCGTTACATGCACAGCCTGGAGCGTAAAGATCTGGCGTTGAATCAGGCGATGATCCCGCTGGGTTCCTGCACCATGAAATTGAACGCTGCGGCTGAGATGATCCCAATCACCTGGCCTGAGTTCTCTGAACTGCACCCCTTCTGCCCGGCAGACCAGGCTACGGGTTACCTGCAGATGATTGGCCAGCTTTCCCAGTGGCTGGTGCAGTTAACCGGTTATGACGCCCTGTGCATGCAGCCAAACTCTGGCGCACAAGGTGAATACGCGGGCCTGCTGGCGATCCGCCACTACCATGAAAGCCGTAACGAAGGCGGCCGTAATATCTGCCTGATCCCAAGCTCTGCGCACGGCACTAACCCGGCGTCTGCTCAGATGGCTGGCATGTCCGTAGTGGTGGTGGCTTGTGATAAACAGGGCAACATCGATCTGCACGATCTGCGTGTGAAGGCCGAGCAGACAGGCGATGCGCTCTCCTGCATCATGGTGACCTATCCTTCGACTCACGGCGTTTATGAAGAGACGATCCGTGAAGTCTGCCAGATTGTGCACCAGTTCGGCGGCCAGGTTTACCTGGATGGCGCAAACATGAATGCGCAGGTTGGGATCACCACGCCGGGCTACATTGGTGCGGATGTTTCTCACCTTAACCTGCACAAAACCTTCTGTATTCCACACGGCGGCGGCGGCCCAGGCATGGGACCGATCGGCGTGAAAGCGCACCTGGCTCCGTTTGTGCCGGGTCACAGCGTGGTTCAGATTGAGGGTGTATTAACCCAAAATGGCGCGGTTTCAGCCGCTCCGTTTGGTAGCGCCTCGATCCTGCCCATCAGCTGGATGTATATCCGTATGATGGGCGCAGAAGGGCTGAAGCAGGCCAGTTCTGTGGCTATCCTCAATGCCAACTACATCGCCACACGTTTGCAGTCTGCTTATCCGATCCTCTACACCGGACGTGATGGCCGCGTAGCGCACGAATGTATTCTGGATATCCGTCCGCTGAAAGAGCAGACCGGCATCAGCGAGCTGGATATCGCCAAGCGTCTGATCGACTACGGTTTCCATGCGCCAACCATGTCCTTCCCGGTAGCGGGTACGCTGATGGTGGAACCCACCGAATCTGAAAGCAAAATTGAGCTGGACCGCTTTATTGATGCGATGCTGGCAATCCGCATGGAAATCGATCGTGTTGCCGCCGGTGAATGGCCTGCCGATGACAACCCGCTGGTGAATGCTCCGCATACGCAGAGGGAAATTGTGGGCGACTGGGCGCACCCGTACACGCGTGAGCTGGCGGTCTTCCCGGCAGGCAGCGACAACAAATACTGGCCAACCGTGAAGCGTCTTGATGACGTGTACGGCGACCGTAATTTGTTCTGTTCGTGCGTGCCGATGAGCGAATACGAGTAGCAGCAGGCCGTAAATTGACTACAGTAGAAAGGGCACATGAAGTGCCCTTTTTTTATGGGAGTTTGGCGATGAAATTAGCATTAGTCACCGGCGGTGGCCGCGGGATCGGACGGGCAACGAGCTTATTGCTGGCTCAGAAGGGCTATCAGGTGGGGGTGAATTACCACCAGAATGCGGCGGCTGCCGAAGAGGTTGTGGCGTTAATCCAACAGCAAGGCGGACAGGCTTTTGCAATTCAGGCTGATATCGCTGACGAGCAGCAAGTGGTGGCCATGTTTGAGCAGATCGACCTTCAGCCAGGCAGGCTGGCGGCATTGGTCAATAATGCCGGGATCCTTTTCCAGCAGGCAACGGTTGAACAACTTACGGCTGAGCGAATCAATCGGGTCTTTGCGACCAATGTCACAGGCTGCTTTATCTGTTGTCGCGAAGCGGTAAAGCGGATGGGGCATCATCATGGCGGGCAGGGCGGAGCTATTGTGAACGTCTCTTCCGGCGCTGCGCGTTCAGGGTCTCCGGGGGAATATGTTGATTATGCCGCGTCGAAAGGCGCAATGGATACGCTGACCAAAGGATTGTCACTGGAGGTGGCGGCGCAGGGAATTCGGGTCAATGGCGTCCGGCCTGGCGTTATTTATACCGAAATGCACGCTGATGGCGGCGAGCCGGGGCGAGTCGATCGTGTTGGGCCTACGCTGCCGATGCAGCGTGGAGGGCAGCCGGAAGAGGTTGCCAACGCGATCTTATGGCTGTTAAGCGACGAAGCGTCCTTTGTTACCGGCAGCTATATTGATGCCACGGGTGGCCGTTAAGCATCGATAAAAAAATCCCCCGATGACGGTCGTCGTCGGAGGATTTCAACGTTTAGCCGAGGTCTTCGCCCTGGCTGGCAATCACCTGCTGATACCAGCCGAAGCTCTTCTTCTTCGAGCGTTTCAACGTGCCGCTGCCGTCGTCATTCTTATCGACATGAATAAAGCCATAGCGTTTGCTGTATTGCCCGGTAGTGAAAGACACGCAGTCGATGCAGCCCCACGGCGTATAACCCATCAGCTCTACGCCATCGTAAAACACCGCCAGTTTCATCTGCTGAATGTGCGCTTTCAGATAGGCGATGCGGTAATCATCATTGATCTGCCCATCGGCTTCTGGCTTGTCGAGGGCACCAAAGCCGTTCTCAACAATAAACAGCGGTTTCTGATACCGCTCGTACAGCGCGGCCAGCGTGTAGCGGAGGCCAACAGGGTCGATTTGCCAGCCCCAGTCAGAAGCCTTCACATGCGGATTCGGTACGCTGCCTTCAAAGCCTGAAACGGCGCTGCCTGTTCCTTCTGCATTAGCCTGCACGGCGTTGCTCATGTAATAACTCAAGCCGATGTAATCCGCACAGCCGTCACGCAGCACTTGTTCATCTTCATTCTGCATCTCAATGTGATATCCCTTACGCGCCCACTCATTGAGGATGTAGGAAGGGTAATAGCCGCGCATATGCACATCACTAAACAGATAGCGCTCGCGCATCGCTTCCTGCGCCAGCATCACGTCATCCGGATGGCAGGAGAACGGATAGAGCGGCACCATGGCGATCATGCAGCCAATCTGCAGGTCAGGATTAATTTTGTGCCCCAGGCTGACCACTTTGGCGCTGGCCACAAACTGATGATGCAGCACCTGATACATTGCCAGCTCAGGCTGCGGGTGATCGGTAAACACCACGCCTGAGCAGCAGTAACCAAACAGCGGGTACTTCCAGTTGCGCTGGTTGTTGATCTCGTTAAAGGTCATCCAGTACTTCACTTTGTTTTTATAGCGCTCCAGCACCACTTCGCTGAAGCGAACAAAGAAATCCACCACTTTGCGGTTCAGCCAGCCGCCGTACTCTTTCACCAGGTGATAGGGCATCTCAAAGTGGGAGAGGGTGATCACCGGTTCGATATTGTGCTTCAGCAGTTCATCAAACAGGTCGTCATAGAATTGCAGTCCGGCTTCGTTAGGCTGCTGTTCGTCGCCATTGGGGAAGATACGGGTCCAGGCAATCGAGGTTCTGAAACATTTGAACCCCATCTCAGCGAACAGGGCGATATCTTCTTTATAGCGTGAGTAAAACTCCACGGCCTGATGATTTGGGTAGCTGTAGCCTTCCTGCACGCCATCCGTCATGACCCGGTCCACGCCATGCGCGCCGCCGGAAAGGACATCAGCAATACTGACGCCTTTGCCGCCTTGATCCCAACCGCCCTCAACCTGATGCGCGGCAACCGCGCCTCCCCACAGAAAATCTGCTGGTAACTGCTGATGTTTGCTCATCAATCCCGTCCTTTTGGTAAATGTAAACTGTCGGGCAGCCACAGCCGCCCGGTGAATCAGGCCTTCGCAGGCTTCAGTGGCGTTGTATCTGAAGTGACTGGCTGCTCGTTAAATCCCGCGAACCAGGTGAATATCACGCCCAGCGCAAAGGCGATGCCGATCGACATCAAAAAGCCGATAAACTGCGGCATATGGCCTTCTTTAAAGAACACGGGCAACACGGCGATGCCCGGCAGGCAATAGCTCCAGGACACGGCATTAAAGAAGCCGGCCACGGAACCGCCAATCGCGCCAGCAAGGCAGCCGCAAATCATCGGACGTTTCAGCCTGAGCGCCACGCCATACAGGGCAGGTTCGGTAATGCCAAATAGCGCAGTAAGTCCGGCAGAAAGAGAGACTCGCTTCATCTCCCTGTCTTTGGTCTTCAGCCAGACGCCGAAGGTGGCTCCGGCCATGGCGAACACCGCAGAAGCCTGAAGGCCAGTAAAGGTGTCATAGCCCAGCGTGGCATAGTTGCCGACTGTCACTGGGGTAATTCCCCAATGCACACCAAGTGTGACCAGTGGCATCCAGAGCGCACCGACGACAAAGCCAGCAATCACCGGGCTGAGCGAATAAAGGGTGTTATAAACGCCACCAATGGCGCCACCTATCGCATTGCCAATTGGGCCAAAGGCCAGCAGCGTCAACGGCACCATAATTGCGATGCAGAACATCGGCGTGAACAGATTGCGGATCACCAGCGGCAGGATGCGTTCAAAGAAGTGCTGGATATAGGACATGATCCACACCATCAGGATGATCGGAATCACCGAAGCGGTATAGCTCAGGTATTTCACCGGGATGCCGAAGAAATCCAGAGGCGCCGCATTGACCGGTACACCGGCCACCTCAGCCAGGATCTTCGCCATCTCAGGATTACTGATAGCCTCTTTCATCAGCTGTTGCAGGGCAGGATCGGCTGAATTGGCCAGCAGGATTTTATTGGCGGTGAGCATGTTCATGTAGTCAGGACTGACCAGCGCACAGGCTGCTATCACGGCAGTAAAAGGGTTGACGTTAAATTTTTTCGCAGCGGTGAACGCCACCATCACCGGTAAAAAGGTGAAACCGGTCCAGGACACAAAGTTGAGGATGCGATAGGCGCCGCTGGCCTGATCCAACCAGCCCAGCGCGGTGACCAGTGATAAGATCCCCTGCAACACGCCGCAGGCGGCAAGAGGATAGAGGAAAGGCGCAAAGATGCTGGAGATGATGTCCATCAGGCGGCTGACAATGCCAACGTTGGGGGCAGAAACGGGCGCGTTCTCATCTACATTGACCAGCTTCAGCACTTCCTGATAGGCGTCACCAACGTGATTACCAATCACCACCTGAAGCTGGCCGCCAGCTTCAATAACGGTAATAACCCCTTTAACGCGTTTTAATTGATCCTTATTAACCTTAGCGCTCTCTTTTAATATAAAACGGAGTCGGGTGGCGCAATGTGTGACATTGATCACATTGTCATTGCCACCAATCAATTCGATAATGTCGACTGCAGACTGAGCATAATTCAACGCCATGCCTTGTTCCTCGGTAGGGTACCTTTGCTCCTGAAGGGAGTCATTGGTTTATTATTATTACCGCGAGTTTAGCAAGGAAAGGAATATTGTCACGATATAACAAATCACCGCCGATGTGATTTGTCACAATAAAAAAACAGGGTGTTTTTTATGACAGTTTGCTGGCCAGCCTGCGGCCAATCGTTTCCAGAATATAGATCACCGGCACCTGAGTGGTAACATCATACTCGCCTGAAATCAGCAGCTGCGGCATATGGTAGGAAAGATTGAAGTCGGCCATCTTCGCCAGTGACGAATTGTCATTATTGGTGATTGAGATCACCTGGCACTGATGCAAACTAAACTGACTGGCCAGACGTAATATTTCCGGCGTCTCTCCGGAGACCGACAATATAATAGCGACGGCATCTTTATACATATCGCTATTTACCGGGTAGTAAGGGTCGTCGATATAATTACTGAACTTCCCTACATTGGAAAAGAAGCGTGCGCCGTATTTCCCCAGTGTTCCTGATGTTCCGGCACCGACAAAGATAATTCGCTCTGCACGCACCAGATGCTTCACCGCTTCATCAATTAAGCTTTCAAACTCTTCATTGTTGATGCTTTTAAAAAAGCTGACGATTTCACTGACGCCGGAATACCCTGGCTGCTGCTGTTCCTGCTCAAGATAGAGCTTAAATCGAATGCGAAACTCGGAATAGCCGTCGCAGTTCATTTTGCGGCAAAAGCGCAGCACCGTAGTGGTGGAAACCTGCGCAGCATCGGACAGCTCGCGAATCGTCATGTACATGACTTTGTCGCGATTCTTGATGGTGTAATTATACACCTGAAGTTCCAGGCTATTCAGGGTGGCGAGGTTATGGTGGGTAAACATTACAGTAACCAGCCTTGTTGCTGAGCACGATCCAGATGACGTTTCAGGTGTCCCCAAAGAACAGGCCACTCTTTAGCGATAACGGCATTACGGCTAACGACCTGTTCCAGACGAATGCCGTTCTCTTGCCAGCTTTGCCCCTGATTGTGCAGGTTCTGAATAATAGGTAACGCGCGGTCAAGCATATTGGCAAACCGCGAGTCTGCTGTTTCACCGGCTTCATACTCGTCCCACAGCGCGCGGAATTTATCACGCAGCGCAGGAGGCAAAAGGGCGAAGATGCGGTCAGCGGCGGCCACTTCCTGGGCATGAATCGCCTCGCGTGCGGCCAGGTCATAGACCAGCACATCACCGGCATCAATCTCCACCACATCATGCAGCAGCGCCATCTGAACCACGCGCTGAACGTCTATCTGCAAACCTGAATAGGGGGCAAGGCTCATCGCCGCTACGGCCAGATGCCAGCTATGTTCAGCCGAGTTTTCATAGCGATCCGTGGCAATCACTCGGGTACGTCTTTCAACGCTTTTCAACTTATCCAGTTCCATTAAAAAGTGAAAAACGTCTGTCATTTCACCGAAATCTACTGCAGATACGCTCTCTGACATGGCTGGCCTCGTCACTTCCCTGAAGAAAAAGTTGGCAACCAGTGTAAGGCAAAGCACCGTGCAGGTCTTTCCTAAAAATGGGTGTAACACCTCATCACAGATTATTTTGGGCTTACATGTGTACTCTGAAAATGTTCTCAGTTACTCTTGCGCTGCTCAATTTTCGGGCGCACTGGCCGATAACCCGGTTAAGAAAAGACGGTTAGAGCCCCGTTCAGTAAGAAATTCAGGCCCGTTTCGGGCAGGGAGAAGGCAATGATGAATACTAAAAATTTAGTGGCCGAAGGCTATTCGCTGGCTGAAGAAGTGGCGAACAGCATCAGTCACGGGATTGGATTGATCTTTGGAATTGTCGGTCTGGTGCTGATGTTGACTCAGGCCATTGAGATGCAGGCAACGCCGCTCGCTATTACCAGCTACAGCCTGTACGGCGGCAGTATGATCCTGCTGTTTCTGGCGTCCACTCTGTATCACGCTATTCCTAATCAGCGCGCCAAATTCTGGCTAAAGCGGCTGGATCACTGTGCCATCTATATTCTGATTGCCGGGACGTACACACCGTTCCTGCTGGTGGGGCTGAACTCACCGCTGGCGCATGGCATGTTAGTGGTGATCTGGAGCCTGGCACTGATCGGCGTGCTGTTTAAACTGGCTTTTGTGCACCGTTTTGAGGTGCTGTCAGTGATTACCTATCTGTTGATGGGCTGGCTGTCGCTGGTGGTGGTTTACCAGCTGGCGATGAAACTCCCTGCTGGTGGGATTTGGCTGCTGGCGGTGGGGGGGATTATCTATTCGCTGGTGGTGATTTTCTTCGTCTCGAAGCGTATCCCTTACAACCAGGCCATCTGGCACGGTTTTGTGTTGGGAGGCAGTGTCTGCCACTTCCTGGCGATTTATCTGTACGTGATGTGAAAAAGGGGCCGAAAGGCCCCTTTTGCTTTGCCGCTCGGGCAGTTACTCGGTCAGCGAGTAGGGCAATGGCTGAATAGCCAGTTTGCCGCCTTCATCACCCTGCACGCGCAACTCGGTGTCAGGTTCCAGATCGTTATTCAATACCGCCTGAACCCAGACTTCACCATTGTCTAACTGGCAAGCCGTCAGAATGGTTCCGGTACGACGCCAGTTCTCACCCAGCTTCATCTCCAGCGAGTCATTGGCTGCCGGAACGCGACCAGCCGCGCCAGCCAGCCAGTAAAGCGCACGCTTATTGGCACCACGGAATTTGGCGCGGGCTACCATCTCCTGCCCGGTATAACAGCCTTTTTTAAAGCTGATGGCGTCCAGAGCCTGCAGGTTCGTGGCCTGAGGAATGAATTGCGCGCTGGTTTCGGCATCAATCACCGGGAAACCGGCCTCAATATTCAAGGCTAACCACTGCGTGCTGTCATTTAACTGCGCTTCACCTTCCAGTCCTTTTCGTACCTCGTCCGCTTTTTCACGGTTGGTGACCAGCAGAAAACGTTCCGCTGGGGTAGCAAACCACAGCAGCGTGGCGTCATCTTGTTGAATAACCGGGTTTTCTGCGTCTGGAAGTGCGGCAAAGAAACCGCTAAGTGCGGAACGAGCCTGGAATCCGGCCACGCCAAGCAGGACGGCTTCCTCGTCCGGCTGGATGGTGACTTTAGCGAACACCGCATATTTCTTCAGCTCGGCAATCTGGTTGTCTCGCAGGCTGCGGCGCTCCAGATAAGCCAGACCTTCCCCGCGATGGAACACCCGCAGGTTGCTCCACATTTTCCCTTTCGCATCGCAATGGGCGGCGGGCTGATGGCCATTGCTTGCCAGCGCAGCGACATCCAGCGTCACCTGGCCTTGCAGGTAGCTAACGCGATCGGCGCCAGTTACCGTAACCAGCGCCCACTCTTCCAGAGAGATCAGCGTGAGCGGCAGGCGTGAAGAGGCCGTAGGGTGACGGGGTGGGAAAGAGAGTGTCGGCATGATTCCATCCTGAATGTGGGAGCTTTGCTGTTCATGTTAAAAGAGCTCACTGGCTTTGCAACCAGTTTTCTGGAAACGAGGCACAAATCGCGTGATAACCCTGCAACAGATGCGACTGCTTTGCGCACCAGGCCGCATGACAATCACGACGGCATCAACATCAGCGGAAAAAAGCGCTACACTAGCCGCCATGTTTGACTGACTGACGATGGATAAAATGGATATTAGTAACAGAGCACGGGTTCACTGGGCGTGCCGCCGTGGCATGCTTGAACTGGATATCGCCATCATGCCGTTCTTCAAGTTTGAATACGATACCTTGACCGATCATGACAAGCAGCAGTTCGTGCGCCTGCTTGAAAGCCCCGATCCTGACCTCTTTAACTGGCTGATGAACCACGGTGAGCCGGATGATGCTGAACTGAAGCGGATAGTGCATTTGATCCAACAGCGAAATCAGCAACGTGGCCCTGTGGCACTCTGATTTACGGATCTCATGGCGTGCGCAATGGGTATCTCTGTTGCTGCACGGCGTGGTGATCCTCGCGTTGTTACTTGCGCCCTGGCCGGCCAGTTTTACCCTGGTGTGGATGCTGCTGTTAACGCTGGTGGTGTTTGAGTGCGTGCGCAGCCAGCGGCGGATCCGTAGCCGGGAAGGGGGGATTTCGCTGCTTGAAGACCAGCAGTTGCACTGGCGACAGAAGCGCTGGCAGATTTGCGGGCGTCCGTGGATGACCCGACAGGCCATTTTTCTGAAATTACGCTCTACAAAGGGCGAAACAGAGAGACTGTGGTTATGCCGGGACAGCATGGATGAAGATCAGTGGCGGGAGCTGCGCCAGCACTTGCTGACGCCGGGCTGAACGCTTAATGAAGGCCGCCGAAGGTGATGACTGTTCGTTGGTGGCCGTCTTCAGCACTCGGTGATGACTGTTCGTCGGTGGCCGTCTTCAGCACTCGGTGATGACTGTTCGGCGGTGGCCATCTTCAACACTCGGTAATGATCGTCACTGGCAGGTGGCAGCGACTCAGCCCTTCTGGCGGGTTACAGTGAATCGGCCATCTCAGTCAGGATCTGCTCGCACCACTGGGCAATGCGCTCGTCGGTGGCTTCGAACTGATTGATGTCATCCAGCGCCAGCCCGACAAAGTGGCTGCCGTCTGCGGTCAGCGGCTTTTTGCTGGTGAACTCATAGCCCACATTCGGCCAGTAACCCACAAACTTCACCCCTGACGGCGTCAGCACGTCATGCAGCATGCCCAGCGCATCAAGGAACCATTCGCTGTATTCACCCTGATCGCCCATGCCGTAAAGCGCCACCACTTTACCCTGAAGATTCAGGGCAGGCAGTTCAGTCCAGATCGCTTCCCAGTCTTCCTGCAGCTCACCGAAATCCCAGGTTGGGATGCCAAGGATCAGCATATCGTACTGCTCCATCAGCTGCGGAGCGTCATCTTTCAGGTTGTGCAGAGTGACAAGGTCTTCGCCGATAAAATCGCGGATCTTCTCAGCTGCCATTTCGGTGTAGCAGGTGCTGGAACCATAAAAAAGTCCGATATTCATATCCGATAACTCAATTTACTTGGTGCAATGGCGCAGATTATATCAGAATTGAGCCTCAGCGGCGCAGTCAGCGACCGTAGCCAGCAACCGTAGCCAGCAAAAGGGGAAGACGTGCAGGACAGCGATCTGATTGAGCAATTTCTGGATGCCTTGTGGATAGAGCGCAATCTGGCTGAGAATACGGTGACTTCCTACCGGCTGGATTTGCAGTCTCTGGCGGGGTGGTTACAGCACAATGAATCAAATTTGCTGCGGGTCGATGCCGTCGATCTGCAGGGCTTCCTCGCCGAAAGAGTCGAAGGCGGTTACAAAGCTACCAGTTCAGCTCGCCTGCTTAGCGCAATGCGCCGCCTGTTTCAGTATCTGTATCGCGAGAAACTGCGCGAAGACGATCCCAGCGCGCTGCTGGCTTCCCCTAAACTGCCTCAGCGCCTGCCGAAAGATTTAAGCGAAGCGCAAATCGACCGTCTGTTGCAGGCTCCCAGCGTTGAGCAACCTATTGAACTGCGTGATAAAGCGATGCTGGAACTGCTTTATGCAACAGGGCTGCGCGTTACCGAACTTGTCAGCCTTACGCTGAACAACGTCAGTCTCCGACAGGGCGTGGTTCGGGTCATTGGTAAAGGTGACAAAGAGCGGCTGGTGCCGCTGGGGGAAGAAGCGGTGCACTGGATAGAACAGTATCTGGAGTATGGACGGCCCTGGCTGCTGAACGGCCAGACGCTGGATGTGCTGTTCCCCAGTAACCGCGCGCAGCAGATGACCAGGCAAACTTTCTGGCATCGGATTAAACATTACGCCACACTGGCGGGGATCGACAGCGCGAAGCTTTCGCCTCACGTATTGCGCCATGCTTTTGCCACGCATCTGCTGAACCACGGGGCGGATCTGCGTGTCGTACAGATGCTTTTAGGGCACAGCGATCTCTCCACTACCCAAATTTACACGCATGTCGCCACCGAGCGGCTGCGTCAGTTACATCAACAGCATCATCCGCGCGCTTGATCGGGCGGATAGAGACAAACGGCCCGCGAATGAGGCCCTTAAAGGACAAACGATGAAAAAGCCTTACCTGCTACTTTCTCTGCTGATGACCGCAATCACCGGTGTGGCGCACGCAGACGATGCCGCCATTCAGCAGTCGCTGAAGCGACTGGGTTTGCAGCAGACGGAAATCCAGCCCTCTTCACTGCCTGGCATGAAAACGGTACTGACCGAGAGCGGCGTACTTTACGTGACAGAAGACGGTAAGCAGTTCATTCAGGGGCCGCTTTACGACGTCAGCGGCGGCCAGCCGGTTAACGTCACCAACAAGTTGCTGGAGAAGAAAGTGGAAGCGCTGAGCGATCAGATGATCGTTTATAAAGCGCCGAAAGAGCAGCATGTGATTACGGTCTTCACCGATGTCACCTGTGGCTATTGCCGCAAACTCCATTCTCAGATGGCTGACTATAACGCGTTGGGGATCACCGTTCGTTACCTGGCTTTCCCGCGTGAAGGGATGAATGGCCAGGTCGCGAAGAATATGGAATCGGTCTGGTGTGCTGCCGATCGTAAAAAAGCCTTTACCACCGCGATGAACGGCGGCGAGGTGTCACCGATTGACTGCAAAATTGATCTGTCTCAGCAGTATAAACTGGGCATCCTGTACGGTATTCAGGGCACGCCAGCCATTTTGCTGCAGAACGGCATGATGATCCCTGGTTATCAGGGGCCGCAGGAAATGAAACAGCTGCTTGATAGCCAGAAAGCGGGTGGCTGATCGTTTTGACTAGCCAAACCGAACTCCGCCGCCGCCAGGCGGTGGAAGGGGCTGAGCTCCCTGAAAACCTCCATCCTCTGCTTCGCCGTCTGTATCTGCAACGTGGTGTTCAACAAGCCGATGAACTGGAGCGCGGGGCTAAAAATCTGCACCCGTTCCATTCGCTGTCAGGCATTGATCTGGCCGCTGAGATACTGCAAAAAGCCCTTGCCGATAACCTGTGCATCATGATTGTGGGCGATTTTGATGCCGATGGCGCCACCAGCACCGCGCTGACGGTGCTGGCGCTGCGCAGCATGGGCGGCCGCAACATCAAATATCTGGTGCCAAACCGGTTTGACGATGGCTACGGCCTGAGCCCTGAAGTAGTTGAGCAGGCTGCGGCACGCGGTGCGCAGTTGATTGTGACGGTAGATAACGGCATCTCCTCCCATGCTGGCGTAGATCTGGCGCACGAAAAGGGGATTTCGGTAGTGATCACCGATCACCATCTGCCTGGTGATACGCTGCCCGCAGCCGAAGCTATCGTGAACCCGAACCTGGAAGACTGTGCTTTCCCTTCCCGATCGTTGGCTGGCGTGGGCGTAGCGTTCTACCTGATGCTGGCCTTACGTGCCCGTCTGCGCGACAGCGGAGCTGAAGTCCTGCCAAACCTGGCCGAACTGCTGGATTTGGTGGCGCTGGGCACGGTGGCCGATGTGGTGCCGCTGGATGCCAATAACCGTATTCTGGTCTGGCAGGGCTTAAGCCGCATCCGTGCCGGGAAATGCCGGGCTGGCATCAAGGCGCTGCTGGAAATTGCTAACCGCGATGCTCGTCAGTTGGCCGCCAGCGATTTAGGTTTTGCGCTGGGACCCCGTCTTAACGCCGCAGGCCGGTTAGACGATATGTCCGTTGGCGTTGCGCTGTTGCTGAGTGAAGACATTGCTCAGGCACGTATGCTTGCCAATGAACTGGATGCGCTGAACCAGACGCGTAAAGAGATTGAGCAGGGAATGCAGAGCGAAGCGCTGGCGCTGTGCGATGCGCTTGAAAGCAAGGATGAAGCGCTGCCTTTGGGCATCGCGATGTATCACCCGGAGTGGCATCAGGGCGTGGTCGGCATTCTGGCTTCGCGGCTGAAGGAGCGTTTTCATCGCCCGGTGATTGCTTTTGCCCCTTCCGGTGATGGCACGCTTAAAGGCTCCGGGCGTTCCATCGCCGGGCTGCATATGCGTGATGCGCTGGAGCGGCTGGACACACTGCATCCGGGGTTAATCATCAAGTTTGGCGGCCATGCGATGGCGGCAGGCTTGTCGCTGGAGGAGGCTAAATTTGACGAATTCCGGCAAAAGTTTGGCGATCTGGTTGGTGAGTGGCTGGATGCTGAAGCGCTGCAGGGCGTGGTCTGGTCCGATGGTGAACTGATGGCGCAAGAGCTGACGCTGACCACCGCGGAACTGTTGCGTGAAGCCGGTCCGTGGGGGCAGGCGTTCCCTGAGCCGCAGTTTGATGGCAAGTTTAAGCTGATCCAACAGCGTCTGGTTGGCGAGCGGCATCTTAAAGTGATGATTGAACCGTTGGGCGGCGGCCCGTTACTGGACGGTATCGCGTTTAACATTGATACCGCGCTGTGGCCGGACCCCAGCGTGAAGCAGGTTGAACTGGCCTACAAACTGGACATCAATGAGTTCCGCGGCAACCGCAGCGTTCAGCTGATCATCGATCATCTCTGGCCGCTGTAAAATACGGATCCCGGCCAGCGGCAAATTTCCTCCCGCTGGCCGCAATTGCCCCCTCTTCAGCGCTACAATCCGCAGGCAAATTCGGTTAAACTGCTCAGTTACATTCATGTCCTTAAAAGATTCTAAAATCATGTTTGAAATTAATCCGGTAAAGAACCGAATTCAGGATCTCTCTGAGCGCAGTGGCGTTCTCAGGGGGTATCTTTGACTACGATGCCAAGAAAGAACGCTTAGAAGAAGTTAACGCCGAGCTGGAACAGCCGGACGTCTGGAACGACCCCGAACGCGCTCAGGCGCTGGGGAAAGAACGTTCCTCGCTTGAAGCCATCGTCGATACGCTGGATCAGATGGAGCAGGGACTGGAAGATGTCACTGGTCTGCTGGAACTGGCGGTAGAAGCCGACGATGAAGACACCTTCAACGAAACAATTGCCGAACTCGACGTGCTCGAGAAGAAACTCGGCGAGCTGGAGTTCCGTCGTATGTTCTCCGGCGAGTACGATAGCGCGAACTGCTACATCGATATTCAGGCAGGCTCCGGCGGCACAGAAGCTCAGGACTGGGCTGGCATGCTGGTGCGTATGTACCTGCGCTGGGCAGAAGCCAAAGGCTTCAAGACTGAAATCATTGAAGAGTCTGAAGGCGAAGTTGCGGGCACCAAATCCGCCACGCTGCGCATTATCGGCGATTATGCTTTCGGCTGGCTGCGCACCGAAACCGGCGTTCACCGCCTGGTTCGTAAGAGTCCGTTTGACTCCGGTGGCCGCCGTCACACCTCTTTCAGCTCCGCGTTCGTTTACCCGGAAGTGGATGACGATATTGATATCGAAATCAATCCGGCAGATCTGCGTATTGACGTTTACCGTGCTTCAGGCGCGGGCGGTCAGCACGTTAACCGGACTGAGTCGGCGGTGCGTATTACCCACCTTCCGACTAACACCGTGACCCAGTGTCAGAATGACCGTTCTCAGCACAAGAACAAAGACCAGGCGATGAAGCAGATGAAGGCGAAGCTGTACGAGCTGGAAATGCAGAAGAAAAATGCTGAGAAACAGTCGTTAGAAGACAACAAGTCTGACATCGGCTGGGGGAGCCAGATCCGTTCATACGTGCTTGATGACTCGCGTATCAAAGATCTGCGCACCGGCGTAGAGACCCGAAATACTCAGGCGGTGCTGGATGGCGATCTGGACCGTTTTATTGAAGCAAGCTTGAAAGCAGGGCTATAAGGAACTGACATGTCTGAACAACAACCGCAGGGCGCTGACGTCGCACTTGAGCTGAATAACGAACTGAAAGCGCGTCGCGAAAAACTCAGCGCGCTGCGTGAAAACGGCGTGGCATTCCCGAACGATTTCCGCCGTGACCGCATCTCCGACCAGCTGCACGCTGAGTACGATGCAAAAGAGAACGAAGAGCTGGAAGCGCTGGGCGTGGAAGTGAGCGTGGCCGGTCGTATGATGACCCGCCGCATCATGGGTAAAGCCTCGTTCGTGACGCTGCAGGACGTGGGTGGCCGCATCCAGCTGTACGTTTCCCGTGACGATCTGGCGGAAGGCATCTACAACGAGCAGTTTAAAAAGTGGGATCTTGGCGATATCGTCGGGGCTCGCGGTAAGCTGTTCAAAACCAAGACCGGTGAGCTGTCTATCCACTGTAGCGAACTGCGTCTGCTGACTAAAGCCCTGCGCCCGCTGCCGGACAAGTTCCACGGCCTGGCGGATCAGGAAACTCGTTACCGTCAGCGTTATCTGGATCTGATCGCCAACGAAGAGTCGCGTAAGACCTTCAAAATTCGCTCACAAATCATGGCGGGTATCCGCAGCTTCATGGTTGGCCGCGAGTTTATGGAAGTTGAAACGCCAATGATGCAGGTGATCCCAGGCGGCGCTTCTGCCCGTCCGTTTACCACCCATCACAATGCGCTGGATATCGATATGTACCTGCGTATTGCGCCGGAACTGTATCTGAAGCGTCTGGTTGTGGGCGGCTTTGATCGCGTGTTCGAGATCAACCGTAACTTCCGTAACGAAGGTATTTCACCACGCCATAACCCAGAGTTCACTATGATGGAACTCTATATGGCGTATGCGGATTACAAAGATCTGATCGAACTGACCGAAAGCCTGTTCCGCACCCTGGCACAGGACATTCTTGGCAACACCGTAGTGCCTTACGGCGAGCAGGAATTCGACTTCGGTAAGCCGTTCGACAAGCTGACGATGAAAGAAGCGATCCTGAAATACCGTCCGGAAACCAACCTTGCCGACCTCGACGATTTTGATAAAGCGGCGGCCATTGCGCAGTCACTGGGCATCAAAATTGAGAAGAGCTGGGGTCTGGGCCGTCTGGTCACTGAGATCTTCGAAGAAACCGCAGAAAGCCATCTGATCCAGCCGACCTTCATCACTGAATACCCGGCTGAAGTGTCTCCACTGGCGCGTCGTAATGATCAGAACCCAGAAATCACTGATCGTTTCGAGTTCTTTATCGGTGGTCGTGAAATCGGTAACGGCTTCTCCGAGCTGAACGATGCTCAGGATCAGGCCGAGCGTTTCCTGCAGCAGGTGAATGCGAAGGATGCGGGCGATGACGAAGCGATGTTTTACGACGAAGACTACGTCACTGCACTGGAGCACGGCCTGCCACCAACGGCTGGCCTGGGCATCGGGATTGACCGTATGGTGATGCTGTTTACCAACAGCCACACGATCCGTGACGTGATCCTGTTCCCGGCAATGCGTCCAAGCGGCAAGTAACTTCAGCAAGATAACCACCAGAAGGGGGGAAGCGATTCGCCCCTTTTTTTTATGGTTAACAGCGACACACATTCAGCCTCCTGACCTGGACTTTTAGCCGCGAATGTTCAAGATGAGTCTTGACTGTATCTGACGCTCTGAGGCCCATAATGAAATCAACGCATCGTCCAGACTGTATCCGCCACTGGCAGGAACTTGAAGGACCCGACAACGAACACTACCCAGACAGCGAAGAACTGATGTCAATTGGCGCTCCGCTGGCCCGCAAAATGGGGCTCACCCGTTTGGGCATTCATCATGAACGTTTATTGCCAGGCCGCCGGATGTCTTACCCGCATGCCGAAAGCGCGGAAGAAGAATTTATCTATGTGCTTGAAGGGACACCACAGGCGTGGATCAATGGCGAGCTGTACTCTCTGAATGCTGGTGATGCCGTAGCCTTTCCGGCTGGAACTGGCGTTTGCCACACGTTCATCAACAACAGTGAGAACGAAGCTCGATTTATTGTGGTTGGTGAAGTGAATAAAGCCGAAAATAAGATCTACTATCCTACCAATCCGGTCTACGAAGCGACCCGTGAAGACCGTTGGCAGACGCCCCCTAAACAGCAATTTGGCGAACATCAGGGGCTGCCGGATAAATTGATCCCCAGCGAAGATTAAGTAATAGTGCAGGACTGATTTTTATTCCTCGCAAGGAACCGATGATGAAAACCCTGGGGCTGATTGGCGGCATGAGTTGGGAATCTACCGTGCCGTATTACCGCCTGATTAATGAAGGGATCAAACAGCAACTGGGTGGACTGCACTCGGCGAAGTTGGTGCTCTACAGCGTGGACTTTCATGAGATTGAAGCCTGCCAGGCGAGCGGTGACTGGGAGCAAGCGGGCCAGATCCTGGCTGATGCGGCACTGGCACTGAAAAAAGCCGGAGCTGAAGGCATCGTGCTTTGTACTAACACGATGCACAAAGTCGCGGCGCCGATCGTCGAGCAAAGCGGGTTGCCTTTCCTGCACATTGCAGAGGGGACGGCGAAGGCCATTCAACAGCAAAAAATGTCCCGCGTGGCGTTGCTGGGGACGCGTTACACCATGGAGCAGGAATTCTATCGTGGACCGCTCGCCAGTGAGTTCGGCATCGAAACGCTGGTGCCGGAAGCCGCAGAGCGTCAGGAAGTGAACCGCATCATTTTCGAAGAGTTGTGCATGGGTGAGTTTAGCCCGGCAGCGAAAGACTACTACCAACAGGTAATTGCCGGTTTAGTGGCTCAGGGCGCGGAAGGAGTTATCTTTGGCTGCACCGAAATTGGATTACTGCTGAAGGCAGAAGATTGCCCAATCCCGGTGTTTGATACCACCGCTATTCATGCTGCGGCAGCGGTAGAGTTCATGTTGAAGGATGCCTGATGCAGGCCGATTTCCAGCGACAGCCAGCCTGTCGCTATGATTTTATCGCGTCATTCAGCCAGTCTTTGAAACGGGCGTAGGGCACATATAAAGAGACGTCTTTGTACAGCTCTTTGCCTGACTTCAGGTCATTGATATGGCGTGAGTAACCGACAATCACCCCGCCGATAGAATCATCTGAAGCGTTATACACCGCGCCTCCGGACATGCCTTTCACCACGCCAGCATCTGACGCCACCACCACGCAGCTGACTTTGTTCCAGTCGTTCTTCAGCCCGGTATTGACCAGGTTGGTGCCGCTGGAGGCCACCGGCATCGCGGAGATAAAGCTGTAGCCGTAGAGATTGATCTTGTCACCGATGTGACCATTACGGAAATGCGGCGGCGTGACGTTGCTGTTCTTGTGGTAAACCACCGCAAGGTCACATTCTGGATGGTAGGATTTGACGCGATACAGGGAGAATTTAGCCACATGGGCAGCGGTGAGGCTGTAGTCAGACGTCAGTGGGATGGTGGTTCCCAGCGTCCCGACGCCCAGCACGGTAGGAATGCCGGTAACGGTCATATCTACCCGTTTTTCAGCTTCTTTGCTGTACTCATATTTTCCTACTGAGCAGCCGTTAACTAACAGGGCCAGCAGGCAAATAGCTCGTCGCATCTCTTATCCTCGGTAATGAATCGATCAAGCACAGCTCGGGAGCCCGTGAATCCAGTCGAGGTATCGGCTCTACATCGCATAACTTTAATCATTTGTCCTTAGCTCAAAGCCTGGGATTTTTGGCTCAGAGGGCAATCTGCCGTGGTCTGATGCTAAGAAACTAAGATCAATTTTAGGCGTTACTGTTCAGAAAGTATTATGTCATCGCCTGATGAAGCAAATTATAGACGATAAAGATTTCGTAAAGATGGCAAGTATGGCGTTTTTATAAGCGAATCAATCAACAAGATAGCGCAGTTTTTACCCGGTGTTTCTGATTATTGCGTTATCAGCAACAGACCTTTGACAGTCCCGAGGTATAAGCCGCCGGTAAGCTATGCTTTAATGACTTCTGTGATCTGAATCAAACTTTTTATCCCTGTCATGGCGAGAGCCCATCCGGCCTCTGGCCCGAATAGTATTTTTTTGGAGAGTGTGACATGCCCATTTCCTTACTGGCGCTGGCGCTGAGTGCGTTTGCTATCGGCACCACGGAATTTGTCATCATGGGCTTGCTGCCGGAAGTGGCGGGAGACCTCGGGGTTTCCATTCCTTCTGCAGGCTGGCTGATCAGCGGTTATGCGCTGGGCGTAGCGATTGGTGCGCCGATCATGGCGCTGTTGACGGCAAAACTGCCTCGCAAGCAGACGTTGATGCTGCTGATGGTGATTTTCATTATTGGCAACGGACTGTGTGCGCTGGCTTATAACTACAACCTGCTGATGGCGGCGCGCGTCATTACCGCACTTTGCCACGGTGCATTCTTTGGTATTGGTGCCGTGGTTGCCGCCAGTCTGGTGGCGCCTGGCAAGCAAGCCTCTGCGGTTGCGCTGATGTTTACTGGCCTGACGCTGGCTAACGTGCTCGGTGTCCCACTGGGCACCTGGTTCGGTCAGATGTATGGCTGGCGTGCCACTTTCTGGGGTGTTTCCGTGATCGGCATCCTGGCGTTTATCGGGTTGATTGTCAGCCTGCCAACGCAACGTGATGAAAAGCCGGTACATCTTGCCAGCGAGATTGGCGCGCTGGCTAACGGCAAGCTGTGGCTGTCCCTGCTGATGACGGTGTTCTTTTCCGCCGCAATGTTTGCTCTGTTCAGCTATATTGCGCCGCTCCTGCTGCAGGTTACCGGGATCAGCGACAAAGGCGTCAGCTGGACGCTGTTCCTGATTGGCGGTGGGCTGACGGTAGGCAATATTCTTGGCGGTAAGCTGGCGGACAGAAAACTGTCTCTTAGCCTGATCCTGAGTTTCTCGCTGATAGCGGTGTTCTCGCTGATCTTCAGCTGGACCAGCCACGCGCTGTGGCTGGCAGAGCTGACGCTGTTCCTGTGGGCGATGGCCACCTTCGCTACCGTGCCAGGCTTGCAGATCAACGTGGTACGTCACGGTAAGGATGCCCCGAACCTGGTCTCTACGTTGAATATTTCTGCTTTCAACGTCGGTAATGCCTTCGGTGCCTGGGCCGGTGGCGCGGTCATTGGCAGCGGGTATGGTCTGACAGCGGTGCCAGTGGCTGCCGCCGTGCTGGCGGTGGGTGGGCTGATCATCTGTCTGATTACCTTCCGTCCTTCACGTGGGCAGGCACAGACCGTTAACGCTTAATGCAATAGCGCGGCAAGGCGCTGGTTAACCAGGCTGATGTGCTCCAGCAAGTGGGCACAGAAAGCCTCAACCAGCGCCGAAGAAGGGCGGTGACGCGGCCTGACCAGGCTGACGGTAAACGGCACTTCAACGCTAAAACGCCTGATAATGACACCGCTGCCAGCATAATCCAGAGCGGTCAGCGGGTTGACTATCGACACGCCCACTCCCGCCCGTACCATCGAACAAACTGAGGCCGCGCTGTGCGTCTCCAGCACCATCCTTCTCTGCACCCCTTGCTCATGAAACAGGTTATCCAGCAGCTGGCGATAGCTGTCGGTCCGCGACAGGCTGATGTAATCCTGCCCGGCAAAATCTTCCGGACTCAGGCAATCCTTAGCCGCCAGCACATGACCGGCTGGCAGCACGCACACTTCATTGCCGGTAAACAGCTCAGTACGTTCCGTTCCCGCTGGCGTCTGGCGTGTTTCTGTCAGGCCCAAATCGTAGCGCTGAGCGGAGAGCCACTCTTCCAGCAAGGGCGATTCCTGAGGAATGATGTTCAGGCTGACATCCGGATAGCGTTGCAGAAAAGGCTGACAAAAGAGGGGCAGCAGTGACTGTGAAAAGACCGGCAGACAGGCAATCGACAGTTCGCCCTGACGAAACTGGCGCAGGCCTTCAGCGGCACTGATAATTCTGTCCAGCCCATACCAGGAGCGCTGAACCTCTTCAAAAAGCCGCAGCCCCTGCACCGTTGGCTGAAGGCGGCCCCGCACACGATCGAACAGCTTCAATCCGACCAGTTTTTCAAAGCGAGCCAGCTCACGACTCACCGTAGGCTGGGAGGTATGCAGCAGCGCAGCGGCTTCCGTTAAGTTGCCTGCGGTGACCACAGCGTGAAAAATTTCGATATGTCGCAGCGTAATGCCAGCCATACTTTTTATCCTGGGCGGAGTGGAGGCCATATCATGGATGAATAGACTCTGTTAAAACAGATATTTTTCATCCTGTTCAGGCTGTGGCGTAATAGCCTCATTATCTTCAGGAGAGTCCCGATGCCACGCTTACTTAACAACACCGAAACGGCTTTAACCCGCACTAACCTTCTGCCTCTGGTGCGCCAGTATGGTGGGCCGGTCTGGGCGTATGACGCCAGCATCATTGCCGAGCGTATCTCGCAGTTGCAGCAGTTTGATGTGGTGCGCTTTGCACAAAAAGCCTGCTCCAACATTCATATCCTGCGCCTGATGCGGGCAGCGGGCGTGAAGGTAGATTCGGTTTCGCTGGGTGAAATTGAGCGTGCGCTGGTGGCCGGTTTCAAACCGGGCGGCGATGAGATTGTCTTTACTGCCGATGTGCTGGACGAGCCAACGCTGGCGCGTCTGGCCGAGCTGAAAATCCCGGTGAATGCAGGCTCCGTAGATATGCTGCATCAACTGGGTGAAGTGTCTGAAGGGCATCCGGTCTGGCTGCGTGTTAACCCGGGTTTTGGTCACGGCCACAGCCAGAAAACCAATACCGGCGGTGAGAACAGCAAGCATGGCATCTGGTATACCGATTTACCGCTGGCGCTGGAAGCCATCCAACGCTACAAGCTGAAGCTGGTGGGCATTCATATGCATATTGGTTCTGGCGTGGATTATGGTCACCTTGAGCAGGTTTGTGATGCGATGGTGAATCAGGTCATTGGCTTCGGTCAGGATCTGGAAGCGATCTCGGCCGGTGGCGGTTTATCAATCCCTTACCACTTCGGTGAAGAAGCGATTAACACCGAACACTATTTCGGCCTGTGGGATGCCGCTCGTCAGCGTGTTGCCAACCATCTGGGCCATCCAGTGAAGCTGGAAATTGAGCCGGGCCGTTTCCTGGTTGCCGAGTCCGGCGTGCTGGTCAGCAAGGTACGAGCGGTGAAGCAGATGGGCAGCCGTCACTTTGTGCTGGTCGATGCCGGATTCAACGATCTGATGCGTCCTGCGATGTACGGCAGCTATCACCATATTTCAGCTATTGCCGGTGATGACCGCGAGCTGGATGAGCAGAACACCGTTGAGAGCGTCGTGGCCGGACCGCTGTGCGAATCAGGCGATGTCTTTACCCAGCTGGAAGGCGGCAAAGTGGAAACCCGCGCGCTGCCGCAGGTGAAGCCAGGAGATTATCTGGTGTTCCACGACACGGGGGCTTATGGCGCATCAATGTCTTCCAACTACAACAGCCGCCCGCTGCTGCCAGAAGTGCTGTTTGAAGATGGCCAGCCGCGCGAAATCCGTCGCCCGCAGACCATTCAGGAACTGCTGGCGCTGGAGCTGTAAGCCTTAAATACTGACCTGCCGCCTGTTCATTACGGTGGCACGGTCGCTGATCTGAGGCCTGAATCAGGCCTCTTTCAGGCTCTCTCCTCCCAGTAATTCCTTCCGCAACAAGACAATCTCTTCGGCCAGATCGCGGCATAACATCGCATTCATCAGATGGTCCTGCGCATGGACCAGAATCAGTGTTACCGGGACTTTCCCGCACCCTTCGTCAGCACCAATCAGCTGCGTCTGAATATGATGCGCGCCTTTTGATGCCTCAAGCGAGGCGGCTAACGCCTCATCAGCCTGCTGCCACTGTTTCTTTCTGGCGAACTGAATGGCGCTCATCGCGTGGGAGCGCGCCTCGCCTGCATTAATCAACAGCTCCATCATAGTTTGCTCAAAATCCATTACTGCCTCCGGTATTGGTATGCCAAATAATGAAAATACATCCTATCGGAATGCCAATATGCACTTCTGCGAGGCTTATCACAGAAAATAAGTTCGGTTTCGCTACTTTTGGTATGCCACAAGAATGGAATTCCGCAGGGCAAAAAATACTGGATGCTTCACCACTTACTTCTGAGGGTATTACGCATGTCTCTACAGGATCGGCTTATCGACTCTTTAGGCAGCTTCGCTACCAAATTCAACAGCTACCGTTACATCATGGCGATCAAGTCTTCGTTCATCACGCTGATGCCGGTGATCATCGTTGGGGCTTTTTCAGTGCTGATCTCGAACATGGTGCTGGACGGGAAAAATGGTCTCGCCAGTATTCACGCGCTGGGGTTCCTCGCGGAGCTGAAACCGATCACCACCAGCATCAACTACGCCACGTTAAGCTTTCTGAATATCGGGGCCGTGTTCCTGATAGGCATTGAGCTGGGCAAAATTAACGGCATTAAAACGCTGTTTCCAGGTCTGCTGGCGATCATCTGTTTTATCGCGGTCACGCCTACAACGCTCACCATGCTGGTCGACGGGCAGATGCACCTGGTCACCGACGTACTGGCGAAACAGTTCTCCGACACTAAAAGCCTGTTCCTGGGCATGTTCATTGCCATCCTCTCGGTAGAAATTTACTGCCGCCTGGAGAACGTTGAGCGGCTAAAAATCAAAATGCCGGATACCGTTCCGCCCAACGTGGCCGCTTCTTTCTCGGCACTTATCCCAGCGATCATTACCGTCTCTGCCATCGCTACTTTCGGCTTTATCTTCCACCGTTTTACCGGCATGTATCTTTACGATGCGGTCTACAAAGTGGTGCAGGAACCGCTGGAATCTGTCGTACAGAGTCTGTGGGGCATTCTGCTGCTGATGTTTGTCGCGCAGCTTTTCTGGGTGATTGGCATTCACGGCAACCAGATGGTGAAACCCATCCGTGAGCCGCTTCTGCTGGGGGCAATCCTGGTCAATATGAATGCCTTTGAGCAAGGTAAAGAAGCGCCAAACATCATCACTATGCCGTTCTGGGATGTGTATATGAGCATCGGCGGGTCCGGGCTGACGATTGGCCTGCTCAGCGCCGTAATGCTGGCGACCAAACGCAAAGAAATGCGCGAAATTGCCAAACTCTCTTTCGGTCCTGGTCTGTTCAATATCAATGAGCCGGTGATCTTCGGCATGCCGATCATGCTTAATCCGATCCTGGCGATCCCGTTCATTATCACGCCATTGATCACCGGATCGATTGGGTACTTCGCTACGGTAATGGGCTTTGCGGGCAAAGCGGTAGTGATGGTGCCCTGGACCACGCCACCGATCATCAATGCCTGGCTTTCCACCGCTGGATCGATGGGCGCAGTGGTCACGCAAATCATCTGCATCCTGGTGTCGATAGTGATCTATGTGCCTTTTGTGAAAATTGCCGCGCGCCGTGCCGAAGCGGCCGAAGCCAAAGCTTTGCAACCTGAATTAGCGCAAAACTAAGGAGAAGGAATGAGTAAGGTCACCATTAACATCCCTGACGATTTTATGCTGGGGGCTGCTGCATCTGCCTGGCAGACCGAAGGCTGGAGCGGGAAAAAGGCAGGGCAGGACTCCTGGCTGGATGCCTGGTACAAGAATGACCGGCACGTCTGGCATAACGGGTATGGTCCGGCGGTTGCCACTGACTTTATCAACCGCTACAAGGAAGACGTGGCGCTGATGAAGGCGGCGGGATTAACGCATTACCGCACTTCCATCAATTGGTCACGCTTTCTGACCGATTATGAAAACGGGGTAGTGGATGAGGAGTATGCCCGCTATTACGACTCGCTGATTGAGGAGATGCAGGCGCAGGGGATTGAGCTGATGCTCTGCCTGGAGCATTACGAACTCCCGGCGGTATTACTTGAGCAATACGGTGGCTGGGGGTCGAAGAAAGTCGTTGAACTTTATCTGCTTTATGCAGAAAAAGTCTTCGAGCGTTATGCCGCTAAAGTCACCCGTTGGTTTACCTTTAATGAACCGATTGTGGTGCAAACGCGCGTCTATCTGGACGCTCTGCGCTGGCCGTATGAACAAAATACCTCGAAGTGGATGCAGTGGAATCACCACAAAAATCTGGCGACAGCCAAAGTGGTCAAACTCTTTCGCGACAAAGGCTATCCGGGGACTGTGGGAACAATCCTTAACCCTGAAGTCACCTATCCCCGTTCTTCAGCGCCCCATGATGTGAAGGCCGCGGAGATGTACGATCTCTTCTACAACCGCGTTTTCCTCGATCCGGCGATAAAAGGCGAGTACCCGGCTGAACTGGTGGCGTTGCTGGCGAAGCATCAGGTCAGTTGGGATTACACCGCTGAAGAGCTGCAGCTGATTGCGCAGCACCGGGTGGATGAGGTAGGCATTAATCTTTATTACCCGCATCGGGTGAAAGCACCTTCCCGCGCCTGGCATCCTGAGACGCCTTTCCATCCAGCTTACTACTATGAGCAGTTTGACTTGCCGGGCCGACGGATGAACAAATCCCGTGGGTGGGAAATTCAGCCAGCCATCATCTACGACATGGCGATGCGTATCAAAAACGACTACGGCAATATTTCGTGGTTTGTCGCGGAAAGCGGGATGGGCATTGAAAACGAAGCGCAGTTCAAAAACGCGGAAGGGCAGATCCAGGATGACTACCGCATTGAGTTTATTGCGGAACATCTCTACCAGACGCTAAGGGCGCGTGAAGACGGCGCCAACTGTCAGGGCTACATGCTGTGGGCCTTTACCGACAATGTCTCGCCAATGAACGCCTTCAAGAACCGCTACGGACTGGTGGAGATCGAGCTGGAGAACAACCGTCAGCGACGCCTTAAAAAATCGGCGCTGTGGTATCGCCAGCGCCGTGAGACAAGACAGCTCACCCTTTGCCTTGATGATGAAATGAAATAAGGATCCTCTATGAAACGTATCGTATTAGCCTGCGCAGCAGGAATGTCGACCTCGATGGTCGTGACCCGTATGGAAAAAGAGGCGGTAGCTCGCGGGCTGGAATATAAAATTTATGCCATTCCTGAGCAGAATCTACGGGATGAGCTGGAAAGTTATGGCTCTGATGTGGCGGTCGTGCTGTTGGGGCCGCAGGTTCGCTTTAAGCTGGATGAGAACCGCAAGCTAACGGATAACTATCAAATTCCTATCGCGGTGATTGATACGCTGGCTTATGGCACGCTAAATGGAGCAAAAGTACTCGATCAGGCGTTGGCTTTGGTAAACTAGGCAGATTACCTTGCCGACCTGAGCAGAATACGGCTCCGAAAGGGAAATAACGGTCGGCAAGATGTTTAATAAGCTAAGGGTGAATACGTGGAAAAGGGCGCGGCTGGGCAAGAGAAGAAGCAGTATCAGGAAATCGGACAGCATCTGCGCCAGCAAATTCTCGACGGTCATTATCCCGTTGGTTCACGACTTCC
>NZ_JBAVTT010000111.1:0-2138 GCF_049696395.1 Erwinia sp.
GCCGAACTGAGCGCCGCAGGCTGGAAAGTGTTGTTAGTGTGGGAATGTGCCTTGCGGGGCAAAACCCGGCTGGAAGAAGAAGCGATGACCAGCCGGCTGGAAGAGTGGATTTGTGCTGGGAAGGGCAATGGAGAGATTGATTTCCAGGGCATCCGGCAAATTTAAGGGCTGCTGGAAACGGCAGCCCTTAGTCTTAGCTAAAATCAGTGCTTAACGTCACTTCCCGCCACCTCTCAACATCGTGCCTGAATGCGGCCTGCATCTGTTCACTCCTTTTCAACGCATCGCTGCCTAAAAGCAGATGTAATGGCGGCTGCGTTACGTTTGTTACCGCAATCAGCGCCTCGGCGGCCCGTTCAGGATCTCCCAACTGGTTACCGGCAAAGTCATCCAGTTTTGCCACCACCGCACCGGCGGTTTCGGCATAGTCAGCAACTTTTGCAGGACTTCTGCGCAGTGAGTGATCGGACAGGAAGTCAGTGCGGAAGGCTCCCGGCTCTACCAGCGTGACATGAATCCCCAGCGGTGCTACTTCCTGAGCCAATCCTTTCGACATCCCCTCAACCGCAAATTTCGAGGCTGAATACATCCCTGAACCGGGGTTCGGCGCAATCCCTGCAATGGAGGTAATATTGATGATGTGCCCACTGCGCTGTTGGCGAAGATGCGGCAAGGCAGCCTGGGTAACCCGGCGCGTGCCGTGGAAGTTGACGTCAAACAGCTGGGCCACTTCTTCTTCTGTCGCTTCCTCGACGGAGCCCAGCAGACCGTAACCTGCATTGTTGACCAGCACATCAATTTTACCGGTGAGGTTGAAGGCTTGATCGACAGCCGATTTAATCGCCGCGGCCTCGGTTACATCGAGTGAGATCCAGTGAAAATTTGGGGAGTCAGTAGCAAAGGCGGGAGCTTTGTCGCGGGTGGTGCCAATGACAGTATCGCCACGTGCCAGAACCGCTATGGCCAGCGCTTCGCCGAGGCCACGAGAGACGCCAGTAATAAACCAGGTTTTTGCTGAGGACATTTTCTTTCTCCGTTTAGTCGATAACGAAGAGCAGTTTGCCAGAGATAACTGTGTTGATAATCTGCCGTTAAGCGCATGCGTTAGGTGGGTTTCAGGGTAGTATTGGCCGCGCGGAAAAATTCACTGAAGGCTTTAATGGTGGGAGAAGCCACGCTTTGCTGCGGGTAGTACAGATAGAAACCATCGAAAGGATGGCTGAATTCTTCGAGTAACAGCTCAAGCTCGCCGCTGGCGACGTATTCAGCAACCCGATCATAAAGCCAGAATCCAATTCCCATTCCTTGCAGGGCGGCATTCAGGCCCATCCGACGGTCGGAGACAATCAACGGGCCCTGGACCGCTACGGCAACCCAGCGCTGGTCCTGCCACATTTCCCAATTATACAGGCGTTGGCTGGCCGGATAACGCCAGTTAATGCACTGATGCTGTTGCAGGTCTGACAGGGTTTTCGGCCTGCCGTTGCGGGCCAGATACTCAGGTGAGGCAAAAGCCACCTCCCGCAGTTCTCCCCCTAACGGATGCGCGATCATATCATTCGCCAGCAACTCCCCGAGGCGGATACCAATGTCATAGCCATGGCTGACAATATCAATGGCGCTGTCATCCACGGTCAGCTCCAGCACGATATCCGGCCAGCGGTGATGAAAAGCGGCAAGATGAGGCTGGAGATAAAGTTCAGCGCCAATACGTGAAGTATGAACTCGCAGCATTCCGGCCACTTTTCCACTTTGTGAGGCCGTATCGCTGACCGCTTCTTCCATGGCCTGCATGGCGGGTTTCAGCCTGGCGAGTAAGGCTGCACCTGGTTCGGTCAACGACAAGCTGCGAGTGGTTCGGTTAAGCAAACGAACCCCAAGGCGATTCTCCAACTGGCGGAGGATCTGGCTCAGGGTGGAGGGTTTCATACCCAGCTGAACAGAAGCCCGGGTAAAACTGCCTTGTTCGACAATAGTGATAAACGCCTTCAGTTCGCTGTAATCGCTGCCTCGCATTCTTGTTACTCGCCCAGCACACAAGGTTTAACGGTGGGTTTGGCCGGGAACAGGTATTTACCCAGCGTCACCAGCACCACCGCCAGCACAATGATGGCCAGCGCCAGCCACTCTCTGGAAGT
>NZ_JBAVTT010000112.1:0-10898 GCF_049696395.1 Erwinia sp.
CGTTTCGTCTGACAGGGATCACTCGCAACAGCGATACCCAATACGATCACACCCGCGAAGAGAAGTATGCGATCTCCCCTTCTCTGTTGTGGCAGCCGGATGAAGATACTTCGCTGTTACTGCGCGCCTATTTGCAAAAAGATCCGTCTGGCGGCTATCACAGTGCCGTTCCGGGCGATGGCAGCATCACCGAACATAACGGCCGCAAGCTGAGCAACGGTTTCTACGATGGCGACAGCTCGCTGGACCAGTTCAAGCGTAACGAGCAGATTTACAGCTACGAATTTGCTCACCGCTTCAACGACACCTGGGCATTCCGTTCTAACGCCAGCTATTCCCATTCAAACGTCGACCTGGATCAGGTTTATCAAATTGGCTGGGACAGCGAGAATCCAGACCTGCTGAACCGCTATTACTCCGGTTCACGCTCTTCGCTGGATGCTTATGCGATTGATAACCAGCTTGAGGCCGATTTCGCCACTGGCGAAGTAGACCATAAAGTGGTTCTGGGTGGTGAATACCACAGCTATACCAATAATCTGAGCGATGCTAGCGGCAGTGCTAACCAGCTGAATGCACTGACCGGAGAGGCCGTGGGCGATCGGCAGAGCTATACCTTTACCAACTCGCAGCGTCGGTATTACCAGACTGGTGTTTATCTGCAAGATGAAATGACCTGGCAGAAATGGCATCTTGATGTGTCTGGCCGTTACGACCGCATCGTCTCACAGACAAATACCTGGTCAACTGGCGATAAGAAACGTCGTCAGGACGATCACGTCAGTGGCCGTGCTGCCCTGCTGTACGCTTTCGACAATGGTATCTCGCCTTATGCCAGCTACAGCCAGGCGATCACACCTCAGTCGCTCTCCGCTGAAGATGGTTCATTGCTGAAACCGACCACTGCTGAGCAGTATGAAGCCGGTGTCAAGTATCAACCGAATGGGACTTCTGATCTTTACTCCGTGGCGGTCTATGACCTGACGCAGAAAGATGTCGGAAACCGGGTAGTGAAAGAATCTTACTTCGAGCCTGCCGGTAAAGTGCACTCACAAGGTATCGAACTGGAAGCTCACAACCAGATCACGCCGCGTCTTAGCACCCTTGCCAACTACACCCTGAATCACGTCCGCTTTAAAGATTCTGTGGATGGCAACGATGGCCACACGCCTTACGTTACGCCAAATTCCATGGCTTCTGCCTGGGCAAAATACCAGCTGAACTGGGGCATCAGCGTTGGTGCTGGTGTGCGTTACATCGGCAAGCAGTGGGCTGACAACGAGAACACCACTCGTCTGCCTTCCACTACCCTGTTTGACGCCTCTGTACGTGCCGACCTGGGCAGCTGGAACAGCAGCCTGAAAGGCGCGTTTGTCCAGGTGAATGCCAATAACCTGACAGACCGTGATTACGTCTCTGCCTGTTACGGCACAGGTTACTGCTACTGGGGCGCAGAGCGCACCGTGGTGGCCACAGTCGGCTACGATTTCTGATCCGCAAGCCATAAAAAAAGGGAGACGTTATCGTCTCCCTTTCCTTTATTACTGACTACTCCGTCAGCTTTTCACTTTACGGTAAATCCACAGCACCACGATCGCGCCGATCACCGCAACAACAAAGCTGCCGAAGTTGAATCCGTCAACCTTACCGAAGCCGAACAGCGTACTGATCCAGCCGCCGACAACAGCACCAATTACACCCAGAACCACGGTGATGATGAAGCCGCCGCCGTCTTTACCTGGCATAATCCATTTAGCGATAATCCCTGCGATCAGACCAAAAATGATCCAAGATAAAATACCCATTTACAGCTCCTTGTTACTTACTGATTAGACGGGATTAGTATAGGACAGGATTCTAACTCTGTGATTTAAATCTAAAGTTTTTGTCCGTTTTTTTCACCTCAGATCTAAAGGGTCACGTTTTAATGCCGATACTTCGACGTATCACCGCTCAAAGCGTGTTTTCTGGCAGTCAACCGGAGTGGAATGTGAAAGAAGATGATAAAGAACAGTACCTGAAACGCGGCCCGTTGGCGGTGTTGGCGGTATTGAAGAATCTGTTGAAAAATCAGACGCCAATCCTGGTCTCTCATTCGCGTGGCCAGTTTATTACCAAATTGCTGGATGCCGATCAGGCGCGGTTGGTGCTCGACTTGGGGAGCAACGACCATGAAAACCACCTGGCGATTGAAGCCGTAGATTTGCATCTGACGGCAGAAATGCACGGGGCTAAGGTCGAATTTGCCCTGAGCGAGTTGACTGACGACAAGTTCGACGGCCTGCCAGCTTTTGGTGCCGATCTGCCAGACATTTTGTGGATGATTCAACGCCGCGAGTTTTTCCGCATCAACGCCCCACTCGACCCGATTTTTTATTGTTATTTGACGTGGCCGGATGGCAGCGGCGAAGGCCGTCTGCGTTTACAGGATCTCTCACTTGGCGGCGTGGGTGTCCTGGCGGATTCGCCCATTCCGGAAGGGTTGCATGGCGGCGAACAGTTTAAGAAATTGCGGGTTGAACTGGGTGAATATGGCCGGTTTGAAGTCGATGCGTATTTGATTAACGTCGGCAAGCGCAGCATTGTCGGCAACAAGAACGAAACGGTGATCACGCCACGTCTGAGTTTTCGCTTCAGCTCACTGACTGCCGGTGAGGAGCGCTCGCTGCAGCAGGTGATTTTTTCCCTGGAGCGGCTGGCACGCGATAAAGCTAACCGCTTTCAGTAACAGTACGGGCCTGAAAGAACAAGCCGGCGTGATGAGCAATCAGCACGCCGGACAGGGATTAGATGGTGCGGTAAGCGGTGGTCACTTTCCACAAATAACGCGGGGCCTGAGCAGCAGGATGTTTTTCCTGGACATGCTGATAGAACTCTTCCGGCGACATCGAGTTGATCATCGCAATAGCGCGATCGCGATCGCGCGAGAAGGTTCTCAGCAAGGCACCGGCACCGTTCGCATAAGAGACGATGGTGGCGTAACGCAGCGTTTTAGGATCGCGGATCCCGGCCAGAGATTGATCCTGCAGGATCTTCAGATAGGCGGTACCGATATCAATATTCTTCACCGGATCGCGCAGCTCTTTGCTGGTCGGCTGCCCTCTTCTTCCCTGAACCCGGTACACCTCGCGGCCTGCTGTTGAGGCTTTAATCTGCATCAATCCAATGGCATTCGACTTACTGACTACCGTTGGATTGCCGCCCGATTCTACTGAAATAATGGCTTCTACCAGTTTCTGATCGACACCATAGTTGTTTGCTGCGCTCTCCGTAAACATTGACCAGGCCTGAGCCACCTTTTCAGGCGGAGCCTTGGTTAATGGCGTTTGCTGCTGAGTTATAGTTTGTTTATGCGGTTTACTGGCACACCCTGCCAGCAGTAACACGCCCAGTATCGCAACCGTTTTCACACTTCTCACGCTATATTCATCCTCTGAGCCTTAGCCTTGCGCCTTATAATAGCGTGCGCTGGGCAAGAGAAAATTACCGAAACTCTGAATTTGAAGCGCTGGCGAGTGACTTCACGCCGGCTTTTCGTCATCATCAGAGGTATTGGACCGTCAGTGGCGTAAAATAATTCCTTTCGGACTGGATATAAATCACACAGATTGTGACTGAAGGCGACTTTTTTTTCGCGCTGAGCGCAAAATGCCATTGAATTGCGGCCGATCTTTCGCCGCACTGAGGATTAAAGTGAACAATATGTCCGTTACTCCGCGCACTTTTCATCTGATTGCTCCTTCTGGCTATTGCCATCATCAGCAGGCTGCCCAGCTGGGCGTTAACCGGCTGCAAAATCAAGGGCATCAGGTTCTGAATACGCAAGTGATTGCCCGCCGCGACCAGCGCTTCGCTGGCAATGATGCCGAGCGCTTGCAGGATATTAACGGCCTGGCGCAGAGGGAAAACCTGCCGGATATCATCCTTGCGGTTCGTGGCGGCTATGGCGCTACCCGTCTGTTGCCCCAGCTGGATTTTGCTGGTGTCGCCGCCAGATTACAGGACAAACCGCTGGCTCTTTGCGGTCACAGCGACTTCACCGCCATTCAGCTTCCTTTACTTAAGCATGGCACTGTTTCCTTCAGTGGCCCGATGCTGGCCGGCAATTTCGGCGCTGAGGTTTTATCTGATTTCACGGTAGAACACTTTTGGCGCGCGCTGACTTCGCCTAAATTAACCCTTAGCTGGGAAACGCAGCCGCAGGAAGTAGACGTGCAAGGCACCGTCTGGGGCGGCAATCTGGCGATGATTGCCTCGATGATAGGGACACCCTGGCTACCCGAGATTGAAGAGGGCATTTTGGTGATCGAGGATGTGAACGAACACCCTTTCCGCGTGGAGAGAATGCTTCTTCAGTTGGCTCAAAGCGGCATCCTGGCACGCCAGAAGGCGATAGTGACCGGCAGCTTTACCGGCGCGACATTAACCGATTATGACAATGGCTATGACTTCGACAGCGTCTGGACGCTGATTCGTCAGGTAACCGGCCTACCGTTGGTTACCGGTCTTGAATTTGGCCATCACTGGAATACCGTGACGCTGCCGTTAGGCGCGCAAGGGCATTTACAGGTCAAAGGTTCAAGCAGCACGCTGACGCTATCAGGGCACCCTACGCTTCGTTAACCACCGGAGCGCCCATGAAGCAGTTGTACGAGGACCTCTGGGTATCAACCCCAGAGTTTCCGGCCAGTGAGCATGAGCCGGAACTGATGATGCATGGATTTTTGCTCCAGCATACGCGGGGGAACTTACTGATTTCCCGCGTTGAGAATCTGAATGATCATCAGGCGATTGAAGATTTGGGCGGTATCATCCGCCATTATCTGACCCACTCGCATGAAGCCGGGCCTGGTGCCCGCCTGTTGCAAACGCGGTTTAACTCGGCTTTATATTGTCACAACAAGGCCCTGGGCCCGATCAGCCCCTATGTTGAAGCTGACGACACTTTCAATCAGGCTGAACTGCATTGCGGCAGTTTTCACGTTGTCCCTACGCCTGGCCATACGCCGGGCAGCACCAGCTATCTTTATGCCTCGCCTTTTGGCAAAACCTATCTGTTTGTTGGCGATACCATCACGCTGTCGCACGAACGCTGGGTGACGGTTTTGGTGCCGGAAAGTAATGAAGCCGATTTGAAAAAGTCGATTGAGTTCTATCGCGCGCTGAGGCCAGACGTGGTGCTGATGGGAACAACGGCAGGCCATTTATCCTGGCAGGAAGTGACCATGCGCCAGTGGCTGGCCTTGCTGGATGAAGCGGAAAGTTCGCCGCTGGATCTGCGCCAGCGGCTGCCTGACTAGCCTGCATCAGGAATCGACGTTACCAGAGGAATCGGTGCGTTGCAGGTCAACCGCGCTGTTTTCGCGTTCGCTGGTGCGGCTACAAGGCACCAGTTTTTGTACGCCGCTGTAGGAGAAGAACGTGTCGTCGTCTGACGTATTCACCACCATCTGATCGCCATTTCTGAACAGGACTATCGACACTTTTACACCGTCTTCTGTTTTCGAACGCTGATTACCCGCCGCAATCTGGAAATGATCGCCAGGCCACATAAGCGTGGTCAGGCCGTATTGCGCCTTGGTGACGGTCATGGTCGGGCGACCTGGGCAGGTGATCTGGAATTCGGTGTTCATTGGCGGCGTGTCGTTGTTGGCCTGGGCAGCAAAAGTGGCGCAGGTAAGTAAACATCCAGTGGCGATAGTGCGGAACATGGGCAGCGGTCTCCGGGCTAGTCTCTCTGATTTCATTGGTTATTTCAGAAAGCCTACCACAGCATGCTGCCCACGTTTGGCTTAAGTGTTACCAAATCCCGCGCAGTGATTAATTATTCAGCGTGGTCATCTCTTTGATTTGATCCTGATTAACGGCCTGCTGCTTGCCGTTTTCATCAGTGTACATCACCATGCCGGTCGCTTTATCTACCTCAGGTTTGCCCTGAACCACCACGGTGCTGCCATCCTTCATGTGCAGAACATTGTCGCTGGAACAGCCTGCCAGCAGTAATCCGCCAGCCAGTAACGTTAATGTATAAGCTAATTTTTTCATCTTGTACGTTCCTTCATTGGATTCAACATTGCGCAGTGTAGCGCACTGAAACAGGGAAATTTGATCAATGTTGCGGGGAATCACGTTGGCTTCACGGCTCAGGCGAATTTTCAGTTTATTCCTGGCGGGTAAATTTTCATTGAAGGTTGCAGCCAATAACTGTATTTTTATCCAGCATTTATAACCAGGATACCCTCATGTTTGTAGAACTGACATACGATAAGCGCAACGTTGCTGGATTGCCCAATGCGCAGGAACTGATTCTGAACGAGCTGGAAAAACGTATTCAACGCGTTTTCCCCGCGGCTGAAGTGAAAGTGAAACCGATGCAGGCTAATGGCGTGAAAACCGATGCCAGCAAAAGCGACAAGTCAGTCATGCTGCGGATCATTGAAGAGATGTTTGATGAAGCAGACCAGTGGTTAGTTTCAGAAGAATATTAAGCAGCAGGTGAATATTTTTCACACAATGCGGCACCACAGCTAAAGTTTTCACCAGATGAGCCGAAGATGTTTCCAGGGCATAACGAATGGGAACGCGATGATGGCAGTACTCTTTATTCCGTCACTGATAAGCTTACTGGTGAAGGCAGAAACGCAGAAAGGCAGTGGGTTAACGCAGCAGGAAGTGGAACACATTCGTGAGAATGCCACCTGTATTTCCGTGCCGGACGACCTTGTCCGGGGGATGGATCCTTCACGCGGATACCGTGATATCGATCCTTCGCGGTGTTGGGAAGCGTGGCTGGACTATCGCTCTCCAGGCCTGGCGCAGACGGCATAATTCACCGGAAGCTGATTACTTCGCCCGTTGGGCTATTTCCGCATACAACAATTCATAGACCTTCGCAGCATGTGCAGCGCTGTCACGCAGCATCTGAATGGCATCTTCCAGCGTCTGCGGTTCAATGTTGCCGACAATACGCCAGCCCAAAGCGATATTTTTCGCCTCTTCCAGCCGGTTAGGGTTTTCTTTGATTGAAGCAGCTTCTGACACAGAATTCTCCTGATTTGAGTTTTGGCCCTATTTTACGGATCATCACTCCGCCATCTCAACCCTTGATTTCAACAGGGATGTAAAAACGCCCGTTTTTTACGCTTTTTTGACCACAAAGGCGGTTTATCACCCCGAATCAGAAAAAAACACTGTAAAAAACAGATTTGTCCTGGTGATGAATTAGCACTATTTCACCCTTTGCGACCGACTACCAGCCCTTTCGCAGGAAAAATCGGCTTAAATTCGTCAGATAAAAATAAACCGCCCTGAACAGGCGGTTTTCGTTAGCAAGCTACTATTCAGCTGAAGAAAGGGAATTTGCGGTCTACCCGGTTAAGATGAGGATGATATTGCCCACAGGAGCCGTACTGGCTGGGATTACAGCCTCTGTTCTCACCTGGGTTCCCATCCCCTTTTCATTCACGCCAGTGCCAACCTGGCCATTGTGCAAACTTAACCTTGCGATAGCGTGACGGTGCCGGAGTTATCCAATCAGACACGCCTGACAGATCCGCTGTAAATAAGGAACACTCCCGCTTCTTTCAGGGGTAATTACGCCTTTCCTCCCTACTTCTGTGGCCTCAGCACAGCGAACATCAACGCTACATTACCCTTAGCACGGAACACGGCAGCGCAAAAAATAAGGTTTACCATCACGGATGCCCAACTGGCATGGGCGTAAGCGTCGAAACAGTATCGGAAGGGAATCGACGCATAGGCCAGCACAATCATGTAGGCCAGCCACGAGGCCCACCATTGATGGTGGGACCCTGGTTTGCGAAACAGCATCAGCCGTAAAGCTATAGCCGTGGCAGTAACAACATTGGTTAATACCAGAGGATCATTTGTGACCATGGATACCTCCTTTCAGGCGTGCCAGCCACGCGGCTGGATCCTGCTGACTGAACAACGTTAAGGTTTTTATTGCCACTGCGGACAGCAGGATTGCCCCAAGTCCATCCAGCGGGCGATCTGTATACCCGGATAACTGTTCGAGCTTCGCACCGACCAAGCCTGAGCCGAATACCCCGACAATCCACGAGACCATGAAATAGGCTGCACGGATAATCAGTCTCAGATCCACTGCAGTGGCAACATAATAAACAGCACCAGCAAAGGCACCGAATACCACCCCATAATTGATACCGGCCACAGGGCCAGACAACATTGAACCTACTGAAGATGCCGCGCCTGCGCTAACGGCGAGTAAATTACCGACCATGATGCCCCCTTTTGCTACAGCGTCTTCTCAAGGATTTGAGCAATAAAAAACCCCGGCCGGGGCCAGGGTTCGACAAATACGTCTGTTCGCGCTGTTGCTGCTGATAGTAATACCTTAGATCGCTTAATGCGTACGCGTGAGCACTTTACCCAATTATTTATGGCGCTGATTAGGCCATTGTTTTGTCAGGCTTCAGGCCTGTTTCCTCAAGGTTTATGCGACAACATCCTGCCGATGAACTAGCCTTTAACAGCCCGAGCTGCGGCAGGTAATGTTATTCCCAATCAATCAGTTAATTGTGTGAGGAGCGAAATAATGTCATCAGGTAGCTATCTAAAACTTAAAGATGGGACAAGCCTTTACTATAAAGACTGGGGTAAAGGCCAGCCGATAGTGTTCAGCCACGGCTGGCCTTTATCCGGGGATGCGTTTGAAGATCAAATGTTTTTTCTGGCTTCGCACGGTTATCGGGTCATCGCCCATGACCGCCGCGGGCATGGCCGCTCTTCCCAACCCTGGGACGGCAACAATATGGACCAATACGCTGACGATTTGGCTGAACTGACCGCCGCGCTGGATTTACAGGATGCGGTGCATATTGGTCACTCTACCGGCGGTGGAGAAGTAGCCCGCTATATTGGCCGTCATGGCACTTCCCGCGTAGCAAAAGCTGCGCTGATCGGGGCTGTGCCGCCGATTATGGTCAAAACAGAGTTCAATCCGGACGGTTTGCCTAAAACGGTGTTTGACGGTATTCGTGAAGGCTTACTGAAAGATCGTTCTTCCCTGTTCAAAGATTTCCCCACCGCCTTCTATGGTTTCAATCGGGATTCTGCGCAGGCATCACAAGGATTGAGAGACAGTTTCTGGCTGCAGGGAATGCAGGGTTCGCTCAAATCTTTATATGACTGCGTGGCAGCCTTCTCCGAAACGGACCAACGAGAAGACCTGAAGAAGATGACGATCCCGACGCTAGTGCTCTATGGTGACGACGATCAGATTGTGCCCCCTAAATCTTCCAGTGAAGCAGCCATTAAGCTTCTGCCGGATCCCACGGTGATCGTCTATCCGGGTGCGCCTCACGGACTGTGCAGCACCCATAAAGATCAGGTGAATGCTGATCTGCTCACCTTTATTAAAAGTTGAGCAGGTATTCGGGGCTGGATGCCCCTTTTCATTAAATCCAGCGCAGAGCGATAGACTTCAGCTACCGGCTTCTGCTAGTTTTTAACCCATGAATCGTTATTCCGTTATCGCCAACATGATGATGATTACACCAGCACTTCAGGTGGGATAACGTTCGTCATTTAGTCGACACCCGCCAGAGAAGGCGGGCGCCTTGTCTGGTTAACAACAGCGAGGTAAAGATGTCCAGACACTCCCTTCCTAACGCTTCTTCCCCAAAATTGCATCTGCTGTGCGGTAAAATCGCTTCAGGTAAATCTACCCTTGCCGGTCAGTTGGCGGAGGCACCTGTAACCTTGTTGATTTCAGAAGACCGCTGGCTGGCCTCGTTGTACGGCGAGGAAATGAACAGCGTGGCAGATTATGTCCGCTGCTCTGCAAAGCTGCGATCGGCGATAACGCCGCATCTGATTTCACTCCTGTCGACGGGGATTTCGGTGGTACTGGATTTCCCAGCCAATACGGTCTCTTTGCGCAAATGGATGAGGGGAATCGCTCAGGCAGCCTCTGCTGAACCGCTGCTGCACTACCTCAACGTGGCGGACAGCCACTGTAAAACCCGTCTGCAGGCCAGGAATGCCAGCGGTAGCCATGATTTTGCCGCCACGGAAGCACAATTCGAGCTGATCAGCCGCTACTTTGAAGCGCCCTGTGCCTCAGAAGGCTTTACTCTGATTGTTCATTCATCCGAGCAGGAAGGAGCTGAATAATGTCTGCAAGGCTCGCGACTGTCGAAGAAGCCGAACAACTTTGGAAGATACGTAATCAGGCCCTTCGTGAAGGCTGCAAAGACGTTTATTCTGCCGACGCTTTGCTGGCCTGGACGCCAGATTTGATGCCAGAGGGTTACCGTGGCGTTGTGCTAACAAACCCCTTCTTTGTCGTCGATGATGAATCAGGGAGTTTCCCTGTTGCTACCGGCTTTCTGGACCTTGCAGAGAACAGCATCGAAGCCCTATTTACCCTACCTGAATATTGCGGCAAAGGTTTTGCGACTGAGATCATTGCAGCGATAAAACGGGAGGCGATAAAACGGGGTATCAGGCAGCTGAAGCTCTCTTCAACTCCCAATGCTTTTACCTTCTACCAACGGCAGGGGTTCACGCTGGTTAAAGAAACCGTTTATCACTCGGCCAGTGCTGGCGCCCTTCCCTGCATGGAGATGGCGATTAACTTGCCAGAACAGCCTGAATAATCCCTACGATGGCACAAGCAACGTATCGCAACCCTTTTTTCAGGACAAAAAAAAGGAGCCCTGAGGCTCCTCTTTTCCTGGCAAACACACTTACATGTGTTTGATCATAGCGTCGCCAAACTCTGAAGATTTCAGAAGCTTAGCGCCGTCCATCAGACGCTCAAAGTCATAGGTCACGGTTTTGGCAGCAATTGCGCCTTCCATGCCTTTAACAATCAGGTCTGCGGCTTCGAACCATTCCATATGACGCAGCAT
>NZ_JBAVTT010000113.1:0-3327 GCF_049696395.1 Erwinia sp.
TCATCAAGCATGATAAAAATAACGCCTATGACAGCCTGGCTGAAAAGAATATTACGGCTTCGGTAACCGGGGAACCTGGAACGCTGGCGATGTATTCAGCCAAAAAGAAAATGAACCCCTCCGTTGCTTATATGTTTGAAATTTATGCTGATAACGATGCCTACCAGCAACACTTGAACTCGGCGAGCTACCAGGCGTTTTTGCGCCATTCACCTGATATTCTGGACGTGAGCCAAAAGCGTCGAATTGAGGTGGTGCCACAATTTTTGGTCGATAAGCAGATTGTACAAAGCGACAAAACGATCAATAACTTTGTCATTGTTGATGTAAAACCCGAGCTTGGACAGGCTTTTCGCGATGTCGTTTTACCCGAAATGGCACAGTCCATTAAGCTAGAGGAGGGTGTTCTGGCAATGTATGCCGTGACCGATAAAGCGAATCCTGAGCGTTGGTATTTCTATGAAATATACGCCAGCGAAGAAGCTTATCAGGCCCATCGTTTGACGCCTCATTTTAAAGAATACATTGAGCAGACGGCAGAAATGACGACTTTTAAAGAAGCCATTGCCATTGAGCCAGGCTTGCTTAGGAATAAGGGCGGTCTGATGTATAAAATGAAGTGAATGGCTGCCCCACTCGGCGAGTGGGGCAGTAAATGGGTCTATCGATGCTGAGGATATTTCGTCGCCCAACAGTATCCCTGCCAACGACGCAATAAGAAGCTCTCCCGGTCTGGCCTAAGCTCTTCGCCAAAAACAGACATCAGATCTCTTGAAAACAAAAAGCCCGCTTAAGTTTCCTTAAGCGGGCTTCTTAAATTTGGCTCCTCTGACTGGACTCGAACCAGTGACATACGGATTAACAGTCCGCCGTTCTACCGACTGAACTACAGAGGAATCGGTTTCGATGTGGCGCATATTAGCGGGGTAGCTGTGGGCTGTCAACAGCAAAAAACACGCTAGCTTTCAATTGGCTAGGATTAAATCAACCCGACGTATTAGTGTACAATTCCGCGATCATTTTGCTGGGATTTTGCCTCATGATAGCGCTTGCCAGGATCCTGCCGGTAAAACTGACTGAATCGGCGATAAAGGGCAGGGAAACGATCCTGCAAAATTTCCGGCGCGGTGAAAAAGTATTCCGATAACACTGCAAAACATTCCGCGCCATCACTGGCAGCATAGGCGTCAATGCTCGCGGCATTCTCACCAACGGTGTCTATCTCATCCTGAATATCTTTCATCGCAGCCTGCAGGTCTTGCTCCCACCCCGCAACATCACGTAGCGCAATCGAGGGTACGCCATTGGCATGACCGCTGCCACGGCTGTCGAGCTTATGGGCAACTTCATGAATAATCAGGTTATAGCCGGAGAGGTCGTAGGAATCCTGCACATCCAGCCAGTTCAGAACGATCGGCCCTTGCTGCCAGCTCTGGCCCGAATGCACCATTTTTTCATGGTGAACCAAACCAAATTCATCCTGCCATTCGTCATCGACCATAAAAGGGGAAGGGTAGAGCAGCACCTCATGAAATCCGTCCAGCCAGTCGTAGCCCAGATTCAGTACGGGCAGGCAAAAGATGAGCGCGAGGCGGGTACTTTTCAGGTCATCGAGTTGGAAATCTTGCAAAGGAACCAACCGCTTCTGCTGCAGAAAGCGTTTTGCTAATTGGATCAGCGATTTCTGTTCATCATCGGTCAGAGCACCGAGCAGGGGAATCGCCATTGCCTGCTGCCAGGGCAGTGCGTCACTGGCATCTTCATCGGTTTTCCACGGCCATTTGATCATGATGCACCCAGTTCGCTGAAGGGATCTTTACCTTGCCGTAGCGCGCAGTCTTACGCAACTGCTGCTTAGAGCAACAGTGCGTAAGAGAGAGAAATGAACAGAGCGTGCGCTGGCTTTAAGGCGCATATTCAATCACTTAATGACAGTGCTGTCTGTGATGGAGAACAAAAAAAAGCGCGAATTCAGACGCGGTCGAACTCAATTACCCACACCCATGGGTTAACTTCCCAACTGGTGCCACCGTACTGTAACGCCCACTGTTTACGATAGGCGTCTTTCGTCGAGACGGCTTCACTGTGCATGGTGAAGAAGTTATTCAGGAAGTGGGAGTCCGTTTGCACCCCTTCTGCGATCACATCGTCATCACTGATATCCTGAATTTTCTGCACACGAATGCCGGTGACCACTAAGTCCAGGCGGCTTGCCCAGCGTGGCATATGAATGCCGGCCTGCCAGCCGAACTGCTCCTGCTCATCGAGTTCGGCGGTGGAGAACTGGCTGGTGTCGGCACGGTATTGGCAGTAGCGAGCGTTCTTGAATGCCGCTGGCGTACGTTGGTATTCCGCCATGTCGTCCGGCTCGATAACCGGGCCGCGCCAGGTTTCCCTGACCCACAGCCTGTCGCCGGGTTGTCCGTAGGGGCAATGGTAACTTAAGTTTTCCATACCCATTACTCGGTTTCCCTGAAGGTGATTATTCAGCACATCAATACCATAGCACCCCTCATGGTTATCCTGACCGGGACCAAAGAGTTGTGACTTCATGATGCGCCGAGTTTGGCTCTGTTGGCCTGAGAGCAGCGCTCGCACCCGTTGATCGCTAAACAAAATCGGGCGTTCTTTCATGGTTTGACCTCTGTTACTTACATGTTGAACCGATGAACACAGCAACGCTAAAAAGACAAGACAGAATAATCTGAACAGTAGTCTGAAGATTAATACCAGAATAACAAAATTAGGTAAACATTAGCTGTGCTTGTTGATTTCAGTGCCGGGTTAGGACCATTTTACCTGCGGTGTGCGCAGGTTGATCGACCCAGTCTTGCCCCCTAAAACGCCCCGAAAGTTACCGGGGATAACAAATTTGACATATGTCGTCTTTACAATCTCTTACAGTGCGGATGCCGAAACGACATCATAAAGTGGGGTAAAAAAGCCCCAAATCAAGAGATTGTTGGGTGGCGCTAATTCTATCCCACTCTTTGCCTAAAAGCCGACAGTTAATTTTGTGGCGTTCATTATGTCCGTTAAACCATTTGCCTGAAAATTAAGCAATAAATTTTCTTATGGCAAAAGGCTGAAAAATCGAAATATGTTGTGAATCCGTTAAAATTAGCGTTATAAACATGATGTGGATCCCGTTTTTGACCAAAGGGTACAGACGGTTTTCCAGCAGTGGACTGGCCTTCACCCACTGACATCTCTACAAGTCCAAACAATAAGGAGAAGTCTATGTCGCTTATTAACTGGCAACTGCGTTTTGAAAGCTGGCTCCATGAAACCTGGCCACAGGATGATAAAGCCCATGATGTAGCCCAT
>NZ_JBAVTT010000114.1:0-46694 GCF_049696395.1 Erwinia sp.
CTGTTGCTGATGGACGATATTCAGGGGCGAGTTAACGGCATGAGCGCCTGGATTAAACGGGGCGATCGTGCGGCGATGGATGTCCCGCCGGAGCCTGCAATACCTGACATCACCCCGCCACGTCGTCCTCCTTTACCGCTGACGCGTGATGAAACCACCGGGCTGATTGATTTTGGCACCTGGCGGGTCAATACCGACGAATGCTCGCTGGATCCGCAACGGCGTGAAGTTAGCGTGGCCCCGTTATCCGATCAGAAGGCGCTGCTGCTGGTGAGCTGTGAAATGGGGGCCTATAACGTGATCGATCTGGCTTTCGAAGTCAGCCGCACAGAGCCTTATATTGCCAAAGGCATCACGCTTGCTCTGCCGTTTGTTCCGCCAAATCACGGCGACAAGCAGCTGGAATTGATCAACGCGGCTTATGATGCCAATTCAGGGGAGCTGTTGACCTTCAGCAAAGGACGCGGGCTGGGAGATTGTGGCACCGCCACGCGCTGGCAGTTTAACGGACGCCAGTTTGTGCTGGCCGAGTACGCGGAAGAGGGCACTTGCGATGCGTGGCACGGCAGCGACGACTGGCCAACCTTGTGGACCAGCAAGACCCAGCCAGTGACTCCGCCGACCGGCAGTGTAGAAATGACCCCTTAATGTGCTCTGCCCTGAAGGGGGCAAACCCTTCACAGCATAAAAAAAGCCCGGCAACTGAGGTTGCCGGGCTTTTTATTATCAGCCAGCGATCCCGGATAAAGGGGATCGCTGAGAGTCGCCTCAGTGAGGTTTCAGCAGTTTTTCTGCATGGCTGACAATATTCTCTACGGTGAAGCCAAATTCGTTAAACAGCTTATCGGCAGGCGCAGACTCACCAAAGGTGGTCATGCCGACGATTGAGCCGTTCAGGCCAACGTATTTGAACCAGTAGTCAGCAATACCCGCTTCTACCGCTACACGCGCGGTAACAGTGGAAGGCAGCACGGACTCACGGTAAGCCACTTCCTGCTTATCAAACAGCTCGGTAGAAGGCATGGAGACAACGCGGACTTTGTGGCCAGTAGCCGTCAGTTTCTCTGCTGCGCCCAGGGTAATCTCCACTTCGGAGCCGGTAGCAATCAGGATCACTTCTGGCGTGCCTTCGCAGTCTTTCAACACGTAAGCCCCGCGAGAGATATTGTCTACCTGCTCTTTACTGCGTTCAGGCTGTAACAGGTTCTGCCTTGAGAGGATCAACGCGGTTGGCCCATGCTGGCGCTCAACGGCATGTTTCCACGCCACGGCGGTCTCTACCTGATCACAGGGACGCCAGACGCTCATGTTTGGCGTTACGCGCAGGCTGGCAAGCTGCTCAACCGGCTGGTGCGTTGGACCATCTTCGCCCAGGCCAATCGAGTCATGGGTATAGACCAATATCTGGCGAGCTTTCATCAGCGCGGCCATACGTACGGCGTTACGGGCATACTCCACAAACATCAGGAAGGTGGCGGTATAAGGAACAAACCCCCCGTGCAGCGACAGGCCGTTAGCGATGGCAGTCATACCAAATTCACGCACGCCATAGTGAATATAGTTACCGGCATGATCTTCTTTAATCGACTTAGAGCCAGACCAGATGGTGAGGTTACTTGGCGCCAGGTCAGCAGAACCGCCGAGGTATTCTGGCAACAGTTTGCCGTAGGCTTCCAGCGTATTCTGCGAGGCTTTACGGCTGGCAATTTTTTGCGGGTTCGCCTGCAGTTCAGTAATGAACTTCTGCGTTTCCTGCTCCCAGACTTCTGGCAGATCGCCCGCTACACGGCGTAAGAACTCTTTCGCCAGTTCCGGGTGCGCGGCTTTATAGGCAGCAAACTTCTCGTTCCAGGACTTCTCGTATTTCGCACCGGCTTCTTTGGCATCCCACTGCGCGTAGATATCTTTCGGGATCTCAAAGGCAGGATAGTTCCAGCCCAGCTGCTTACGGGTCAGCGCCACTTCTTCAGCACCCAGCGCGGCACCGTGTGCTTCTTCTTTGCCGCCTTTGTTCGGCGAGCCAAAACCAATCACGGTTTTGCAGATGATCAGCGAAGGTTTATCGGTAACGCTCTGTGCTTCTTTGATGGCGTTGGTGATGGCATCCGCATCGTGACCATCAATCTCGTGGATCACATGCCAGTTGTAGGCTTCAAAGCGCTTGGCGGTGTCATCGCTGAACCAGCCTTCCACTTCGCCATCAATCGAGATGCCGTTGTGGTCATAGAAGCCGATCAGTTTGCCCAGACCCAGCGTACCGGCCAGGGAAGAGACTTCATGGGAAATCCCTTCCATCAGGCAGCCATCGCCCATGAAGACGTAAGTATTATGGTCAACAATGTCATGACCAGGGCGGTTGAACTGCGCGCCCAGCGTGCGTTCGGCAATCGCCATCCCTACGGCATTTGCCAGACCCTGACCCAGCGGACCGGTGGTGGTTTCTACACCTGGCGTGTAGCCATATTCCGGGTGACCTGGGGTTTTAGAGTGCAGCTGGCGGAAGTTTTTCAGCTCTTCCATCGGCAAATCGTAGCCGGTGAGGTGCAACAGGCTGTACAGCAGCATGGAGCCATGACCGTTGGAAAGAATAAAGCGGTCACGATCGGCCCACATTGGGTTGGTCGGATTGTGATGCATGAAGTCGCGCCACAACACTTCCGCGATATCTGCCATGCCCATTGGGGCACCTGGATGACCGGAATTGGCTTTTTGTACCGCATCCATACTTAAAGCACGGATCGCATTAGCCAGTTCTCTACGTGAAGACATGTTTTTCTCCCTGATTTTGGGGTGGGATAAAATGGGCGGATAAAACGCTAATGGGCGAAGGCTCTGACTCACCGTAAGGTGTGCCTGGCGTTTCGCCCATATTGAGGCTGTTTACAGCTTAGCGGACAGCACGTCTTCCAGCTTCTGCTGGTCAACGGCGAACTGGCGAATACCTTCAGCCAGCTTGTCATTCGCCATTGGATCCTGGTTGTGCTCCCAGCGGAACTCGGCTTCGGTCAGCGGAGTCGGCTGGTTAAACGCCTGAGTAGACGGCTTCAGTTTCAGTTCAACCGGGGCATCGCTCGCCTGCAGTTCTTCCAGCAGGTTAGGGGCGATGGTCAGACGGTCACAGCCAGCCAGGGCAAGGATCTGCTCGGTGTTACGGAAGCTGGCTCCCATGATCACCGTGTTATAGCGGTGCTGTTTGTAGTATTCGTAGATGTTACGTACGGAAACTACGCCTGGATCTTCATCCACGATATACGGGTCAAGCGGTTTGCGGCTGTTGTACCAGTCATAAATACGGCCAACAAACGGCGAAATCAGGAACACGCCAGCTTCGGCACAGGCACGGGCCTGGGCAAAGGAAAACAGCAGCGTCAGGTTACAGTTGATGCCGTTCTTTTCCAGCTCTTCCGCAGCGCGGATACCTTCCCAGGTGGACGCCAGTTTGATCAGAATACGCGAGCGGTCAATACCGTTGTCTTCGTACATTCTGACCAGCTTCTCAGCCTTGGTCACACACATGCCACGGTCGAAAGAGAGGCGTGCATCGACTTCGGTAGACACCCGGCCAGGAACGCTTTTCAGAATTTCCATACCGAGGTTGACGGCGACTTTGTCGCTGGCATTAATGATCTGCGTCTCTTTGCTGCCGCCCTGTTTTTTGGCGTAGTCGATAGCGTCGGTAATCAGGTGTTTGTATGAGTCGAGGCTGGAGGCTTTCAGGATCAGAGACGGGTTGGTGGTGGCATCTTCCGGATGATAATTACGGATGGATTCGATATCGCCACTGTCAGCCACCACGGTGGTGTATTGTTTCAGTGCGTCTAGCTGGTTCATCTCTTGGCTCCTTGATGTGCAATCTGCGTGCGTTTATAACCCTGACGGGCAACGCGGGCTGAAGGCCAACTGTCCAGCCTTGAATCTTCTCGTAAGGGGGAATTTTCAGGGGCTAACAGCCAGTCTGCCCGACAGGGTTTTCTGTTCTCAGGCCAAACATTGCATCAGACGTCCTGTAATAGAAATGCGTTTTCTCTGATTGTTGCAATGGGTTCGCCCAAAGGTCAGGCCGTGCGGATGAAAAAAATGCCGCACTTTTCAGTGTAGCACTTCTGTGAAATTTCGTGATGGCGCGCACGCTTGCACGCCCTCAGAGCGCTTATTTCGTGGCGTTCAGTTCGTAATAGCTGATTTTATCCACCTTGGCCGACGAGCCTCCACCCTCAAATTCTGAGTTCAGCCAGCTGTTGACAATCGAACGGGCCAGCTCAGGACCGATTACGCGCTGGTGGGCATTGGCGACATGGACGAGAACAGCTACAGGGTTAAGCTGGGCTGGTTTACACCGCACGAAATTATTGATGCCGCTCTGATCTCCAGAGTAATAACCTTAAAACTGGAAACCATTTCCATAAGCTGCAACTTCCTGGCTGTTTTATGCACTGCTTCAAGTTTTGCCTTGCTAAGCCCTTTTATACTGACGCGTTTACTCCCTCCGTAGAAAGCAAGGATCCTGATAATGGACGACCAACTGAAGCAGAGTGCGCTCGATTTTCATCAGTTCCCGGTTCCGGGAAAAATTCAGGTCTCACCGACTAAACCTCTGGCTACCCAACGCGACCTCGCTCTGGCTTACTCGCCTGGCGTGGCGGCTCCCTGCCTGGAAATTGCCGCAGACCCGCTTGCTGCATTCAAATACACCGCGAGGGGTAACCTTGTCGCGGTGATTTCTAACGGCACTGCTGTGCTTGGGCTGGGCAATATCGGTGCGCTGGCTGGTAAGCCAGTGATGGAAGGCAAGGGCGTGCTGTTTAAGAAGTTCGCCGGCATTGATGTGTTTGATATCGAAATTGATGAGCTGGATCCCGATAAGCTGATCAACGTGATTGCCGCGCTGGAGCCAACGTTTGGTGGCATCAACCTGGAAGATATTAAAGCGCCCGAATGCTTCTATATCGAGAAAACGCTGCGTGAGCGGATGAACATCCCGGTGTTCCATGACGATCAGCATGGCACGGCCATTATCTGTACGGCGGCGGTGTTAAACGGGCTGCGCGTGGTGAAGAAAACGATTTCCGATGTACGGTTGGTCGTATCAGGTGCCGGAGCTTCCGCCATTGCCTGCATGAACTTGCTGGTGGCACTGGGGATGCAGAAACAGAACATTGTGGTCTGCGATTCCAAAGGTGTGATCTACCAGGGCCGTGAAGAGAATATGGCGGAAACCAAAGCGGCTTATGCGGTGCAGGACAGCGGTAAGCGCACGCTGGATGACGTCATTGAAGCTGCCGACATCTTCCTTGGCTGTTCAGGGCCTGGCGTAATGACGCCACAGATGGTGAAAAAAATGGCGCGCGACCCGCTGATCCTTGCGCTTGCCAATCCGGAGCCGGAAATCCTGCCGCCGCTGGCGAAAGAAGTCCGGCCTGATGCCATTATCTGCACCGGGCGCTCGGACTTTCCCAACCAGGTGAACAACGTGCTGTGCTTCCCGTTTATCTTCCGTGGCGCGCTTGATGTCGGCGCTACGGCGATTAATGAAGAGATGAAGCTGGCCGCTGTGCATGCCATCGCCGAGCTGGCTCTGGCGGAGCAAAGCGAAGTGGTCGCTTCAGCCTATGGCGATGAAGAACTCTCCTTCGGCCCGGATTATCTGATCCCGAAACCTTTCGACCCGCGTCTGATCGTGCAGATAGCCCCAGCGGTTGCGAAGGCAGCGATGGACTCTGGCGTGGCAACGCGGCCAATCGACGATCTGGAGGCTTACCGCGAAAAGCTCACCGAGTTTGTCTATAAAACTAACCTGTTTATGAAGCCGATCTTCTCGCAGGCGCGCAAAGACCCAAAACGCATTGTGCTGGCCGAAGGTGAGGAGGCCAGAGTGCTGCATGCCACGCAGGAATTAGTCTCGCTGGGTCTGGCCAAGCCGATCCTGATCGGCCGTCCCAGCGTTATCGATATGCGGCTGAAAAAGCTGGGGCTGAAGATTGAAGCCGGAAAAGATTTTGAAGTGGTGAATAACGAATCCGATCCGCGATTTAAAGCCTACTGGGGTGAGTATTACCAGATCATGAAACGGCGCGGCGTTTCGCCGGAACAGGCCCAGCGAGCGGTGATTGGTAACCCGACGCTGATCGGCGCCATCATGGTGCATCGCGGTGAAGCGGATGCGTTAATCTGCGGTACCATTGGCGACTATAAAGAGCATTACGACGTGATCGAGAAGCTGTTTGGCTTCCGTGAAGATGTGAAAGTAGCCGGGGCGATGAATGCGCTGCTGCTGCCCAGCGGCAACACGTTTATTGCGGATACTTACGTCAATGAAGATCCCACGCCAGAGCAGCTGTGCGAGCTGACGCTGATGGCGGCTGAAACGGTGCGACGCTTTGGGATTGAACCCAAAGTTGCGCTGCTCTCTCACTCCAGTTTCGGCACCTCCAACGCGCCTGCGGCCTGTAAGATGCGGGAAACGCTGGCACTGGTGAAAGCTCGGGCGCCTGAGCTGGAAATCGACGGGGAGATGCACGGCGATGCGGCGTTAGTGGAAAGCATCCGTCAGGACCTGATGCCGGACAGCCCGTTAAAAGGCGCGGCAAATATCCTGATTATGCCGAACGTCGAAGCGGCGAGGATCAGCTATAACCTGCTGCGTGTCTCCTGTTCGGAAGGCGTAACGGTGGGGCCGGTATTGATGGGGATTGCGAAACCGGTGCATGTGCTGACGCCGATTGCTTCAGTCAGGCGCATCGTCAATATGGTCGCGCTGGCCGTGGTTGAGGCGCAGACGGCACCGTTATAAGGGGTAGGGTATATAGCGGGTGAAGTGTTAGTAACAAGCTGAAAACGAGTAAAAAGGGCGACAGCGAACGGTCGCCCCTCTTTTTACCTTAAATCCACTCTTTCACCGGCAGGAAGTCGGTGTACAGTGCGGCTTCTGGCGTGCCGGGCTGCGGACTGTAATCATATTCCCAGCGCACCAGCGGCGGCATCGACATCAGGATCGATTCTGTCCGTCCCCCGGTTTGCAGGCCAAACAAGGTCCCGCGGTCCCACACCAGATTGAACTCAACATAGCGGCCACGGCGGTAAAGCTGGAAATCCCGTTCGCGTTCGCCCCAGCTCAGCGCTTTACGGCGCTCGATAATCGGCAGGTAAGCTTTCAGGAAGCCTTCTCCTACCGCCTGAGTGAAGCGGAAGCAATAGTCGAAGTCAGGCGTGTTCAGGTCGTCAAAGAACAGACCGCCAATGCCGCGCTGTTCATTGCGGTGCTTAATAAAGAAGTAGTCGTCACACCATTTTTTATAGCGCGGATAAACGTCTTCACCAAACGGCTGGCAGAGGTTGCTGGCGGTCTGATGCCAGTGCACGGCATCTTCAGCGAAGCCGTAATACGGTGTCATATCAAAGCCACCGCCGAACCACCACACCGGATCGGCACCGGGCTTCTCTGCAATAAAGAAGCGCACGTTGGCATGACTGGTCGGCAGGTAAGGGTTTTCCGGGTGGATCACCAGCGACACGCCCATTGCTTCAAAGCTACGGCCTGCCAGCTCCGGACGGTGTGCGGTGGCTGAAGCCGGCATTTGATCGCCATGAACGTGGGAGAAGTTAACGCCCGCCTGCTCGAATATTGCGCCTTTGCGCAGCACACGGCTTCGACCGCCGCCGCCGCCTTCACGGTCCCAGCTGTCTTCTTCGAAGCTTGCTTTGCCGTCAGCCTGAGCTAACTGCTGGCAAATGTTGTCCTGTAATGTGAGCAGAAACTGCTTCACCTGGGCGAGGTCGGGTGCGTTCATGGCTTACCTTGCTGATGAAAAATGACGCGCGGAGTATACGCCAAAATCAATCAGCTGGGGCGTCTGTTGTTGGCATCGAACTCATTAAAGTAACTGACGATGCCGCCGACAATCGCCGTGGCGATTTTTTGCCTGAAGGCGGTGGTGCCTAACAGACGCTCCTCAGAAGGGTTAGTGATGAAGGAAGTTTCCACTAAAACTGACGGAATAGAAGGGGACTTCAGCACGGCAAATGCGGCCTGCTCGGTATGCTGACTGTGCAGATGATGCACGGGCCGGATTTGGCCCAGCACATGCTTACCCAGCGTCAGGCTGTTTTTGATGGTGTCAGTCTGCACCAGGTCAAACAACACCTGCTGCAGATAGTGATCTTTTTCCGCGGCTTTTACGCCGCCCACATCATCGGCGGCATTCTCACGCTGAGACAGATAGCGGGCCATGCTGCTGCTGGCACCGCGATTGGAAAGGGCAAAGACCGAGGCGCCGTTGGCATCCGGGCTGGTAAAGCCATCCGCGTGGATCGACATAAACAGGTTGGCACCGTGCTGATGAGCAATGTCGACTCGCTCACCCAGCGGAATAAAGTGGTCCGTCTCACGGGTTAACCGGGCTTCAATATGCGGATGGTCGTTAAGCATCTCGCGGATGTGATTGGCAATCTCCAGTACCACATGCTTTTCTTCAGACCCTTCTTCGCCCACCGCGCCGGAATCAATGCCTCCGTGGCCCGGATCGATCATCACGATTTTTTTGCCGTTAGCGGAAGGCGGTGGCGGGGTATGAGCTTTTGCCCTGGCTGAGGAGAGCTTCAGGCTGGCGCTTTCCTCTTTGGCCCTTGCCGGTTTATTGGCCAGTAAAGCCAACGCCAGGCCGGAGAGCAGCAGCTGGCGTCGGGAAGTTAACGGGGTCATCTGGCCAAACTTTTTCATCAAAACATCCTCAGGGCACAAAGTGTTTATTGTTATATCGTAACAACAGCGGGGGCGCGAGGACGGAACTATTTCAACTTTTTACTTTCCATTTCAGCAAGCTAACAGAAGACCCTGACCTCTTTTTTCCGCTTTAATGGCGGTTGAGGGTTGCACCGCCGAAAGAAAGCGTGATAATCAGCAAATTGTGGTTAACATCTGGGGCAACGCCATGGAAATCCGCGTATTTAGCCAGGACGATTTTGAAGAAGTAATTACCTTGTGGGAGCGTTGCGATTTGTTACGCCCCTGGAACGATCCGGAAATGGATATCGAGCGTAAACTCAATCATGACCCGGATCTCTTTCTGGTCGCGGTGGTGAGCGGAGTGATTGTCGGCACGCTGATGGGCGGCTATGACGGCCACCGTGGTTCAGCCTATTATCTGGGCGTGCACCCTGATTATCAGGGGCGTGGCTTTGCCAACGCGCTGATTAACCGGCTGGAGAAAAAACTCATTGCCCGAGGATGTCCGAAAATTAATGTGATGGTGCGTGAAGAAAATGACGCGGTAATGGGCTTTTATGAAAAGCTCGATTACGAAGCACAGGACAGCGTCCTGCTGGGCAAGCGCCTGATTGAAGATCGCGAATATTAATAAGTTGGGTGGCGAGCTGCCACCCGCCGTTCCTGCCTGTGATGTGATAAGCCTGATGTTTTCCCCTGATGATTACGACGCCAAAGGCCAGCTGAGATTACCGCTGGGCTTCTGGGCGATTTTGCTGCTACAGGCCCGAACCTGGGTGCTGTTTGTGATGGCTGGTGCTTCCCGGCAGCAGGGGACATCGCTGCTGGAGCTGTTCTACCCCGATCCTCACGCTTTCTGGCTGGGGTTAGGGTTGGGGATTCCTGCTGCGCTGGGTTTGTTGCTGACCGGCTATCGTCAACGACTGCCAAAGCTCTGGCAGGCCTGGCGCGGGGTGTTGATGCTGACGCTGGTAGCCATGCTGCTGTTGCAGGCCTTCACGCTCTGGCACGGTGACGATCAGGTTTCGCCAATCGTTATCCTGTTCACCGGGTTTGATCTGCTGGCGCTGTGCTGGCTGGGCTTCAACACTCGTCTGAAAGCCTGTTTTGATCCAGCCTTAAACGCCGGATAAAATTTCATGTCTGCAGCTTGGGGTTTTTATCCGACTCAGAAAGTCGGATAAAACGTCAGGCCATACAGCGTTGAGTTTTTATCCGACTCAAAAAGTCGGATAAAACTTTTTCCCGGATTAACACTCCAATCAGTTCAGAAGTCTTTGGTTACCATGACAGGAGTTGCAATGAAATCTGTTCGCCCGGCACTGATCGCCGTTGCTTTATTGTTGGCCGGTTGCGCCAGTTCAGGCCCTTCAACCCAGCCTGACAGCGGCGCTACCTGGTGGAATCCGCTGACCTATTCCTGGTCCAGTCTGGCCCCGTGGCACTGGTTTGGCTCTTCGTTAACGGTTGAAGAGCAGGGCGTCGGCAAGCTGAATGGCAGCACCGCAATGACCGAAGAAGCCATCAGTGAGGGACTTAACGGCAACTATCAGGTGCGTAAAGGCATGCGCGGCGATAACGGCAACGTGGTGACGTTCTTCCAGGCTGTGCAAGACAAGAAAGTGAAAGTGGAAGTGAGCGGGCAGTCAACGGTCGACCGCATTGAGGTCATGGACAGCAGCATTGCTTCCGCAGACGGTAACAAGATTGGGACGCGATTTAGTGACCTGTTCCGCAAAGCCTTTGGTGCCTGCCAGAAAGGAACCGGCAGCGACAGCGAAGGTGTGGTGTGTAACGCGCCAGGCAGCCAGCACATCAGCTACGTGTTCACCGGCGAGTGGCACGGTCCTGAAGGTCTGATGCCTTCGGATGAAGCGCTGCAGAAATGGACCATCAGTAAAATCATCTGGAGTAAGTAGCTCCCTCAGGCCGCCTCACCGGCGGCCTTGCTTCACCTGACGCTGTCAGCTGGTCATAATCCGGTGATTGTTTGTGATCGGACAAGATACCCACAAAAACATCGGGTATGATACGCCGCAAAACCGACCAGCGGTGACGCACAGCCAGGAGAACCCCACCATGTCCCAGTCCCAGAGCGGCATTCTGTTAGAACATCGCCGTTTTGCTGTCTACCTTGAAGCGATGATGCAGGGTGATTTAGCCGCCCTCCGCCAGGGTATTCCTGTTTTCCTGCAGCAGCTTGAGCAGTTGCAACAACGCTGGCCGGACGCTGGATTGGGTGCGGTAATCGCCTTTGGTCCGGCGTTATGGAACGATTTGAACCCGGATAACAGCACCGCTGAGCTGAAAGACTTTCAGCCAATGGGAAAAGGCCTGGCGCCAGCCACCCAGCGTGATGTGCTGATCCACATTCAGTCCTTACGCCATGATGTGAACTTCAGCCTGGCTCAGGCTGCGCTGGCCGCGTTTGGTGAAGCAATTACGGTTGTGGAAGAGACTCACGGTTTCCGCTGGGTGGAAGAGCGCGACTTAAGTGGCTTTGTTGATGGCACTGAAAACCCGCAGGGCGAACAGCGTCCGCTGGTGGCATTGATTGGCAAAGGTGAAAATGCGGGCGGCAGCTATGTCTTCAGCCAGCGCTGGGAACACAATCTGAAGATGTTTAACCGCATGGCGGTAAACAAGCAGGAACAGATTATTGGCCGCACTAAAGAGAGCAATGAAGAGCTGGAAGGCGACGATCGTCCTGCCACCTCGCACGTTGCCCGTGTCGATTTGAAAGAAGACGGCAAAGGACTGAAAATTCTGCGCCAGAGCCTGCCTTACGGCACGGCAAGCGGGACCAACGGGCTGTTCTTCCTCGCCTATTGCGCCACGCTGTACAACATTGAAAAGCAGCTGTTAAGCATGTTTGGCGAGCTGGACACGAAGTTTGATGCCATGCTGCGCTTTACTAAGCCGGTCAGTGGCAGCTATTTCTATGCCCCTTCTCAGCAGCAGTTAGCCTCGCTCTGATGCAGTAAAGCCCCTGAAAAGGGGCATAAGTCACAGGCCTGATCCTCCCTCTTTGTTAGCCGTTATCCCCGGACATAAAAGGCAACAGCGCCAGATAAAGCTGTCGGAACGTCTCCCTGCGTTTTGCATAATCCTGATGAGTCGTCGCGTCAGGGAGATGACGCTGCTCCAGCGGCAACTCTGGCAGCAGATCGCTTAGCGGCTTCTGCGGATTCAGGGCTATTTGCGCCAGCCTTGCTGCGCCAAGCGCCGGACCCACGTCACCGCCCGTGCGATATTCCAGCGGGTGACCGCAAATATCGGCCAGCATCTGTCGCCACCAGGCACTTCTTGCCCCGCCACCGATAAGCGTGATGCTGCGGGGTTGCAAGCCGCTGGCATGCAGCGCATCCATCCCATCGGCAAGCGCAAACCCAACCCCTTCAAGCACCGCACGCGCCAGATGCTCCGTCCCGTGTTGATGGGTCAGCCCCCAAAACGCGCCTTTAGCTTCAGGGTTGTTGTGCGGCGTGCGCTCACCAGAAAGGTAGGGCAGAAACCAAACCGGGGCATCAGCCGGGCTGGCCTGTTCAGCCAGCTTAAGCAGCGTGGGCACATCGGCAACGTGGGTCAGCTTGCAGGCCCAGTCCAGACAGGAAGCGGCGCTGAGCATCACTGACATCAGATGCCAGCTCTCCGGCAGCGCATGGCAGAAGCTGTGTACCGCACTTTCTGGATTGCTTCTGAAGCCGTCACTCACTGCGAAATAGACGCCCGACGTGCCCAGCGACAACATGGCCTGACCTGGTTGATAAAGCCCGACGCCGACAGCGCCAGCGGCATTATCGCCCCCGCCAGCTACCACCGGCACGGAACCTGGCAGATCCCAACGCTGGACCAGTTCGGCGCTTAACTTGCCGGTTATCTGGTTACCTTCAAACAGGTCAGGCATGTTGCTACGGGATAATCCGCAGGCGGTGAGCAGGTCATCACTCCAGTCACGCCGTGCGACGTTTAACCACATCGTGCCCGCAGCGTCCGACATATCGCTGGCGAACTCCCCGGTCATGCGCCAGCGCAGATAATCTTTCGGCAGCAGGACTTTATCGATCTTGCTGAAGACCTCCGGCTCATGCTGCTTTACCCACAGGAGTTTGGGCGCAGTGAAGCCAGGCATCATCACATTGCCGGTTATTTCGCGCGACGCTGGAACCGTTGCTTCCAGCTCCAGGCATTGCGCCGCACTTCTTCCATCGTTCCACAAAATGGCCGGGCGTAAGATCTGCTGCCGGGCATCCAGCAGCGTGGCTCCATGCATTTGCCCGGTCAGGCCAATCGCCTTCACCTGCTGCAAACTTTGCTGTTTAGCCAGCGCCTGCATGGCCTTATCCGTGGCCTGCCACCAGTCGGCTGGCGACTGCTCCGACCACAATGGCTGGGGGCGTGAAACAGTTAGCGGCTCACTTTGCGTGGCAAGCAACTGCCCGCTTTCACTGAGCAGGATAGCTTTAACACCTGAGGTGCCGAGATCGATGCCGATATACATGTGAGCTTGTCCCTGAATTAGCCAAACAGATAGCGATTAACCAGATTCTCCAGTTTTTCCTGGTGCCCGCTCTGGTGTTGAGGGGCCAGGCTGTGCTGCTCAGCGTATTTCGCCAGCGCATCCAGCGACAGCTTGCCTTGCAGGATCTGCTGACCGAGCTCGCCGCTCCAGTTAGCATAGCGCTTCGCTACCAACTGATGCAGTTCGCCTTCTTCGATCATTTTCGCCGCCACTTTCAAGGCCAGCGCCATGGTGTCCATCCCCCCAATATGACCATAGAACAGATCGTATTTATCGGTGCTCTGACGACGTACTTTGGCATCAAAATTCAGGCCGCCGGTGGTGAAACCGCCCGCTTTAAGAATTTCAAACATCACCAGCGCGTTCTCTTCCACGCTGTTCGGGAACTGATCGGTATCCCATCCGAGCTGCGGATCGCCACGGTTGGCATCCACTGACCCGAAGATCCCCAACGCAATCGCCGTGGCAATCTCGTGGTGGAAAGAGTGGCCGCCCAGCGTGGCGTGGTTAGCTTCGATATTCACCTTGATCTCTTTTTCCAGACCAAACTGTTTCAGGAAGCCATAGACCGTTGCCACATCATAGTCGTACTGGTGTTTAGTCGGCTCCTGTGGCTTCGGCTCAATCAGCAGTGAACCCTGGAAACCAATTTTGTGCTTATGCTCAACGACCATCTGCATAAAGCGTCCGATCTGCTCGCGCTCCTGGCGTAAGTCGGTGTTGAGGAGGGTTTCATAGCCTTCACGTCCGCCCCACAGCACGTAGTTTTCACCACCCAGTTTTTTGGTCGCATTCATCGCGGTGAACACCTGAGTAGCCGCCCAGCTGAACACTTCCGGATCGGGACTGGTGGCCGCGCCCGCGCCATAACGGGGATGGGTGAAGCAGTTTGCAGTCCCCCACAGCAGCTTCACGCCGGTGGCCTGCTGTTTTTCCGCCAGCACATCGCTCATCACCGCAAAGTTGTTAAGGTACTCTTTCAGCGAGGCCCCTTCAGGCGACACATCCACATCGTGGAAGCAGTAATAAGGCACATTCAGTTTCTGAAAGAATTCGAACGCCACATCCGCTTTTCGCTTCGCCAGCGCCAGCTCATCCCCTGCCTGTTGCCACGGTCGCTCGAAGGCACCCACGCCAAACATATCCGCGCCTGTCCAGCAGAACGTGTGCCAGTAACAGGCAGCGAAGCGCAGATGCTCGTCCATACGTTTGCCGAGGATGATCTCTTCGGGATTGTAATGGCGAAACGCCAGCGGATTTTTACTGCCGGTTCCTTCATAGCGAACTTGTTCAAGCTGATCAAAATAGGATTGCATTCTCGACTCCTCAGTAGCTGGCCCGTCTGGCGGGATGAGCTTATCTTCGGATGTCACAAGCAGAGACTCAATTACGTTATTTCACACTCAAATTCAGAGAATTATTAACTGTGCGTGAGATCTCATAAATCGGCAGCAAAAGTTAAAATCGAGGGGGTACGCATTTTCATTTGCGTCGAGAGTGTTTTACAGCAGCAAAACATGACCGTGGTCATAAAACAAAAACTAAACCAAAAATCGTAATCAACGGGTAAGAATCAGTAATTGCTGAACAGGAAACAATTGACAACAATCCGCTGGAAGTTTCGTGACCAATATTCCCCCTACACCACCAATAAAAAAGGGTAATAAAATGAAATTCAAGCACCTCTTACTCTCCGCCTGTGCCTTGTTAGTGCTGGCAAGCCAGCCCGGATTCAGTAAAGAAATTAAAATTGGGATGGCAATTGACGATCTCCGCCTGGAGCGCTGGCAGAAAGATCGCGATATTTTTGTGAAAAAAGCCGAGTCACTGGGGGCGAACGTTTTTGTGCAGTCTGCCAACGGCAATGAAGAGACGCAGATGGCGCAGATTGAGAACATGATCAATCGCGGCGTAGATGTGCTGGTGATCATCCCTTACAACGGTCAGGTGTTGAGTAACGTGATCAAGGAAGCCAAGCGAGAGGGGATTAAAGTGCTGGCTTATGACCGAATGATCAACAATGCCGATATCGATTTCTATATCTCTTTCGACAACGAAAAAGTAGGGCAGTTACAGGCTCAGAGCCTTGTGCAGCGCGTTCCGCAGGGGAATTACTTCTTAATGGGCGGCTCGCCGGTGGATAACAATGCCAAGCTGTTCCGCCAGGGGCAAATGACCGTGCTGAAGCCGCTTATTGACAGCGGGAAAATCAAAATAGTAGGCGATCAGTGGGTCGATGGCTGGTTGCCAGAGAACGCGCTGAAGATTATGGAGAATGCGCTGACCGCCAACAATAACCACATCGATGCCGTAGTCGCGTCAAATGATGCCACCGCTGGCGGCGCAATTCAGGCCTTATCGGCTCAGGGGCTGGCCGGAAAAGTGGCGATTTCGGGCCAGGATGCAGACCTTGCGGCGGTGAAACGCATTGAGGCGGGTACCCAAACCATGACGGTGTATAAACCGATCAGCAAGCTGGCCGACGATGCCGCGAAAATTGCGGTGCAATTAGGCTCAGGCCAACAACCAGAATCCAATGCCACATTAAATAATGGCGCTAAAGAGGTGAAGTCCTGGTTATTAACGCCAATCTCGGTAGATAAAACCAATATCGACAGCACCATTGTCGCTGACGGATTCCATAAAAAATCCGAATTGAATTAAAACTTCCGCAGCAGAATAACGGGAGGAAGCGATGCCTGTTCTTTTAGAGATGAAAAATATCACCAAACAATTCGGTGTGGTAAAAGCCGTCGACAATATCAGCCTGCAACTGGAAGCAGGGCAGGTGCTGTCACTGTGTGGTGAAAATGGATCAGGGAAATCAACGCTAATGAAAGTGCTGTGCGGAATATATCCGCACGGCAGTTACCAGGGCGATATCTATTTTTCTGGCGATCTGATCACCGCAAAAACCATTCGTGAAACGGAACAAAAGGGCATTGCGATCATTCACCAGGAGCTGGCGCTGGTGAAACAGATGACCGTGCTGGAGAACATGTTTCTTGGCAGCGAATGGGGGCGTTATGGCCTGATGGATTATGAGTCGATGTATCTGCGTTGCCAGAGAATGCTGGCGCAGGTGAAGCTGAAAATTGATCCCAATACCCGGGTTGGTGAGCTGGGACTGGGCCAGCAGCAACTGGTGGAAATTGCCAAGGCGCTGAATAAGCAGGTCCGTCTGCTGGTGTTGGATGAGCCAACAGCCTCGCTGACTGAGAGTGAAACCGCCACCTTGCTGGAGATCATCAGCGACCTGCGCGACCACGATATTGCCTGCATCTACATTTCGCACAAGTTGAACGAGGTGAAAGCCATCTCGGATTTGATCTGTGTGATCCGTGATGGGCGGCATATCGGCACGCGCTCTGCCGCAGGGATGAGCGAGGACGACATCATTGCGATGATGGTGGGGCGTGAGTTAACCGAACTTTATCCGCAGGAAGATCACCAGATTGGTGAGGTGATTCTGCAGGTGGAAAACCTGACGGCCTGGCATCCGGTAAACCGGCATATTCGCCGGGTTGATAACGTGTCGTTCACCCTGCGGCGGGGCGAAATCCTGGGTGTCGCCGGGTTGGTGGGGTCAGGCCGGACCGAAACGATGCAATGTCTCTTTGGCTCTTATGCTGGTCGCTGGCAGGGCAACATCTCAGTGAACGGCAGCCCGGTGGCTATTCAGCATTGTCGCCATGCGATGGCGCAGGGCATTGCGATGGTGCCTGAAGATCGCAAGCGCGACGGCATCGTGCCGGTGATGAGCGTGGGGTCGAATATCACGCTTGCTGCATTAGGCCAGTACAGCGGGCGGTTTTCGTTACTCGATGAAGAGAAAGAGCAGGCCACTATTCAGGACTCTCTGGCTCGGCTTAAGGTGAAAACGTCCTCGCCGCTGTTAGCCATTGGTCGGCTGAGCGGAGGCAACCAGCAAAAAGCGATTCTGGCCCGCTGCCTGTTGCTGGATCCACAAATCCTGATCCTCGATGAGCCCACGCGCGGGATTGATATCGGGGCGAAATATGAAATCTACAAGTTGATCAACCAACTGGTGCAGCAGGGCATCGCCGTAATTGTGGTGTCTTCTGAACTGCCCGAAGTGCTGGGGCTGAGCGACCGGGTGCTGGTGATGCATGAAGGGCGAATCAAAGCCGATCTGCTCAACCGCAATCTCACTCAGGAACAGATAATGGAAGCTGCATTAAGGAGTGAAACTGATGTCGAAAAGCACGCAATCTGAAGTGAGTTTACCGCCGGTTCCACAAGCAGGGCTGCGGCTGAAATCTCTTAATCTGCAGGTCTTCGTGATGTTGGCAGCCATTGTGGTGATCATGCTTTTCTTCACCTTTACCACAGAAGGGGCCTACCTCAGCGCGCGCAATATCTCCAACTTACTTCGCCAGACGGCGATCACCGGCATTCTGGCGGTGGGCATGGTATTTGTCATCGTCTCTGCCGAAATCGACCTGTCTGTGGGCTCGATGATGGGATTACTGGGCGGTGCGGCGGCCATCTTCGATGTCTGGCTTGGCTGGCCACTGCCGCTGACGATTGTGGTCACGCTGCTGGCAGGTTTGCTGTTGGGGGCGTGGAACGGTTGGTGGGTGGCCTACCGCAAAGTTCCTTCGTTCATCGTAACCCTGGCCGGGATGCTGGCGTTTCGTGGCGTGCTGATCGGCATCACTAACGGCACAACCGTAGCACCCACCAGCGATATGATGTCACTGATTGGACAAAGCTATTTGCCTGGTGGTCTGGGTTTTGGCATTGGAGCGGTGGGTCTGATGCTGTTTGTGGCCTGGCAGTGGCGGCGTCGTGCCCGTCGGGCACAAATGGGACTGCCGGTAGCGAGTGCCAGCGGTGATGTCACCCGCCAAAGCATTATGGCGATTATCGTGTTGGGCGCCGTGTATCTGCTGAATGACTATCGCGGGGTGCCAACGCCGGTGCTGATCCTGACCGCGCTGATGCTGGCCGGGATGTTTATGGCCACCCGAACGGCCTTTGGACGGCGCATCTATGCCATCGGTGGCAACATTGATGCCGCGCGCCTCTCCGGCGTTAACGTGGAGCGCACCAAGATGGCGGTGTTTGCCATCAATGGTCTGCTGGTAGCGATTGCGGGGTTAATTCTCAGTTCCCGTCTGGGTGCCGGTTCACCTTCGGCAGGGAACATCGCCGAACTGGATGCGATAGCGGCCTGTGTTATCGGCGGAACCAGTCTTGCTGGCGGCATCGGCAGCGTCGCCGGGGCGGTGATGGGGGCCTTTATTATGGCGTCGCTGGATAACGGTATGAGCATGTTGGATGTCCCGACCTTCTGGCAGTACATCGTGAAAGGCGCCATTTTGCTGTTAGCCGTGTGGATGGACTCCGCCACCAAACGCCGTGTCTGAACAGCCTGAAATTCCGTCAGGCCGTCGAAAGGCTTCGCGTTGCCTCACAAATCTGGCGGCATTTTCCCTGCTCTCTTGATGGCTGTGCTATCCAGAGAGCAGCATGATTTCAGGGGATCCCGTATGTTTGGCAAACGCTTCCGCATTACCTTGTTGTTCAACGCCAATAAAGTCTATGACCGTCAGGTAGTGGAAGGCGTGGGAGAATATTTGCAGGCTTCGCAGTGTGACTGGGATATTTTCATTGAAGAAGATTTCCGCTGTCGCATCGACAACATCAGAGACTGGCTGGGTGATGGGGTTATCGCCGATTTCGACGACCGTGAAATCGCCAGCCTGCTGCATAACGTGACCGTCCCTATCGTGGGTGTTGGCGGCTCATATCTGCAGAAAGAAGATTATCCGCCGGTGCATTACATCGCTACGGACAACCATGCGCTGGTTGAAGCCGCATTTATGCATCTGAAAGAGAAGGGCCTGAACCGCTTTGCCTTTTATGGCTTACCCCCGGAAGGAGGAAAGCGCTGGGCGCAGGAACGTGAGCAAGCCTTTCGCAATCTGGTGTCGGCTGAACAGTATCAGGGCGTAGTGTATCAGGGAATGGAAACGGCCCCTGAAAACTGGCAATACGCGCAAAACCGCCTGGCTGACTGGGTGCAAACCCTGCCGCAACAGACCGGGATTATTGCGGTGACCGATGCGCGGGCTCGCCATCTGCTTCAGGTGTGTGAACATCTGGATATCGCCGTGCCGGAGAAGCTGAGCGTGATTGGCATCGATAACGAAGAGCTGACGCGCTATTTATCCCGCGTGGCGTTATCGTCAGTGGCGCAGGGGACGAGGCAAATGGGCTACCGCGCCGCCAAGCTGCTGCACCAACTCTTGAGTGAGCGGGAAATGCCACTGCAACGCATTCTGGTGCCACCGGTAAAAGTGGTGGAGCGGCGATCGACGGACTTCCGCTCACTGCGCGATCCGGCCGTGATCCAGGCGATGCATTATATCCGCCATCATGCCTGTAAAGGGATCAAGGTTGATCAGGTGCTGGAATCGGTGGGCATGTCGCGCTCAAATCTGGAGAAGCGCTTTAAGGATGAGACCGGGCAAACTATCCACAATATGATCCACGGTGAAAAGCTGGAGAGGGCTCGCAACCTGCTGATCTCCAGTTCGCTGTCGATAAACGAAATCTCGCAAATGTGCGGCTATCCTTCGCTGCAGTACTTCTATTCTGTGTTCCGCAAAGACTATGACATGACGCCGAAAGAGCACCGCGACAAGTACGGCGAAGTACTCTGCTGATCTGTCAGCGACTTTCTTAGCAGTCATCTGTCAGCGACCTTCTCAGCAGTGATCTGTATGAGAAGGTCGGCTTGGTGTTTACGCCAGCTTCTCTTTTTTTGCTCAAAAGCAGGGCGCATATCCAGTGACCTCCGTCTCCTGCCGAAAGGCGCAAAACTCCTGCAACAGAATACGGCGAGCCAGGTAACAATGCGTGCTTTGCCATCCCCTGCATAAACAATTCCATCTGCTTATAGCGTTTTAAACTTCCAAATCACCAAACGGTATATGAAATCGTTACTGGTTTTAGTGTGGTTATAAATAAACTGAGCTTACTTCAGGGCGCAAGTCGACTGTTTTTCAGGGTGCATAATGACGTTACCGACGGTTAAAAAAATAATTAGCAGTGCCGCTTTCTCGTTGCTGTTAGCCGGGTCCGCTCAGGCTACCGAGCTGTTGAACAGCTCCTACGACGTGTCGCGCGAGCTGTTTGTCGCCCTGAATGCGCCCTTTGAAAAACAGTGGGCAGAGCAAAATAACGGTGACAAGCTGACCATCCGCCAGTCACATGCCGGCTCCTCCAAGCAGGCGCTGGCGATTTTGCAGGGACTGAAAGCCGACGTAGTGACCTATAACCAGGTGACTGATGTGCAGATTTTGCACGATCGCGGCAATCTGATCCCGGCCGACTGGCAAAAACGATTCCCGAATAACAGCTCGCCGTTCTACTCGACCATGGGGTTTCTGGTTCGTAAGGGCAATCCAAAGAACATCCACAGCTGGGATGATCTGGTCAAAAGTGATGTGAAGCTGGTGTTCCCGAACCCTAAGACCTCGGGCAATGGCCGTTACACTTACCTGGCTGCCTGGGGCGCCGCCGATAAAGCGGACGGGAAAGACAAGGCCAAAACTGAGAAGTTTATGACCCAGTTCCTGAAGAATGTGGAGGTCTTTGACACCGGCGGTCGCGGTGCAACCACCACGTTTGTTGAGCGCGGGCAGGGCGATGTGTTGATCAGCTTTGAATCTGAAGTGAACAACATCCGCAACCAGTACGCCCAAGAGGGCTATGAAGTTGTGGTGCCAAAAACCAATATTCTGGCAGAGTTCCCGGTGACCTGGGTGGACAAGAATGTGAAAGCCAACAACACCGAGAAAGCTGCCAAAGACTACCTGAACTTCCTTTACACGCCTGCAGCCCAGAACATCATCACGCAGTATTACTACCGTGTTAACAACCCTGAGCTGATGGCGCAGCAGAAAGACCGTTTCCCGGCCGTTGACCTTTTCCGCGTGGAAGAGGCGTTCGGCAGCTGGGAACAGGTTATGAAAACCCAGTTTGCCAGCGGTGGTGAGCTGGACAAATTGTTAGCCGCAGGACATCAGTAATGTTTGCCACTAAAAGTAAGCGCGTGCTGCCAGGCTTTGGTATCAGCCTGGGCAGCAGCCTGTTCTTCACCTGCCTGATCCTCCTGTTGCCGATCAGTGCACTGCTGATGCAGCTGTCGCAAATGACGCTGGCTCAGTACTGGGAAGTGATTACCAACCCACAGGTGATGGCCGCGTACAAAGTTACCCTGCTTGCCGCCGGTGTTGCCTCGCTGTTCAATGCCGTGTTCGGCATGCTGATGGCGTGGATCCTGACCCGCTACCGTTTTCCAGGCCGCACGCTGCTGGATGGGTTAATGGATTTGCCGTTCGCTTTACCTACTGCTGTTGCGGGCTTAACGCTGGCAGGACTGTTCTCTGTGAACGGTTGGTATGGTCAGTGGCTGGCGCAGTTCGACATTAAAGTGTCTTACACCTGGTTAGGCATTGCCGTAGCCATGGCATTTACCAGTATTCCGTTTGTGGTGCGGACTGTTCAGCCGGTGCTTGAAGAATTGGGCCCGGAATACGAAGAAGCGGCTGAAACGCTGGGTGCGACTCCGTGGCAGAGTTTCCGTCGTGTAGTGCTGCCAGAAGTGGCTCCGGCGTTGTTGGCGGGTACCGCGTTGTCTTTTACCCGCAGCCTGGGTGAGTTTGGCGCGGTGATCTTTATTGCAGGTAACATTGCCTGGAAAACCGAAGTGACCTCGCTGATGATTTTCGTCAAATTGCAGGAGTTTGATTATCCCGCTGCCAGCGCCATTGCTTCGGTGATTTTAGCCGCATCCCTGCTGCTGCTGTTTGCGATTAACACCTTGCAGAGCCGCTTTGGCCGTCGTATTGGAGGTCACTAATGGCTGACGTAACAGAGTTGAAGGGCGCAAGCCGCAGCCGCATCAACTGGGGCAAATGGATCCTGATTGCTTTAGGGATGCTGATCTCCATCGGGTTGCTGGTGGTACCCATGGTGGCTATTTTTGCCAGCGCCTTCGCCAACGGGTTTATGGCGATGTTCAGCAATCTGAAAGATGCGGACATGCTGCACTCCATCTGGCTGACCATTTTGATGGCGCTGATTACCGTGCCGGTTAACCTGGTGTTCGGGACGCTGCTGGCCTGGCTGGTTACGCGGTTTGACTTCCCAGGCCGTCAGCTGTTGCTGACGTTATTCGATATTCCTTTTGCCGTGTCGCCGGTGGTGGCGGGGCTGATGTATCTGCTGTTCTGGGGCGTAAACGGCCCGGCTGGCGGCTTGCTGGATGCGCACAATATCCAGCTGATGTTCTCCTGGCCAGGAATGGCGATGGTGACCATCTTCGTGACCTGTCCGTTTGTGGTCCGTGAGCTGGTGCCGGTGATGTTGAGCCAGGGCAGCAATGAAGATGAAGCGGCGGTGTTGTTGGGGGCTTCAGGCTGGAAGATGTTCTGGCGTGTGACCCTGCCAAATATCCGTTGGGCCTTGTTGTACGGTCTGGTGTTAACCAATGCCCGTGCCATTGGCGAGTTCGGTGCGGTCTCGGTAGTGTCGGGATCGATTCGCGGCGAGACTTACACGCTGCCATTACAAGTTGAATTACTGCATCAGGATTACAACACCGTGGGCGCCTTTACGGCAGCCGGGCTGTTGACCCTGATGGCGATAGTCACACTGTTTCTGAAAAGCGCGCTGCAATGGCGTTTAGAACACCAGCAGAAGCGTCTGCAACAGGAGGGGAACCATGAGCATTGATATCAGCAAAATTAACAAATCTTTCGGCCGTACTAAGGTCCTGAACGATATTTCACTGGATATCCCTTCCGGTCAGATGGTGGCGTTGCTTGGGCCTTCTGGCTCAGGGAAAACCACGCTGCTGCGCATTATTGCCGGGCTGGAAAACCAGAACAGCGGCCGCCTGAGCTTCCATGGCAAAGATGTGACACAGCTGCATGCGCGCGATCGGCAGGTTGGCTTTGTGTTCCAGCATTACGCCCTGTTCCGCCATATGACGGTCTTCGATAACATCGCCTTCGGTCTGACCGTGTTGCCACGCCGCGAGCGTCCTTCTGCTGCGGTAATTAAGCAGAAAGTGACCAAGCTGCTGGAAATGGTGCAGTTAAGCCATCTGGCAACTCGCTTCCCGGCACAGCTTTCTGGTGGCCAGAAACAGCGCGTGGCGCTGGCTCGTGCGCTGGCAGTTGAACCGCAGATTTTGCTGCTGGATGAACCGTTTGGCGCGCTGGATGCACAGGTTCGTAAAGAGCTGCGCCGTTGGTTGCGTCAGTTGCATGAAGAGCTGAAGTTTACCAGCGTGTTCGTGACGCACGACCAGGAAGAAGCGATGGAAGTGGCTGACCGCGTGGTGGTGATGAGCCAGGGCAACATTGAACAGGTGGGGACGCCTGATGAAGTCTGGCGCGATCCGGCTACCCGTTTTGTGCTGGAATTCCTTGGTGAAGTGAACCGCTTTGATGCGCAAGTGCATGGCTCTCAGTTCCATGTTGGCGCACATCACTGGCCGCTGGGCTACACGCCAGCGCATCAGGGGGCAGTCGAGCTGTTCCTGCGGCCATGGGAAATTGACGTCAGCCGCCACAGCAGCCTGGAAACGCCTTTACCGGTCCAGGTGCTGGAAGTCAGCCCTCGCGGCCACTACTGGCAGTTAGTGGCGCAACCTGCGGGTTGGGGTCTTGATCCGATTACGCTGGTCGTGGAAGGGGATCAGACTGCCCCGGTTCGCGGCGAGCAGCTGTTTGTTGGTCTGCAACAGGCTCGTTTATACAAAGGCGAAACGCCGTTGCGTCAGGTTGCCTTTGCACAAAGCGCCTGATATTTTCTAGTCGAACAGGGTCAGGGCTTCCTGACCCTTTTTTTTGCCAGCTTTTCTGGCTCTTTCCAGGAATCGCACAGTGACTACACTAGAAAATACCATCGGCAACACGCCACTGATCAAGTTACAGCGGATGACGCCAGCCAACGGCAGCGAAATCTGGCTGAAGCTGGAAGGTAATAACCCGGCAGGCTCGGTAAAGGATCGTGCCGCTTTTTCGATGATCCATCAGGCGGAACTTCGCGGTGAGATCCAGCCGGGAGACGTGCTGATCGAGGCTACCAGTGGCAACACTGGCATCGCGCTGGCGATGATCGCCGCGATGAAAGGCTATGCGTTGAGGCTGTTAATGCCGGAGAACATGAGCGTGGAACGCCAGATGGCGATGAAGGCTTATGGCGCCGAGCTGATCCTCATCAGCAAAACGCTGGGAATGGAAGGCGCACGCGATCTGGCGAAAGAGATGGAGGCCAGAGGCGAGGGCAAGGTACTCGACCAGTTCAATAATCCAGACAATCCTCTGGGACACTACACCACCACCGGCCCCGAAATCTGGCAGCAGTCTGCCGGAAGAGTCAGTCATTTCGTCTCCAGCATGGGCACAACCGGCACCATTACCGGCGTTGGCCGTTATCTGAAAGAGCAGAGCGACAGCGTGCAAATTGTTGGCTTACAGCCGGCGGAAGGCAGCAGCATCCCCGGCATTCGCCGCTGGCCTGAGGCCTATTTGCCCGGCATTTACCGGCCAGAGTTGGTAGACCGGGTTATCGATATGGCTCAGGCAGAAGCAGAGCAAACCATGCGGCTGCTGGCCCGACGTGAGGGGATCTTCTGCGGTGTGAGTTCCGGCGGTGCCGTTGCCGGTGCATTGCGCATTGCTGAAGAGCTGCCAGGCAGCATTGTGGTGGCAATCATTTGTGACCGTGGCGACCGCTATCTCTCCACTGGCGTGTATTAACGCTTTCTGGCTTCAACCGCTATTCCTCAGGGCCGACCTTGTTCGGCCCGCGCTTTCAACAGCTTATCTTTTACACTTCTCCCGCCCCCTTTCATTCCTGCTGATACACTGTAAGGATTAGGTAAAATCTGCTGCTATTAAGTTGCCGACAGGTGAAAATAGCGGCTGACTCATTGAGAGAAACTGCATGAAAATTTTACTGGTCGATGACGACCTCGAGCTGGGCACCATGCTCAGCCAGTACCTGATTGCTGAAGGCTTCGACGCTTCGCTGGTTTTGACCGGTAAAGCGGGCGTGGAAGGCGCGATGTCTGGCCACTATAACGCGATGATCCTCGACATTATGCTGCCTGATATGAGCGGCATTGATGTGCTGCGCCAGGTCCGGCAAAACTGCCGTCTGCCAGTGATCATGCTGACGGCCAAAGGCGACAACATTGATCGGGTCATTGGCCTGGAAATGGGCGCGGATGATTACGTGCCAAAACCTTGCTACCCGCGTGAGCTGGTCGCTCGTCTGCGCGCCGTTCTCCGCCGTGTGGAAGAGCAGCCGGTGATGGTGGAAAGCAAAGAGTTGGCAAGTTGGGGCGAGCTGACGCTGAACCCGGCCACGCGGATCAGCGAATGGAAAAAAGAGGCGTTTGACTTAACGGCCTCCGAATTCAATTTGCTCGATCTGCTGCTGCGTTCACCTGACCGTGTTGTCTCTAAAGACGAACTTTCCGAGAAAGGGCTGGGACGCCCGCGTGAAGCCTACGACCGTAGCGTGGATGTGCATATCAGCAACATCCGCCAGAAGCTGGCTGCCTTAACTAACGAGACGATCAACATCGAAACCGTGCGCAGTATTGGTTACCGTATCCGATGAAAGCAGGGTTTCGCGGACTGTTGTTCTGGAAGATTTTGCTGGGCTTCTGGCTGACATTTCTGATCATGAGCCAGTTTTTGTGGCTGGGCTTCTCGCTTTATGGCAAGCATCACGAGCCGCCAGAAAATCTCGCTGCCCGGCGCATCGTCAATTTGCAGATGACGTCTGCCGTCTCGGTTTTGCAGCGCGGCGGGATGGATGCGCTGAATGACATGATGGCGGACTGGTCAGACAGCGATCGCCGCTTTTTCTCTGTGCAGGTGATGCAAAAACCCCCGCAGGAAATTCCCCGTGGTGATTTAAATCGCGATATGCGGCCAGGGGAGTTTCCGAAAGAAGTGATTGAGTGGGTTACTGGCGCGGACGGGCAGCAATATCAGTTGCGCTACGATGTGCAGGGCCTGCGTGAAGACAGCAATATGGGCGGTCCGCGCCGCAGTTTCCTTAACGTGCCAGAACCGATGCTGTTTATGGCCGGCGGCGGCGGGTTACTGTTCAGCTTGCTGCTGGCATGGAACCTGACAAGGCCGATGCGCCAACTGCGGGCAGGGTTTGACCGGGTCTCCAAAGGCGATCTTTCTGTCCGATTGTTCCCGGTCATGCGACGTCGTTATGACGAGCTTTCGGTGGTGGCACAGGATTTTGATGCGATGGTTGAGCGTCTCTCGGTGCTGGTAAAAGCGCGCGAAGAGTTGCTGCATGATGTTTCTCATGAACTGCGTTCGCCGTTGGCTCGTTTGCAGCTGGCCACTGGGCTGGCGCGTCAGACGCCTGAATCGGTTGGGCAGTCGTTGGATCGGATAGATGACGAGGCTCGTCGTCTGGATAAGATGATCGGCGAACTGCTTACGCTCTCCCGCGCTGAACATCAAAGTCTGCCTGATGAACAATATTTCGATCTGCTTGGTCTGCTGGAAGCCGTAGCCAACGATGCGCGTTATGAAGCGCAAATTCCCGGCGTGGAAATCCTGCTGTTTGCGGACAAGGCCGGGGATTACACGGTAAAAGGGGATGCCAATTTGATCCGTTCCGCCGTGGAAAACGTGGTGCGTAATGCGCTTCGCTTCTCATTGCAGGGGCAAAGAGTCACGATAAACCTGCGCCAGGAACAGGGCTGGCTGACGATCAGCGTTATCGATCAGGGGCCAGGCGTGGATGCCGACAAGCTTTCCAGCATCTTCGATCCTTTTGTGCGGGTGAACTCACCCCTGTCCGGTAAAGGTTACGGGCTGGGGCTTTCGATTGTGCGCAAAGTGCTTTTAGCCCATCAGGGTGAGGTAAGCGCGATCAATGGCAAGAACGGTGGGTTGGAACTTACGCTCCGTTTGCCACACTGGGTGGTTTAATTACGCCGCACGGTGCTATGATTGTCGGCCTGAATTGTTAGCAATAACGTGCATGAGGTAAGGGATGAGTAAAGTGGCGACCAGCAAGCAACAGGAAGTTCAGCGGATCGTTGAGGCGTTGTCTGTCGCTATCGCTCAGCATCGTTTGAAACCGGGAACGCGACTGGTAGAAGCGCAGATTGTTGACGTGCTGGAGGCGAATCGCAACCACGTTCAGTCTGCCCTGCAACGGATGGCGCTGCAGCATATCGTCACCATTGAGCCGAACCGTGGCGCGATGGTCGCGCAGCCGGAAGCCCGTGAAGCGCGTGAGATTTTCACCGCCCGCCGCGCTATTGAAAGCGCCATTATTGCCTGCATCACGCCTGAGAATATGACAGCCCATCTGCCGGAGTTTGAAGCCCAGCAGCTGGCCGAAAAGAGTGCCACTAAGCTCGACGACCGCCGCGAAATTGTCCGTGAACTCAGCCAGTTTCACCTGCTGTTAGGCAAAGTCAGCGGCAACCAGGTGTTGAGTGAGATCCTCGCTAACCTGATGGTACGCAGTTCATTGATTGTGGCGCTTTATCAGCGTAACGACATTCCTTCCTGCCAGTGTGACGAGCACGGCGCTATTATCGTTGCGCTGAAAGAGGGCAATCTGGCTCGTGCGCAGGCGATCATGATTGACCACCTGAATGAGCTTGAGCAGCAGTTGGACCTTAATGACTCCTCGCCAGATTCACTCAGCCTGCGCCAGGCACTGACTGTCTCCTCTTAGTCCTTGAATAACTGAGCTGCCGGGCGGGAGAAGGTTTGCCGCCCGCGCTTAAATCCCCGCACCGGCAAGGCTATTTCCCTCACTACCTCGCAAGCCTGTTGGCTTTCAAACACCACAAAGTCTGCCTGACATCCCGGCGTTAAGCCGTAATCACTCAGCCTCATCATTTTTGCCGACTCGCTGGAGATCCACGCCAGACAGCGCAGCATCTCTGCGGAGGTGGCTAACTGGCTGACATTGGCGAAGAGGTTCGCCTGACGAACCAGCGAGGCATCACCATAAGGAGTGAAAGGGTTGCCAATATTATTGCTGGAGAGCGAGCAGGTCACACCGCAGCTATCCAGCGTGGCGAGCGGAGCAACACCTCGGGGTTTTAGCTGGAACTGATCGCGTCCGTTGAGAAAAAGATCGGTCGAGGGCAGCGCGGTGATTTGTACCCCAGCCTTTGCCAACCGTTTTGCTATGGCAAGCAGCTGGTGCTCTGCCAGCGCTGAAAGGCGTGTTGCATGTCCCAGCGTCACCCGGCCAGCCATCTGCCAGCGCTCAGTGGCTGCCATCACATACTCCATCATGCTGCTGTCGGCCTGCAGGTCAAAGTCCAGATGGAAATCGAGATCGACCTGCCAGCGATCGGCCATGGCAAACAGCCGATCAATCTGCCCACGGGGATCGCTGTCGGTATAGGGGCAGCCACCCAGCAAATCGGCACCTGATGCCAGCGCTTGTTCTAACAGCTCCTCCGTTCCCGGATTGTTCAGCAGACCTTCCTGCGGGAAAACGCACAGGCGAAGATCGACCGCCCAGGCATAATCCTCTTTCAATCGCTTGATGGCATTGAACCCGGTCAGCCCAATTTGCGGGTCGATTTCCACGTGGGTGCGGATCCAGCTGGTGCCCTGCAATATCGCCTGTTCCAGCACTTTCGCCCCGCGTTGATAGACATCCTCTTCGCTAAAAGTGGCCTTCGCCAGGCGCGTTTGTTCGATGGCTTCACCGAGCGTGCCCTTGTGCAGTTCGCAGCGCGATAAAATACAGGCTTTGTCCAGATGAAGATGGGTTTCTACCAGGCCCGGCAACACCAGTTTGCCCTGTAAATCGACTATCGAATAGCGGGAATCCGCCCTGGCTGGGGGCGCAACGAAACGACCTTCTTCAACCCACAATGTCTGAAGTGGGTCGCTGGCGGCCAGCCTGGCGTTGATAAACTGAACAGCATTCATAGTGAACCTTTGGATTGCTAGCAATAGTATAATTATCTCTAGCAATTAAGATGCCATTTTGTTATTCCTGATAGCGCGCGGCTTTTCTGGCCTGTTGAAGCGCTAATCCTGCGCAATTCTGGTGCTAACTGAACCAATATGATGCAGAAATCGAGTAAAACTGGAGAAGACCCATGATTAAAGATCATTCAGCGGTAGATCTCGTCAAAGACTTTTTGGCGGCATCAATGGCACCGGACCCGGTGCTCGCGGCTACCTATATGACCCCGGAGGTGAAAATCACCTTCACCGGACGGCGTGAAATGCCCGATCCTCAAGCCATCACCGCGTTTAACGGTGCGCGCTACAAATGGGTGAAAAAGCAGCTTGGGCAGTTCGACTGGATGGACAGGGGAGATCACGTGGTGGTCTACGCCACCGGGACGCTGTACGGTCAATGGCCTGATGGCCGTGAGTTTGCTGGCAATCGTTATGTCGACCGCTATGAAGTGCGCGACGGCAAAATCACCCATATGGACGTGCTCAACGACAGTGCTGAATGGATCCTGACCCCAGAAATCGGCCGCACTGCCTGATAAATGCCAGGAGTGGCATTTTGCCGCTTTGCACCAATTCGGGGTGTTGTCCGATGTTTTTTGTGCCATTTTTGGGCAACCCCCGCCAGCCTGCTTTTCCTCCCCTTTGCGCTAATCTCCCGACTTATCTGGCATTTTTATCTGTTCCGCGACCTGGCACAGATAATGCTAGCAATCATTGCTAGCAATTAACCAGTTTATTGCTATTGCTTAGAAGTGCCTCTTCTTTCACTGATAGCTCCGGGCGGAAAAATGAAAAAAGTCATGGTTACACTGTTGTTGGGTCTGATTGCTTCTCCCTGGGCAAAGGCTGAAAACGTTGTACGTTGGGCCGTTGCCGCAGATATTCCCACGCTGGATCCTTACGCTTATGCCTCTACCACGGCGCTGACCTTTCAGAACCATATCTACGAAGGGTTGTTGCAACGTGATAATGAGTTAACGCTTCAGCCAACGCTGGCCACTCACTGGGACTATGTGAATGACACCACGCTGCGCTTTACCCTGCGGCAGGGCGTGAAGTTCCAGAATGGCGATGACTTTGATTCTGCCGATGTGGTGGCGTCCATTGCCCGCGTAACCGATCCTGCTTCAGGTATCCGTGCCAACGCTTCCACTATCAAAGACGCCGTAGCGGTTGATAAATACACCGTCGATATTCATCTGAAAGAGAAAAGCGGCATCGCGCTTAACGAGCTTAGCGGCGTAATGATGATGGACAAGGAGTGGATGGAGCAGCACAACGCGCTGTCGCCAACCAGTATGAGTCAGGGAACGGAAGGCTACGCCACCAACAACACCAATGGAACGGGGCCATTTATCCTGCAAAGTCGCCAGCGTGAGGCGCAAATGGTGCTGGTGCGTAACCCAAACTGGTGGAACAAGGATCGCTCACAAACCAATATCGATCGCATTATTTTCAAACCGATCACCGCTGATGCCACTCGACTCTCCGGTATTCTGGCCGGTGAATACGATCTGGTGACCAGCGTGCCTTTACAGGACATCGCCCGGTTAAATCAGGATCAGTCGCTACAAACCCTGATCAGTCCTTCACTGCGCGTTGATTTCCTCACCTTCAATCTGCGCGACACGCTGAATGCTGGCAATGCCGATGGCAAAAACCCGCTGAAAGATCTGCGCGTACGTCAGGCACTGATGATGGCGGTGAACCGCGAAGCCATCGTGCAGAAAATCATGCGAAAGATGACCACCGTCGCCAATACCTATCTCGCTCCGGCCATTCCAGGCTATGACGCGGCCAGCGCTATTAAGCTGGATTACAACCCGGAAAAAGCCAAAGCCTTGCTGGCCGAAGCGGGCTACGCCAAAGGTTTCTCTCTGGCTTTTGACTGCCCGGAAGGCATGTACATGAACGCGCCGCAGTGGTGCCAGGCCGTGCAAAGTTATTGGGCCAAAATTGGCGTCAAAACCACGCTCACCCTGCACACCAACAGTGTTTACAACCAGATTACCGATAACGGCAAAACCGATATTGGCGTGCTGGGCTGGGCGAACCTGCCGATTATGGATGCCTACAGCATTTCCGTTCAGCTGCTGCACACCAACGATGGCAGCGGCTATGGCATGTTCAACGTGCCGCGCTACTCGAATCCGGCCGTCGATAAGCTGATCGAGCAGTCTATCCCTGAACTGGATAGCGCTAAACGGACTGAGATGCTTCGTCAGGAGATCGCGCTTGCTCAGGCAGATCTGCCGTTTATGCCGATGCATTTCGAGCCGGTGGTGTGGGTAGCGAAGAAGAATATTGCTATCAAACAGAGCCCGGACAACGTGGTGCGCCTGTGGTACAGCAGCGTTAAGTAACCCTCTGAACGGACAGAAAACCTATGCCTCTCTTTCTGATCAAGAAGCTGATTCAGGCGCTGTGTCTGATGGTGGTGGTGGCGTTTATCGCCTTCTCGATGTTCCAGTATCTGGGCGACCCGGTGAATAACATGCTGCCGGAAAGCGCGACCCAGGCTGAACGGATGCAGCTCAGGGCTTCTCTGGGACTTAACGATCCGATGCTCACGCAGTTTCTGCACTTTATGCAGCGGATCCTGCATGGCGATTTCGGCATCTCTTATTACAACCAGGTTGATGTGTTCCATCTGATCATGGAACGCCTGCCCGCCACGCTTGAGCTGGTGTTTGTGGCGGTGGTGCTGTCGCTGGTGGTGGGGTTTCCGTTGGGCGTCTGGTCAGCGATCAGTAAGAACCGGATTATGCCCGGTTTGATCCAGGGACTGTCGTTAATCGGCATTTCGTTGCCGAGCTTTCTCACCGGCATTCTGCTGATCATCCTCTTTTCCGTCTGGCTGGGTTGGTTCCCTTCCAGCGGTCGCGGTGAAACGGTGCATCTGGGCTTCTGGAGCAGCGGATTGTTCAGCCTCAGCGGCTGGCGCTCGGTGATCCTGCCGGCGATTTCGCTGTCGCTGTTTATGATCACCCTGATTATCCGCCTGGTCAGGACACAGATGCTGGAAGTGATGGGCACGGACTACATCAAGTTCGCGCGTGCGCGAGGGCTTAAGTCGCGCAGCATCTGGTTCCATCATGCCTTGCGTAATGCGCTGCTGCCGGTGGTGACGATTATTGGCCTGCAAATCGGCGGGTTGATCGCTTTCGCCATCGTCACCGAAACCGTGTTCCAGTGGCCAGGCATGGGCCTGCTGTTTATTCAGGCTATCAATTATGTCGATATCCCGGTGATTTCGGCCTATCTGATCTTTATTGCGCTGATTTTTATCGTTATTAACACCACGGTCGATCTGCTCTATTTCCTGATCGATCCGCGAATGAAAAAACAGTGAGGGCTGAACAATGAAAACGCCACAAAACCCGGCCATTGCCGCGCCCAGCAGCACGCTGACCCGATTTCGCCAGCGTCTTTCCGCCTGGCGAGACAGTGATTTTCTTTGGCTTTTTTGGCGATCTAAACCGGTGGTGCTGGCCTTTATCTGGACGGTGGTCCTGCTGCTGGCGGCGTTGTTCAGCCACTGGCTGGCACCGCACGCCATTTTTGACAGCTCCAGCTTCGACCTGATGGATTCGGAACTGCCGCCTGCCTGGCAAGAAGCCGGCGATCCGCGCTTTTGGCTGGGGACTGATGTGCAGGGCAGGGATGTGCTCTCCTTGATCCTCTACGGTTTAAGCATCTCCTTAACGGTTGGCGTAATAAGCGTGGGTTGCTCGCTGGTGGTGGGCACGCTGCTAGGGGTGATCAGTGGTTACCTCGGCGGGTGGGTGGACATGCTGATCATGCGGCTTGCCGATGCGATGTTAAGTATTCCCACCATTATGTTCTCGCTGCTGATCAGCGGCGTGGCCAGAGGATTGGTGCCAAAAGAGATGTATAGCGCGGTGGCGATGCCGGTGATTGTGCTGGCCATTACGCTGACAGGCTGGATGCAGTATGCCCGCACCATCAGAAGCCTGACGCTGCTGGAGAAGCAGAAAGAGTATGTTCAGGCTTCCCGCGTCAGCGGCGGCGGAACCTTGCATATTATGTTTGCGCATATCTTGCCAAACGTCATCAGCCCGCTGTCGGTGCTGGCGACGCTGCATCTGGGGATGGCGATCCTCACGGAAGCGACGCTCTCTTTCCTCGGCGTCGGGATGCCGCCAGATCAACCTTCGCTGGGCACATTGATCAACGAAGGTAATCAATATTTATTCTCTGGTCAGTGGTGGGTGGTGTTATTCCCGGCGCTGGTATTAGTGACGCTTTCGCTGGCGTTTAACGTGCTTGGGGACTGGCTGCGCGATGTCCTTAACCCTCGTCTGCGCTAAGGGAGAGAACCATGATGAACCCTGATTTTGTTGAACTTGAACCCTTGCTGGAAGTGAAACAGCTTTCGGTAGAATTCCTGCACCGTAAAGGGGATGTGCAGGCGCTGCACGATGTCAGCTTCTCGCTTAAGCCGGGGGAAATTCTGGGCATTGTTGGCGAATCTGGTGCGGGAAAATCACTGACCGGCGCGGCAATAAGCGGCTTACTGACGCTGCCGGGCCGCATCAGCGGTGGCGAGATCCTGTTTAACAACCAGCGCATTGATAACCTGAAAGAGGAGCCCCGGCGCAAGCTGCGTGGCAAGGCGATTGGCTGTATTTTCCAGGATCCGCTGACCAGCCTGAACCCGGTGCTGACCATCGGCGATCAGTTGATGGAGACTATCGCGACCCATCTTAAACTCTCTTCTGCAGCGTGCCGTCAGCGGGCGATTGATCTGATGACGGAAGTGGGGATCAGTAGCCCGGAAATGCGTATGGACCAGTACCCTCATCAGCTCTCAGGGGGATTGCGTCAGCGCATCGTGATTGCTTTGGCGCTGTGCGTTGACCCACAGTTGGTGATTGCCGATGAGCCCACGACGGCGCTGGACGTTTCGGTACAGGCTCAGGTGCTGGCGCTGCTACGGCGGTTGTGCAAGCAGCATCAAACCGCCGTGATGCTGATTACCCATGATATGGGCGTGATCGCCGAAATTTGCGACCGGGTAGCGGTGATGTATGCCGGAAGGCTGGTCGAGATTGGCCCGGTTGCCGAGGTGATTCATCATCCTCGTCATCCTTACACTCAAGGGTTGATGGCTTCGATCCCCTCAATGCACCAACGGCAGGAGTTCCTGACGCAGATTGAAGGGGCGATGCCGCGTCTGACGCAGCTGCCTTCAGGCTGTAGCTTCCATCCGCGCTGTTCGCAATGTACGGCACATTGCCAGCAACAGGAGCCAGCCTTGCTGACCGTGGGCTCATCAAGCGTTGCCTGCCTTAATTTGCCTGGGAGTTCGCTATGAATACTTCAGTTCCGTCTCCTCGCGTAGTGCTGTCGGTAAAAGATCTGCATATCAGCTTCCGGGTGGGCCAGCGCAGCCTGTTCAGCAAAGGCAAGCCGCAGCGGCTGCAAGCGGTACGCGGGATCAGCTTCGATATTCGTCAGGGCGAAACGTTCAGCCTGGTAGGGGAATCTGGCTGCGGTAAATCGACGGTAGCACGAGCGCTGGCCGGGCTTTATCAGCCGGAAGCGGGTCAGATTTCTTTTGCCGGGCAACCTTTAGATCCGCAGGCTGCCCCTTCCGCCAGCGGGATTCAGATGATCTTTCAGGACCCCTACGCCAGCCTCAACCCGCGCTGGCGAATTGAGCGGATCCTTGCCGAGCCTTTGTGTCTGCAAAAGCGGGTAGGGCATTATCGTCAGGCACGGCAGCAATGCATTGCTCTGCTGGAGCAGGTCGGTCTGACGGCGGCGGATATGGAGAAATATCCCCACCAGTTCTCCGGCGGACAGCGGCAGAGAATTTCAATTGCCCGCGCACTGGCCACCCAGCCGGGGTTTCTTATCTGTGATGAGCCGACCTCCGCGCTGGACGTCTCGGTACAGGCGCAGGTGCTTAACCTGATGCGTAAACTTCAGCGTGAGTTGGGGCTGACCTACTTTTTTATCAGCCATAATATGTCGGTGATTTCCCATTTCTCCGACCGCGTGGGCGTGATGTATCTGGGCCGTATCGTTGAGACGGGAACCGTCGAAGACATCTTCAGTCATCCGGCGCACCCTTACACTCGCCTGCTGATGGCGGCCATCCCCAATTTTGCTGGCGGAGCCACAGAGCGGGCGCCGCTGGCTGGTGAAGTGCCCAGCCCTTTAAACCCGCCTTCCGGCTGTGCTTTTCATCCGCGTTGCCCGCACGCCACGGCGAAATGCCGCAGTGAAGCGCCAGCGATCCATTCCCGCTCTGCCAGCCATCAGGTGGAATGCCATTTCCCCGAGCTGGCTGTGCAGCCTCAACCCTCCCTGCTGACAGGAGAAGCAACGTGATGACTTTATTCATTAAACAGGCGACGGCTTTTGACCATAACCACCCCGAAGACTGGTTACTGGAAGAGGGTAAAATTGTGGCCAGAGCCGCCAGGCTGCCTGTTCCAACCACTGCCCATGAAGTGATTGATGGCAGCGGCTTCCAGCTCTTTCCCGGCCTGGTAGAGGGGCACGCGCACATTGATAAAAGCGTGTGGGGACGCGAGTGGTATCACAATGATGTCCCGCGGGATCTGACGGCGATTATTGCCAATGAACGCGAGTATCGGCGCACGCAGAAGCCCGATATTCAGCTGCAATCGGAGCGGATAACCCGCGAATGTATCAAGCACGGCACGTCGTTTATCCGTACCCACATCGATATTGATAATGAATGTGGGCTGGATAACTTTGCTGGCGTGCTGGCAACCAAAGAGAAGCTGCGTGGGCAAGTGGATATTGAGACCGTCGCCTTCCCACAGAGCGGCATTTTGCGCAGTCCGGGCACGGAAGCTTACCTTGAAAAGGCCCTGCAGATGGGAGCCGACCAGATTGGCGGACTGGATCCCTGCTCGTATGAAAAAGATCCGGTGACGCACCTCGATATCCTTTTCCGGCTGGCTACCCAATACGGTAAAGGCGTGGATATCCACCTGCATGAGTTGGGCGAACTTGGCGCTTTCAGCACTGAGCTGATCATCAACAGAACGCGCGAATATGGCCTGGCTGGCAAGGTGACGATCAGTCATGCCTTCTGCCTGGGAATGGTGGATGCCGATGCCCAGAAGCGCTTTGCCGACCAGCTGGCGGAACTGGATATCGCGATAGCAACCACTGCACCGACAAATGTTGCCGTGCCGCCTTTCGATCTGCTCCGCGCGGCTGGCGTACGGATTTGCGCCGGAAATGATGGCGTGCGTGATACCTGGAATCCCTACGGCAACGGCGACATGCTGCAGCGAGCGATGCTGATGGGCTTACGCTACCGCTGGCGCAAGGACAGTGAGATCCTTAAGGCTGCGCGCACCGTGACGGAAGGTGGCGCGCAAGTGATGCGGCTGGAAAATTACGGTCTTAACGTCGGTTGCCGGGCGGATATGGTGTTAGTGCCAGCCAGATCGATGGCAGAAGCGGTGGTTAGCACGCCGACAGGACGTACCGTGATCAAGAACGGCGTGGTGATTGCCCGTGACGGGGAGTGCCTGTTTTGACCGACAGCCAACAGAAAGTTTGCCGCATCCGCGCTCGTTGGGTTGTGGGCTATGAAAATGGCGACCATCAGCTTTATCAGGAGGGCGAAGTCGTCTGGCAGGGCGCGCAGATTGTCTTTGTCGGCCACGGTTTTAGTGGCCCTGTGGATGAAGAGATTGCGGCAGGAAATACGCTGGTGGGGCCAGGATTTATCGACCTGGACGCGCTTGGCGATGTGGATACCACCGTGTTGGGATTTGATAACCAGCCGGGTTGGCGCAAGGGCAGGGTTGTCGCGGCTGACTGGGTAAGACGCGATCTTTACAACCGCGATCAGCTCAACTTCAGTAAGCGTTACGCATATAGCCAGCTCCTGCGCAACGGCATTACCACTGCGCTGCCAATCACCTCAATTCTTTATCGGGAGTGGGCCGAGACCTTTGATGAGTACTGCTACGCCGCTGACGTCGCCGAGTCGTTGGGCATCCGCGCTTATCTTGGCCCGGCTTTTATGTCTGGCTATCACGTAGTGGAAGCTGATGGTCGTATAGCGTTGCGGCTGAATGAAGCTAAAGGGCTACGCGGTCTTGAGCAGGCTATCTCGTATGTTGAACGGCTTGAGAAGAGCAACAGCGCAACGGTTAAGGGAATGCTGGCACCGGATCGGATTGAAGGTGGCACACCAGCGTTGTTTAACGCACTCTCTCAGGCCGTTAACAGTCTGCACTGTCCTACGAGGCTACACTGTTGCCAAAGCCAGCTGGAGGTTAATGAGGTGGCTTCCCGCTTTGCTGGTAAAAGCTCGCTTGAGGTGCTGGAGGATTTCTCGCTGCTTAACCGGCATATGCTGTTACCCCACGGCCAGTTTTTAGGGGGGCCGCAGCCGGATAAAACGAAGATCTCCGCAGATATAGCTCGCCTTGCTTCGGCGCACGCCACGCTGATTTCCTGCCCGCTGGTTTCCGGGCGGCATGGCAACTATCTGGAGTCCTTTAACGAGCTGCGGGAGAAGGGCGTTAACCTTGCGCTCGGCACCGACACTTTTCCACCCGATATGGTCAGCAATATGCACATCGGCACGATTCTCAGCCGTGTTGTGGCTGCGGATAGCACGGCAGCCAGCGCGGCTGAGTATTACCGGATGGCGACGCTGGGTGGAGCCAAAGCCCTCGGCAGAGAGGATCTGGGCAGACTGGCAGCCGGTGCTCAGGCCGATATAGTGCTGTTCGATCTGGATGAACCGGCAATGGGACAGGTTTTTGATCCGATCACGGCGTTAGTGATCAACGGCAATGGTCGCGATGTGAAGGGCGTTATTGTTGCAGGAGAGAAAGTGCTGTGGGACAGGCAGCTGGTGAAACCGGGTTACGATCTTGATCAACTTCACCAGGAAGCTGGCGTGCAGCTTGCTGCATTGCAACAAACCTATCCGGAGCGCAGCTGGCAGCATCCTGACGTGAGCGAAATTTTTACCTCTTCATTCCTCATCCGCACCCCCTCTCAGCCATGAAAAAGGGTAATTACGTCTTAGCGTGAACCAATAGAAAAAGGCAGTGAAAGTCTTGAGTTTTACGTTCGTTAAAAAACTAAATCAAGACACTCACTGCCGCAGTTATGAATGCTAACCGGACTTCTCTTATTAGAATGGTGATGCATTCAGGTATATCGTCGTTGAATAGCTCGCCCCATTATTGAAATGGTATACCTTCCCTTTCACGGTTAGATGGATAGCCTCGTTACTTATATCAACCTTTGTACTTGCGTCAGATGTTGATAAAAAAGCTTGGTATTTATCACCTGTATTTTTTAGGAAATCGCTTTTGGAAATTGCTGACGGCACCAGGTAGAACTGGTATACAAAATCTGTGGTAGCCCCTGCGCTCCCCTCAGTGATATATAACGTTATCTGTGAATTAACTTTCTCATATTTGTAAACAGTTTGATCGACAGGAGAGTTAATTGCCTTCCATGCACCGTAGAAAGCAACGATGACCAAAGACACAACTGCCCACTTAAAAACCCGAACGTTTCGCATAATCTATACCAGCCCTGATCCACGTCTGGTCTTCAGGGTCATCTCCGTAAGAGTCAGGACCTGGGTAATCCGCAAACTCAGGGCGGCTTGTACCTGCAAGAATTTGCGCAGCACCTGCACCACGAAGCAGAATCTGATCCGTGATACCAGCAGCAGACCCAACAGCACCATAGTTAAAGTTTCCAAAGTTTGCGTACTGTCTACCGTGCTGATTCTTGTAATCCCAAGGCCCGTGATTCCTTACCTGATAATAAAACCACATGTAGGTGAGGGCTGACGGGCCACGGTGAAGTCGAGCCATCATCATATTATTGACGATACTTACTCCTGGAGGAGCTAATGAGGTGACATCGTACGGCGGGTGAGGCGATGCCGCTAATGTTGGGTATCTCACGCTTGCACTCTCTCGTTCCAGCTATCGGTAAACATAATGTTCCCGTCGCAGTGTTTCCAGGTGATTTTTTCATAGCGAAGTTCAATACATTCAAGGTGATTATGCTTTTCTTTGGTTGGGTCTTTGGTATCGTGCATTACAGGCGAAACGCCAACAATCCTCACATATTCAAGCAGCATGTTAAAGTATTCTGCTTCCTGGCCTGCGTCATTGATGCGATACCATTTGAACTCAGCTGATTGGAGAGTTTGGCCCGTAGCTACAGCTTTGTAAAGGTAGGGAGAAGATGAATCAAATTCCTTTTGAATAATTATAGCGGAGTGTCTGCGTGTTCCGGTTATTTTCCCGGTCATTCGGTCTGTAGGAATACTCAGATTATGAGAGAATCCGTTAATCTCAATACTACCCTCACGATTTTGAACATCTACAGACCCCTTAATATGCGTGCCGCCATCGTCTTTAAGCCATAAATATGCTGGAATTGCCATGTTACATTATCCCTATGTAATGAATGGTTATATGAAAAAGGCATCATACTCCGTTTTAGAATGAAATAAAACATAGACTACATTTTCTAGTTCAAATCCAGCCAGGATTGATCTGGCGACGATAATTCACCTCCCCCAATCTCGGTCGTTCTTTTTAATTGATGATTGGAGTTGCATTGCGTTTCTTAACTTGATCCCACCCATCTTTGGGGTTTGAGGGGCAATGGAACGAAAAAATACTCTAGTGAGGAGGGGGGCGAGTTTAAATGACCATAACAGTATTCCGGCTACACTTTCCAGGCGCAGAGTCCGCAATAGCCAGTGCCCTCAGTTACTGCCCCCGAATCGGGTATTTACGACCGCAAGAACAGCACTCTTGCCAAAGTGGGCGAGGCTCACCCTCATTTTGAACGATAATCGCCAGTGCCGCTCAGAGGGAAAACACAAGCGTGCTGGAGGAAATGGATAATAAAATCAAAGTAATATAACGAATGGCATATGGGCACCAGGATAACCACTACTTCTTTATGAAAAGAAAATAGCGTTTCCCGTTAAAGCGCGATGAATCAAAAAAAAGCCCCCTGATTGCTCAGGGGGCTCTGTTTCAGACGCAAAACCGATTACTTACGGATACGGATCACAGGTGTTTCACCCACGACCACAGAACCTGTCAGTTTTACCAGCTCTTTGATCTCATCCATGTTGGAGATGACGACCGGCGTCAGCGTTGATTTCGCTTTTTCTTCCAAAAGTGCCAGGTCGAACTCGATAACGACGTCGCCTTTTTTCACTTTCTGGCCTTCTTCAGCGATGCGCTTAAAGCCTTCACCCTTCAGTTCAACCGTATCAATTCCGAAGTGGACGAACAGCTCGATGCCGTTGTCTGACTCGATGGAAAATGCATGATTGGTTTCGAAAATTTTACCGATGGTGCCATCAACTGGCGCAACCATTTTATTGCCAGTAGGTTTGATAGCGATACCGTCGCCAACAATTTTCTCCGCAAACACTACGTCCGGTACGTCTTCGATATTGACGATTTCACCAGACAGCGGCGCTACGATCTCAATGGCTCCAGATGCGGTATCTGACTTATCGCCAAAAAGCTTTGAAAACAAACCCATGATCTTCTCCTAAGCAGTAATATTGGGCCAGCGTCTACACATCTTAGCAGAGTGTTTTTTCTTCAATGAACTTGTTAACCAGGTTCATCAACTCATCCGCTGTCGGTTGAGCCATAGCCTGCTCTGCTAATGCCTTCGCATCTTCAAAATTCGTATTACGAATAATTTTCTTGATGCGTGGGATAGAAATGGCACTCATGCTGAATTCGTCCAGCCCCATTCCCAATAACAACAGTGTAGCACGTTCATCGCCAGCCAGCTCACCACACATCCCTGTCCATTTACCTTCAGCATGAGACGCATCAATAACTTGCTTGATAAGTGTCAGTACGGAAGGGGTCATCGGGTTGTACAGATGCGAGATCAGATCGTTACCACGGTCAACCGCCAGCGTGTACTGGGTCAGGTCGTTGGTACCGATACTGAAGAAATCGACTTCTTTAGCCAGATGATGAGCAATTGCCGCTGAAGCCGGTGTTTCCACCATAATGCCCACTTCAATGGTCTCATCAAAAGCTTTGCTTTCTTCACGCAGTTGCGCTTTCAGCGTTTCCAGCTCGCCTTTCAGGGTGCGAACTTCTTCAACGGAAATGATCATCGGGAACATGATGCGCAGCTTACCGAAGGCGGAAGCACGCAGGATGGCACGCAACTGAGCATGCAAGATTTCCGGACGGTCCATAGCGATGCGGATTGCGCGCCAGCCGAGGAATGGGTTGTCTTCTTTCGGCAGGTTCATGTACGGCAGGTCTTTGTCGCCGCCGATGTCCATGGTGCGAACGATAACAGCCTGAGAGCCCATTGCTTCAGCCACGGCTTTATAAGCCTGGAACTGCTCTTCTTCCGTAGGCAGAGAATCGCGGTCCATGAACAGGAATTCGGTGCGGTACAGACCAACACCTTCTGCGCCGTTACGCTCAGCACCGGCAACATCACGCACCGTACCGATGTTGGCACAAACTTCAACCTGATGGCCATCAAGCGTGATCGCTGGCAGATCTTTCAGCTTCGCCAGGTCATTTTTTTCGCTGACGTACTGGTTATGAATCGCCTTCAGCTCTTCAATTTTCTCTGCGGTAGGATTGACGTAAATCTGGTTGTTCACGCCGTCCAGAATCAGATAGTCGTCGTTTTTCACCTGAGTGGTGACATTACCCGTACCGACGATGGCAGGGATCTCTAACGAGCGCGCCATGATTGAGGTGTGCGAAGTACGGCCACCCAAATCGGTAATGAAGCCCAGCACTTTGTCGAGGTTCAGCTGTGCGGTCTCTGACGGGGTCAAATCCTTCGCTACCAGCAGCACTTCATCAGCGATAGCGCTGAGATCGACAATGTGCAGGCCAAGAATGTTCTGCAGCAGACGTTTACCGATGTCGCGCACGTCAGCCGCACGCTCTTTCAGGTATTCATCATCCAGCTCTTCTAACGCTTTGGCCTGGCCTTCGATCACAGAGAAAGCAGCCGCGTCGGCAGAAGCCAGATCGTCTTTAATCAGGGCTATGATTTCCTGCTCCAGCTCTTCATCTTCCAGCAGCATAATGTGCCCTTCGAAGATGGCCGCTTTCTCTTCACCCAGCGATTCGCCGGCTTTGATTCTGATCGCTTCAAGCTGGCTTGCAGCCTTGGTGCGACCCTCGAGAAAACGCTGAACTTCCTGCTCAACCTGGTCAGCAGCAATTTTTTTCCGGTTGATGACTATCTCATCTTCTTTCAGCAAAAGCGCTTTGCCAAAAGCGATACCCGGTGATGCTAAAATACCTGAAATCATAACCCTACCTTTTTAATTACTAGTAATCACCCGAGGCGATCAACCCAGAATTCTGTTGGTTCATCCACTCAGCGAACCAGCCTGATTAGGCAACAGCGTTACACGCTGGTTGCTCTCGGTTTGCACAAAGTCGTACTTTACGAAAGCAACAACGCGGACATGCTGTCCGCGATCAAAATGTTTGCACTATTTTTACTGGCCCTGCATGAGGAGAGGCGCTTATTCGAGCTCTGCCATCAGTTTAACCAGATGCTCAACCGCTTTCTGCTCGTCTTCACCTTCAGCAGACAGCATCACTACAGTTCCCTGAGTCAGGCCCAGAGTTTGCAGCTTGAACAGGCTTTTCGCGCTGGCTGATTTACCGTTAGACGTCACGGTGATGTCTGATGCAAAGGCTTTCGCTTCTTTCACGAACTGTGCAGCAGGGCGGGTATGGAGGCCGTTAGGTGCAGTGATAGTAACTTCTTGCTGGAACATTCTTTTTCCCCAACTAATTTGGTTAGATGTTATTGACCTGAAGTCTAGCCTGGTGACCGGACTTTAGCCTGGATAAGTCGCGCTGGCCTGCGTACAAAGACGCGCCAAAAAATGCGCTGTTAAGGGTAGGGAGGAGGCGGGGGTAAACGTGCAACACTCGTCTCGCTTTCCTGTCCCCATTATGCCGCGAATTGTGCTGTAGCGCCAAACCAGTAAATCGATTCAGCTTGATCCATCTCACGCGGCGATTAATTTTGTGGATCGAAATAATGGCAGCTTAGATACCAGACTGTGGCGGGTAAAAGCAATCTGCAGGATGGCAAAACTTTGACGTGCTCCACAAAAAAGCACCCGTTTGGGTGCTTTTTTAGACAAATCCGCCTGCTGATCGCTTACTGCTGCAATTCTTTCTCGGTGAAGAGATCGGCAAACAGTGCAGTACTCAAATAGCGCTCGCCGGAGGACGGCAAAATCACCACGATAGTCTTATTGGCGAAGGCTTCTTCTTCCTGCAGTTTCAATGCCGCAGCGACTGCAGCACCGGAAGAGATCCCAGCCAGAATACCTTCTTCTTCCATCAGGCGACGGGCAGTAGAAATGGACTCTTCGTTGGTGATGGCGACTACGCGGTCAATCAGATTCAGGTCGAGGTTGCCAGGGATAAATCCGGCACCGATACCCTGGATTTTGTGTGGGCCTGGTTTGATCTCTTCGCCCGCTAACGCCTGAGCGATAACTGGAGAATCCGTTGGCTCTACTGCAACGGAGATCAACTCTTTTTTGCCTTTGGTATTTTTCAGATAACGGCTAACACCGGTCAGCGTTCCGCCAGTGCCAACACCGGCGATAAATACATCTACGTTGCCATCGGTGTCTTCCCAGATTTCAGGACCGGTGGTTTTCTCGTGGATTTCCGGGTTGGCCGGGTTGCTGAACTGCTGCAACAACACGAATTTGTCCGGGTTGGCGGCAACGACTTCTTCAGCTTTGGCAATGGCGCCTTTCATGCCTTTGGCGCCTTCAGTCAGGATCAGGTTGGCACCCAGCGCTTTCAGCAGCTTACGGCGCTCAACGCTCATCGTTTCCGGCATGGTCAGCGTCAATTTGTACCCGCGCGCAGCGGCAACATAGGCCAGTGCGATGCCGGTGTTACCACTGGTGGGTTCAACCAGTTCAACGCCTGGTTTTAAAATGCCACGTTTCTCTGCGTCCCAAATCATATTGGCACCGATACGGCATTTTACGCTGAAGCTCGGGTTACGGGATTCCACTTTTACCAGAATGCGACCGTTACCGATGCGGTTCAGACGAACCAACGGTGTATGACCGATTGTTAAAGAGTTGTCTTCATAGATCTTACTCATAGCCCGTCCTTAACTGTATGAAATATTGGGAACGCAGAAAGCATACCCGCTTCAGTTTCTCAAGGAAGTGAAGAAATCGTATATATATATGTTATGCAGAAATAAGGGCAACATAAAAGGCATAAGGCCCTACGCCACTCGCCCAAGCGCCGCGCGATAGCGGTCAACCCACATTGCTGTAGCGCCGCAAACGGCAACCGGCATGATCGCTAAATTCAGAATAGGGACCATGGTGAACAGGCTCACCAGCGCACCAAATTGCATGTTATCGGTTTTGTTTTGCCGCAGCGCCGTGCGCATCTGCTGGAAGCTGACTTTGTGGTTATCAAACGGGTAATCGCAGTACTGGATCGACAGCATCCATGCGCTGAACAGGAACCACAGCACCGGTGCAACGGTTTGCCCGAACCCCGGCACAAAGTAGAGGATCAGCAACAAGATGGCCCGCGGCAGGTAATAAGCCAGCTTCTGCCATTCACGTTTCATGATGCGCGGAAGGTCTTTTACTAACCCGGCCCAGCCACTGTCTGGCAACGGTTTACCTGTTAGCCTGGCCTCAAGCTGTTCGGCCAGCAGGCCACAAAATGGAGCGGCTATCCAGTTCGCTAGAGTTGAGAAGAAATAACTGAACACCAGAACGATAGAGATCACGGTCAGCGGCCAGAGCAAATAGCTCAGCCATTGCAACCAGTCCGGAACTTTAGCCATCAGGGCCGGAAGCCACTGACCCAGTTGCCAGAACAACCAGATAAAGGCTCCGCCCATCAGCAGGACGTTGATCGCTAATGGCACGATCACGAAGCGGCGGATACCCGGCAAGCGGATTAACTTCCAGCCCTGTGAAAAATAGTGGATCCCATTGGTAGAAGTCGGGGTATTCGTCGGGGACATGGTCTGATTTTCTCCTTACAGTCGGTGTTGCAACGCTAGCATAAGTCAGCTATTTGCGCTGACCAGTGCGCTTTTGAACGAAAAAACAGCAAAAAACCGTGTTGATGCACGCTTATTTGTCAGAAAATACTGCACGGACTTGCACTTGTTAACCAGGGCAAATACAGTTAGAGGATAAAGTTTGCCGCGGTGGCAAGGTATTGGAACAACAGAGAATACAATGATGCAGGATTTGCGTCTGATATTAATCGTTGTTGGCGCGATCGCCATAATAGCGCTTTTACTGCACGGCCTCTGGACCAGCCGTAAAGAGCGCTCATCCGTTTTTCGCGATCGCCCTCACAAGCGTTTAAAACAGGAAAGAGAAGAAGCATTAGACGACGTCGATGATGGCGTGGGTGAAGTGCGGGTGAAACGGTCGCGAGCTGAAGAAGACGATGACGTCGTTTCTCCAGTTGCTTTTGGCACTGATGAAGCGCCACCACGTCCCGTTCGTGCCCAGCCTGAGCCGGTGCGTCACCAGCCCCGGATTGATGAGCAGCCGGAACTGGATCCGCTGTTCGGCGGGGAGCTGCCGCATGCGCCTGAACCAGACTACGACGATGAAGCAGACGTTGAACCGGTTCGTCAGCCGCAGCCTGCTCGTCCACAGCCTGAAGCTCCGCATCAGCCTGTTACCGCTCCTCGTCCGCCAGTTGCCGACGTTAAGCCAGAATCTGAAGCCACACAGCCAGAAGCGCCTGCAGCTGCACCGAAGCAAGAACGCGCGAAAGAAACTGTGCTGGTTCTCCATGTAGGTGCACATGCTGGCGGCACGCTGAACGGCGAAGCGCTGTTGCAGGGCGTGTTGCAGGCCGGCTTCCAGTTTGGTGAGATGAACATCTTCCACCGTCACCTGAGTCCGGCCGGAAGTGGCCCTGTGCTGTTCAGCCTGGCGAACATGGTGAAACCGGGTTCGTTCAACCCGGATGAGATGGGTGATTTCACTACGCCGGGGATTTCCATCTTTATGATGGTGCCTTCTTATGGTGATGCGAATCAGAACTTCAAGCTGATGCTGCAGTCTGCCCAGCGTATCGCCGATGATGTTGGCGGTGTGGTGCTGGATGATGAGCGCCGCATGATGACGCCGCAGAAGCTGGAAACCTATAAAAACCGTATTCGTGATGTGATCGAGGCTAACGCCTGATTCACTGAGCAGTAAGGCAACAGCCTGACTCCCCGTTTTTCAAAACCCCCGCCAGTCGGGGGTTTTTTATCGCTATGGTGCCGCTATGGAATCCGTACAAGACAAAATCACTGCGCTGCAAACCACTCTCCGCCATCACGAATATCA
>NZ_JBAVTT010000115.1:0-25432 GCF_049696395.1 Erwinia sp.
TGGTCGGCGCTTTAGCTTCCGGTTCTAACGACTCCCAGCAGCCGACACCGCAGTATGAGTACAAGATGCGCGGCTGGCTACTCTCCGCGTACAGCGAACTTTCGTTCTTCGATAACGGCTGGGTAAATACTGATGTGCACTATGCCTCAGCCAGTTACGACAACATCAAGCGAAGCGTCACGCTTGGGCCAGCCACGCGGACAGAAAGTGGTGAAACCAACGGCACCCAGCTGGGCGCAAGAGTCACCACCGGCTGGGACTTCCCGGTTGGCTCACTGCTGACCACGGGCCCGATGGCGCAATATGCGCTGGATTACAGCGCAGTGGACGGTTATCAGGAACAGGGCAACAGCAGCACCGCCATGCGCTTTGACGACCAGAATTACCATTCACAGATTGGTGCGCTGGGCTGGCGAGTTGATACACAGCTCGGCTGGCTGAATCCGTGGGCAGAAGTCAGTTATAACCACCAGTTTGGCGACAACGTCTGGCGGGCAGGCGGCGGACTAAAATCCACCCAAACCTCGTTCACCCGTGATTCGGCAGACCAGGACACCAACTGGGTGGATGTGACAGTCGGCGCGCATATGCCGCTGGGCGACTCAGTGGCGGCCTTTGCCTCCTTTTCCCAGACTGGTGGCCTGAGCTCTGGCGAGCAATTTATGTATAACCTCGGCGTCAGCGCCCGTTTTTAAGCTGCCTGTCTGCCCGCTAAAAAGAAGGTCAGCTCAGCAGGCCAGCAGCGACGTTGATCGACAGGCCCAGAATGGCCAGGTTGAACAGAAACGATAACACCGCCTGCAAGGTGGTGATGCGTCTCACTGAAGTATTGCCGGTTGAGACGTCCGCCGTTTGGGCCGCTACAGCGAGGGTAAAGGAGTAGTAAATAAAATCCCAATAGCCAGGCTGTTCGGGCTTTTCGGGGAACAGCAGCGGCTTTTCACCTTGCTCCCCTTGCTGGTAATACATGTGCGCATAGTGCATGGCAAAAGCCGTTGGCAGCAACGACCAGGAGACCACTAATGTGGCGGCGGTCAGGGCAATGTGTCCGGCTTGCTGCGCCTGCGGCAGGTGCTTAACCGCACCCAGTTCAAACAGGATGGTCAGGATGCTGACCACGCAGGTCAGGCAGACCAGCGCCAGCACTGTTCCTGCACTTTCATCCTGCTCGCGGGCGATTCGGGCAATCTGATCCGTTGGGGTTCTTAGCAGCAGCCACCAGAGCAGCAGCAGGTACAGCCAGGCAAGCACATTCCAGCTGATCAACAGCCGTTGCACCAGCGGCCCCGGCAACAAGAAAAAGCTGACCAGGGCCAGTACAAACGCCACCAGCAGGCGCGGACGGGCGTGATAATAGTGCTGCAGGACGTGCAGTGTTTTCATTAAAGGAACATCCCGGCATCCCTGAGTAAATGGTCGTTGCCCTTGCGGCGGGTAAAGCCGCTGCGGTCAAAGAACTCCAGAATCTGCACGGCGAGTTTGCGGCCCACGCCAAGGCTGTCGCGAAAATCAGCCGCGCTGGTCGTGTGCCCTTCAGAAGCCCGCAGGCGGATCATATCAGCCAGCATCTTCATCTGTTCGCTCAGGAAATAGCGATCTTTTACAATGGCGGTGATCTCGCCTGCCTGAGCGGCTTTACGCAATGTCTGACGCACCAGCTCTTCATCCCCCGCAATGGCAGTCGCCAGATCCCTGACCCACCAGGCATTATGGGTAAACAGCGGCTCACACTGCTGCCAGATTGCCGTCTCTTCAGGCTCAAACTGAATGCTGAAACCGTCAATATGCAGCCAGCCCCGAGTGTTACTCAGTTTGCCACTGGCGGACAGCCGATCGATCAGCGCCAGGCCAACCGCATCCGGCAAGTTTTGCAGTGCCATTCTGCGCAATCTGTCCCGACCCAGACCGGCCCGATCGCCATGACTTTGATGATATTCCGTCAGCGTCAGTAACACCTGTTCCTGCCACATTTCCGCTGTCCCGCTCAGCAGCAAGTACTCACCAGCTTCTACCGGCGCAAGCTTCGCGATGCAGGCTGTCAGCGCTGCAGGCGTTAACTGGCGAGCCCAGCTCAACGCTTCCCGGCGCCAGGGCTGATGTTGCAGATAAAAAGCAATCGCCTGTTCATCTCCAGAGGCCTGGGCCAGCTGAGCTAACCACTGAAGATAGTCAGGCTGACGTTTACCCCGCCTCTTCGGCGTCAGAAGGACCACTTTAGCCCCTGCCAGCGTTTCCTGGGCGCTGATATCTCGCAGGATCAGGCGATCGTTATCGGCCAGCCACAGCGGTTTATCCAGCACCAGCTCAGCCAGTGTGCCTTCCAGCAATGAAACGCGCCCGGTGATATGGCTGGCACCATGATGCAGATGCAGTGGCTGACCCTGCCGCAACGCCTGGGGACGTTGAATCTCGACGATAACCCGCTCAAAGGGGGCTTCTGGAGGGGATTCCAGCAGCCAGTCACCGCGAGAGATATCGCCTTTTTCCACGCCGCCAGTCAGGTTCAGGGCGATGCGCTGGCCAGCAAAAGCTTCTTCAGCTGACTGGTTCTGAGCATGTAAACCGCGAACCCGGACCTCTTTATTCAGGCCGGTGATCCAGAGCTTATCGCCCACTTTTACCGTTCCGCTCAGCGCGGTTCCGGTCACCACGGTGCCAGAGCCTTTCACGTTGAAAGCCCGGTCTATGGCCAGGCGGAAGGTTTTGCCTTCCGCTCTCTTCCTGACGGGAAGTTGGCTGAGGTGCGCAGCAAGCTCTGGAATACCGAGGCCGGTAAGGGTGCTGGTAATAAACAGGTCGAGGCCTGGCCAGCCCATTTCGTTAGTCAGCGCTTTGATTGCGGCGATGACTTCCTCAACTCGGGCTTCCTCTACCCGATCCGCCTTGGTAATGGCAACGGTCAGCGCAGGGACAGCGCTGAGCTTCAGGATCGTCAGATGTTCAAGAGTCTGTGGCATCAAGCCGTCATCGGCAGCGACTACCAGCAACGCGCGATCCAGCCCGCCGATGCCACTGAGCATATTTGCGAGGAATTTTTCATGGCCGGGAACATCAATAAAGCCCATCGTCTGGCCATCCGGCTGAGGCCAGTAGGCATAACCCAGATCGATGGTCATTCCCCGGGCTTTTTCTTCCGGCAGGCGGTCGGCATTCACACCGGTGATGGCTTCAAGCAGCGCTGTTTTGCCGTGATCGACGTGACCGGCCGTAGCGATAATCATAACGACAACATCCTGATAAAAAGTGCTTCATCTTCCAGACAACGGAGGTCCAGCCAGAGTTTGCCGGCAGAGAGGCGGCCAGCGATCGGCACCTCAAGTTTTCGCCAGCGTGAGGTCAGGTTTTGCAGGCTGGTGCCCGTTCCGTCATAAGGCGTCAGGGTGAGCGCGTAACTGGGCAGGCGATCGACAGGAAGCGATCCACTGCCTATCTGAGAGGAACAGGCGGCTATCTCCACCGAAAATTGCTCTCCGCAGGCCTGGCGCAACACCGGCAGCAGGCGTTCGGCCTGAGCGGCAACAGATTGCTGGGTGCGGGTTAATAAGCGCAATGTGGGCAGCTGAACGGCCAGGGATTCCGGGTGCAGATAGCGTTTTAGCGTAGCCTCCAGCGCAGCCAGAATCATTTTGTCGACACGCAGGGCGCGCTTCAGAGGATGTTGCTGCAGACGGGCAATCAGCTCTTTTTTGCCGACGATAATTCCCGCCTGCGGGCCGCCCAACAGCTTATCGCCAGAGAAACTCACCAGACTGACGCCCTCAGCAATCAGCTGTTGCGGCATCGGCTCAGCCGGAAGACCGAACTGGCTCAGATCAATCAGCGAGCCGCTGCCGAGGTCGGTAATCACCGGCACGCCGCACGCTTGCCCCAGCTTCGCCAGCTCGCTTTCACTTACTGAGCAGGTAAAGCCTTCAATCTGATAATTGCTGGTGTGGACCTTCATCAGCAGCGCCGTATTTTCCGTCAGCGCCTGGCGGTAATCTTTTAAATGGGTACGGTTGGTGGTGCCGACCTCCGTCAGCGTGCAGCCAGCCTGTTTCATCACGTCAGGAATGCGGAAAGCCCCGCCAATTTCGACGAGCTCGCCTCTCGACACCACCACTTCTTTACCGGGTGCCAGCGCGGCCAGCATCAGCATCACTGCCGCCGCATTATTATTGACGATGCAGGCATCTTCCGCCCCCGTCAGTTGGCAAAGCAGGTCAGCCAGCGCGCGATCGCGATGCCCTCGTCCGCCTTCTTCCAGCGAATATTCCAGCGTCACCGCCGAGCGCATCACGCTGGTCACGGCCTCAACAGCTTCTTCACACAGCAGCGCACGGCCCAGATTGGTGTGCAGCACGGTGCCAGTCAGATTCAGCACCGGCTTCAGGGCCGTGCTTTGTTGTCGTTGCAGGCGAGTCGCAGCAGTTTGCGGCCAGTCCTTGCTCCAGGCGGGAAGCTGTTGCTGCGCCTGAATATGCTCTCGCGCTTCCTGCTGCAGGGTTCTCAGTGTGTCTGCGGTTTGCTGGTGGCCATACTGAACGAGCAGAGCCTGCATGGCAGGCTCTCTTAGCAGACTATCGATGGCGGGAAGCTGACTGAAAAGTGTCTTCATAACGTCCGTATCGCAGGGTCAGGCTGAAGGGGGAACGGTACGGGCGAAGCTTTCACGTTCAAACATCTTCTCTGCCAGTTTGATCAGGGCAGGGCGTTCAACGCACCAGCCCGGCACAATACGGCGGAAGTTCAGGAAGCCAATCAGGCAGGCAGTGGCGATATCGGCCACATTCAGCGTGTCGCTGTTCAGCACGGTGCCTTTCGCTGCTTCTGCTTCCAGTGCATCAAGCCCGCGCTGAATTTTCTCACGCTGACGCAGCAACTGAGCTTCCATCTGCAATTCTGGAGGGCGCATTTTTTCGCGCAGCAAAATCACCGCGGCATCGCCAATGCCGTCAGCCAGGGCTTCCAGCTGAAGGACTTTTAACGCCGCCACTTTCTCGCGCGGCACCAGAGCCGGTGCAATGTCCATCTGTTCCAGGTAAGCGGCAATGATGTGCGAGTCATACCAGGTCTCTTCCGGGCTGGTGACCAGCGCAGGGATTTTACCCAGTGGATTGAATCCGGGAACGTGGCTGTCATCAGTCCAGGGATTTTCGTTAATGAATTCAAACGTGATGCCTTTTTCCAGCATGATGACAGAAATCTTACGGACAAAAGGGCTGGTATAGCTGCCAATCAATTTCATTACGCATATCCCCGTTGGTGGCCGACACAGTGCAGCCCGTTAGCATTGCGACCAGATTAGAGTGATAGCCTGGCTGGCCTGAGCGAAACCACCGGCCAGTCAGGCGTTTATTCTCCCGGAAAAAGGAAGGGATTCAAACTGCTGCGTGAAAAACCTTCCTGCTCCATACGGGCATCGAGGATCAGGGAGGCTAAATCGTCCGCCACCGGCTCAACAGCCGGGTCTTTTTCCTGATACAGCATTTTCACGTAGGTACCGCAGTCACCGCAGCTTTCTGCTTTGATCGGGGCCACTTCAGAGTCCAGTGACCAGTAGTGTAGATCACGCGTTTGCTCGCAATTGCTGCATTTTGATCGCACCACATACCATTCGCTCTCGCAGAGGTTGCAGTGCAGATAGCGCAGGCCGCCTTGCGTGCCCATATGCACCACGCTGGCGACCGGCACGCTGGCACAAACCGGGCAAAACTGCCGTTGTTCACCGTATTCAGCCCGCGCTTTACCTGGGATGAGCGCCGCCATTTGTGCCCAATAGAGCGATAATGCCGCCCAGATAAACGGCGATTTATCACTGCTGACCTGAGAAAACTCGTTAGCGAACAGCGCGCTGGCCAGCGTTTCCAGTTCTGACGCTGAGGCTTTCTCCAGGTTCTCCAGCGAAGCCAGCGCCTGACCCGTCATCTCCGGCTTCATCTCGGCAATCAGCGACTGCAACAGGCGCTGCCAGTGGTTGTCTCTGGGCAGCGTATGAATATCGAGCGGTGGTTTACCGCTGGCTGCCGTGGCCACCAGCCGTGCGTGCAGGTCCATTTGTAAAGGATGATCGTACAGCACGATCTCCTGCGCGCTGGCAACGACAGCGGCAAAGCGCAGATAGTCGCCGAGCGGATTTTTCTCTGCCAGTTCACGCAGTCTGGCGGCGCGTCGGCTGTACAAGTTTTTCAGTCTGGGGAAAAGTAACGGCGGAATATGCTCCGCCGTTTTTTTGTCGCTTTTCTCCAGCTGCTCTTGCGGGATTATGCGAATACTCATCAGGGTCTTTTTTCCTGTTGTTTCTGTTGCTGTTCACGCACTGCGCGGTACCAGCGCGGGTGATGTTTCTTAGCCCAGGCAGGCGTTACCCATCCTTCAACCATAGCGGTAATCGTCCCTTTTACCCAAAGCGCCGCGTAGATATGCACCATGATCACCATAATCAACACCACCGCTGCAACGGAATGGACTACCAAAGCAAGGCGGATCGTCGGGATGGCAAAAGAGCCGGCAAAGTAAGGTCGCCAAATCACCACGCCGCTTAACAACAACAATACTAAGGTGATGATAGCAGCCCAGAATACGCACTTCTGACCAAAATTATAGCGCCCGGTATCACCGACTTCCTCGTTTTGGGCAATTTTATGGATATTTTTGGCCCACTCCAGATCCTGACGCTCAATCAGGTTGTGCCGCCAGTAGCGGAAGAACATCAGTAAAAAGGCGGCAAACATAATCACCCCAATAAAGGGGTGCAGAATACGTGCCAGCTGAGGCGTGCCCAGACTATGCATCAACCAGTTGAAGGACGGGAAGAAGAAGCCCAGGCCACTGAGGGCGGCGAACACAAAGCAAAACGCCACAATCCAGTGGTTAATTCGTTCGGGCGCACTGTAGCGCTGAAGGCGATCGCGCTTTCTCATTTGTGCTCCTCCTTATCTTCCAGGTTATCGTCATCATCTTCCACCCGATTCGGCCCAATACCGACGTAGTGGAACACGCTCGCCGCGAAGGTGGCGGCAAAGCCAATCGCCGCCAGCGGCTTCCAGATCCCTTTCCAGAAGGTGACCGCAGGGCTGATCGACGGGTTCTCCGCCAGGCCGTGATACAGCTGAGGTTTGTTGGCGTGATGCAGCACATACATCACGTGTGTGCCGCCCACGCCTTCCGGGTCGTACAGCCCGGCATGATCGTAACCACGGCTGTTCAGTTCGGTGACGCGTTCTGCGGCAACCTGCTTCATCTCCTCTTTGCTGCCAAAGTGGATGGCACCGGTCGGGCAGGTTTTTACGCAGGCAGGTTCCTGACCTACGGTCACACGATCGACGCACAGCGTGCATTTATAGACGCGGTTGTCCTCTTTATTCAGCCTTGGCACGTCAAACGGGCAGCCCGCAATGCAGTAGCCGCAGCCAATGCACTGCTCTGACTCAAAATCGACGATGCCGTTGGCATACTGAATAATGGCCCCTTCAGACGGGCAGGCCTTCAGGCAGCCGGGATCGGCGCAGTGCATGCAGCCGTCTTTGCGGATCAGCCACTCCAGCTTGCCGTTCTCCTCAACCTCTGAAAAGCGCATCACGGTCCAGGATTTGGCGGTCAAATCGGCGGGGTTATCGTAAACGCCGACGTTATGTCCCACTTCATCCCGCAGGTCATTCCACTCTGAACAGGCAACCTGACAGGCTTTGCAGCCGATGCAGGTGGTGACGTCGATCAGTTTCGCCACTTCCAGCTGGTGATCCCGCGCCTGAGGAGCAGGCGTAAACCCGTTGGTGGCGGAACGGCGGATAATGTCTTGTGATTGATAAGCCATAAATCAGTCCCCATAGCCTTCTTATCTGACATTGCAGCTGTGTTAGCGGCGTTCATTCACCCGAATCACTGACCTGAGTCAGCTCATCGGGATGAACTCTGTTGCTGCCGCAACGCCAGCTACTTTGGCTGAATTTTCTCTACGTTAACCAGAAACGCTTTAAACTCCGGCGTTTGCGTGTTGGCATCGCCGACGAACGGCGTCAGGGTATTGGCGAGGAAGCCTTTTTTCGCCACGCCTTCATAACCCCAGTGAATAGGAATGCCGATGGTATCGACCGGCTTCCCTTGCACTGTCAGCGTACGAATGCGTTTGGTGACAACGGCTTTCGCTTTGATATAGCCCCGGTTAGAACTCACTTTCACCGTGTCGCCAGCCACAATTCCCAGCCTGCCCGCCAGCCCTTCGCCAATCTCCACAAACTGCTCAGGCTGCGCGATGGAGTTCAGCAGCGAATGCTTGGTCCAGAAGTGGAAATGCTCGGTCAGGCGGTAGGTTGTGCCGACGTACGGGAACTTATCGGCTTTGCCCATCGCGGCCAGGTCGTCTTTAAACACGCGCGCCGCTGGGTTAGAAACCACCTTCGGATGCAGCGGGTTGGTGCCAAGCGGCGTTTCGAACGGCTCGTAGTGTTCCGGGAAGGGCCCTTCGGCCATTTTATCCAGCGCAAACAGGCGCCCCATGCCTTCCGGCTGCATGATAAACGGCCCGACATCACTGCCTGGTGCGGCCGTGCTGTAATCAGGGATATCCTGACCCACCCACTTCGCGCCATCCCAATGCAACAACGCTCTTTTTGGATCCCAGGGCTTACCCTGTGGGTCCGCAGAGGCACGGTTGTAGAGGATTCGACGGTTCAGCGGCCACGCCCATGACCAGTTGAGTGTGTTACCCAAACCGGAGGGATCGGTGTTATCCCTGCGAGCCATCTGGTTGCCGTCAGCCGTCCAGCTTCCGGCAAAGATCCAGCAGCCGCTGGAGGTGGAGCCGTCATCACGCAGCAGCGCAAAACTGCCCAGCTGCTGGCCTTTTTTCGCCAGCACCGTGCCTTTGTCGTCCATCAGGTCCGCCAGCGCTTTGCCGTTGCTCTCCATCGCCACTTCTTCTGAAGCCGGATTGTCCGGTGTCAGATAGTTCCAGCTCATGTTCAGCACCTGCTCCGGTAAGGCACCGCCTTCTTTGGCATACATTTCACGCAGACGCAGGTAAATCCCTGACAGGATTTCACCGTCGTTACGTGATTCGCCAGGGCCGTCAGCGCCTTTCCAGTGCCACTGAAGCCAGCGGGCGGAGTTGACGATCGAGCCATTCTCTTCCGCAAAACAGGTGGAAGGCAGGCGGAACACTTCGGTCTGGATCTGTGACGGATCGACGTCGTTAAACTCGCCGTGGTTCTGCCAGAAGTTAGAGGTTTCGGTGTTCAGCGGATCAATCGTTACCAGGAATTTCAGCTTCGAGAGGGACTTCACCACTTTGTTTTTATTCGGGAACGAGGCTACAGGGTTAAAGCCCTGGCAGAGGTAGCCATTCACTTTGCCCTGCGACATCATCTCGAAGTACTGCAGTACGTCGTAGCCTTTGTCCCACTTCGGTAACCAGTCGAAGCCCCAGTTGTTCTCCTTCTGCGCTTTATCGCCGTAAAAGGCCTTCATCATGCTGACGAAGAACTTGGGATAGTTGCTCCAGTAATTCACCTGCCCCGGCAGCGTCGGTTTTGGTGTGTTAGCGGTCAGATAGGTTTGCAGGTCCGCCTGTTTTTCAGAAGGCAGCGTCATATACCCCGGCAGACTCTGTGAAAGAAGCCCCAGATCGGTCAGTCCCTGAATATTGGAGTGACCGCGCAGGGCATTAATCCCGCCGCCTGCCATGCCCATATTGCCCAACAGCAGTTGAACCATCGCCATAGTGCGGATGTTCTGCGCGCCAACGGAGTGCTGTGTCCAGCCCAGGGCATAGAGGAAGGTGGCGGTGCGGTCTTTGGCACTGGTTTCCGCCAGCGTCTCACAGACGTAGAGGAAATCGGCTTTCGGCGTGCCGCACAGCGATTCCACCACTTCAGGCGTGTAGCGGCTGACATGCTCTTTAAGCAGGTTCCATACGCAGCGCGGGTGAGCCAGCGTCAGGTCGCGTTTAGCAAAGCCGCTCTCGTCCAGCTCGTAGTTCCAGCTGGTTTTATCGTACTTGCGGTTGGCTTCGTCGTAGCCGCTGAACAGCCCGTCGTCGAAGTGGTAATCTTCACGCACAATCAGGCTGGCGTTGGTGTACGCCTCAACGTATTCGCGCTGGATTTTTTCGTTGCTTATCAGGTACAGCAACACGCCTGACAGGAAGGCGATGTCAGTTCCGGAGCGGATCGGGGTATAGAAATCGGCGACTGATGCGGTTCGCGTGAAGCGCGGATCGATCACAATCAGTTTGGCCTTGTTGTGGATTTTGGCTTCCATCGCCCAGCGGAATCCCACCGGATGCGCTTCAGCGGCGTTACCCCCCATCACAATCACTACATTCGCATTTCGAATATCAACCCAGTGGTTGGTCATCGCACCGCGACCGAACGTTGGAGCAAGACTTGCTACCGTTGGTCCGTGTCAGACTCGTGCCTGGTTATCGACGGCAAGCATGCCGAGCGAGCGGGTCAATTTCTGCGTTAAATAGCCGGTTTCATTGCTGGAGGCGGAGGCGCAAAGCATCCCGGTGCTCAGCCAGCGGTTTACCGTGGTGCCTGCGGCGTTCTTTTCGATAAAGTTGGCGTCGCGGTCGGCTTTCATCAGTTTGGCGATGCGATCAAAGGCGTCATCCCAGCTGATTTGCTGCCATTTATCTGAGCCTGGCGCGCGGTAAGCCGGGTATTTGAGGCGGCTTTCACTGTGGATAAAGTCCAGCAGGCCAGCGCCTTTCGGGCAGAGAGCGCCCCGGCTGACCGGGTGATCCGGGTCGCCTTCTATATGAAAAATCGACTCTTTGGCATTTTTTGCTCCGTCACCCAGGCTGTACATCAACAGCCCGCAGCCAACGGAACAGTAGGTGCAGGTATTTCGCGTTTCACGGGCACGCAGTAGCTTATATTGGCGTGTTTCAGCCAGCGCGACTTCGGGCATAAAGCCCAGCATTGCTGCCGTTGTCCCTGCCATCCCACCCGCGCAGATCTTGAAGAAGCTTCTTCTGCTGACATTCATGGCGTCATTCCTGTTTCGACATAGCTCAATTAGTTTTGCGATAAAGCGGTCACAGGTTCAGAATCTTAAGAATCTTTTCTGAACGTATGTGGTTAAAACATTACCACAGGAATTATAGGGTCGTTGGCTGCGGGATGGGTTTCAGGTGAATAAGATCATTAATCGTGACGAGAATGTGAGTGAGATCTCAGGGTTGAGCCAGGTCGACGTTCGGCAGCGCCGATCGTTACAGACCCCTGAGCCAGACTGGCTTGCGGAAGAAGTGCCGGTCGCGCTGGTGTACAACGGCATCTCGCATGTGGTGATGATGGCCACACCAAAAGACCTTGAAGCGTTCGCTATTGGCTTCTCGCTGTCTGAAGGGATTATCGCTTCTCCAGCGGATATCTACGGCATGGATATTCAGCCCTCTTGCGGCGGGATTGAGGTGCAGGTCGAACTCTCCAGTCGCCGTTTTATGGGGTTGAAAGAGCAACGTCGGGCGATGGCGGGGCGGACAGGCTGCGGCGTTTGTGGCGTGGAGCAATTGGCTGAAATCGGTAAACCGGTTCAGCCTCTGCCGTTCACCCAGACTTTTGAGATCGAACGTCTTGATGAAGCCTTATCCCAACTGAAAAGCTTTCAGCCGGTTGGGCAACTGACAGGCTGTACGCACGCGGCGGCCTGGATAATGCCGGATGGCCATCTTGCGGGGGGATGTGAAGATGTGGGCCGCCATGTGGCGCTGGATAAATTGCTGGGGCTGCGAAGCAATCAGCCAACCTGGCAGCAAGGCGCGGCGCTGGTGTCCAGCCGGGCAAGCTATGAAATGGTGCAGAAATCGGCGATGTGCGGCATTGAGATCCTGTTTGCGGTCTCTGCCGCCACCAAACTTGCGGTAGAGGTGGCTGAACGCAGCAACCTGACGCTGGTAGGGTTCAGCAAGCCTGGTCGGGCGACGGTTTACACTCACCCGCAAAGGCTGATCTAGTTTTTTTGGCTCAGGCCAGCACCACTTCCGGCAGCGCTTTTTCCAGCGCGGCAAAAGCGGGAAGGCCTGCTGCGCCGCTGTCGGTGATCAGCAGGCTAACCTCTTTTACAGCGGCATAATTCATGCGGCTGGTCAGCCCCAGCTTGCTGTGATCGGCCAGCAAAATCAGCTGGGTAGCCTGCTGAGCCATCGCCCGCGCAATGGCTGCCTCATGCGGGTGGAAACTGCTGGCACCACTTTTTGCGTCAATACCCACCGGCGACATCAGAGCCACATCGGCGCGGAAACGGAAAATCTCGCCAACGGTTAACTCGCCCCGCGTCTCTTGAGCCCCGGCTAACATGCTGCCGCCCAGTAGAATAATCGTGTTGTTCAACGCTTCATGTTCTTCAGCCGCCGACAGTTTCAACGCCGCATTCAGGCTGTTGGTGATAATCGTCAGCCCGGCCATGGTGCGCAGCTCTTCCGCCAGCATCGTTGTGGTGCTGCCCGCATCCAGAAACAGGGTTTGCCCTGGCTTCAGTCGCTGAGCGGCGGCCCGTGCAATGGCGCGTTTTTCTCTGGCTCGCACTTCGCTGCGGACAATCAGCGGCGGCTCTGGCTCAGCGTCCAGCGCGATCAATCCCCCGTGCACGCGGCGCGCCAGGCCTAACGCTTCCAGCTCGATAATGTCCCTTCTGGCCGTTTCCCTGGAAATCCCCAGCTCTCTGATGATCCGCTCGGTGCTGACGTGATTTAGCGTAGTCAGCAGCGCACGAATGCGGTGTAAACGGGTTTCCTGCAGCATGGTGGTGTCCTTTTCCTGGGGGATGCGCATAGCCTAACTGACAACGCTGGTCTGTGCATGTGTATTTTATTGTATTTGTGTATTTGGTTGCATTTTGAAAAAAGCTTGCCATGATGAAGGTATCCGGGCGCACGGGTTGCCCGTTCCTTTCTCACTTCGCAACGGGAGTTATCATGGCTACACGTTCGACCATTATGGACACCAACAGCTTTCGCGCTGAGCATGCCGACGGACTGGAGGCTGACGTACGTAAACTGACTGATAAACGCAGCAAAGTGCTGGGCGAGTCTTACCGTCTGTTCTACCGTAAGCCGGTCCATCTGGTGCGGGGTGAAGGCCAGTATCTCTGGGATGCCAACGGCGACAAATACCTTGATGCCTACAACAACGTAGCCAGTATTGGTCACTGCCATCCTGCGGTTATCGATGCGGTTTATCAGCAGATGCAGCAGCTGAACACCCACACGCGCTACCTGCACGAACGTATCCTTGATTACTCCGAAGAACTGTTGGCGACTCTGCCTTCAGAAATCGACCGTGCGATGTACATGTGTACCGGCTCAGAAGCTAACGATTTGGCCATCCGCGTTGCCCGCGCCCACAGTGGCGGCACCGGCATTATCGTCAGCCAGGAGGCCTATCACGGCACCAGCGACTTAACGTCTGGCGTCTCGCCAGCTTTGGGCACGGGTCAGCCACTGGCAACCACCACTCGGCTGGTGTCGCCTCCCGATCATTACCGCGTCAATGCGCCAGATTTGGGCGACTGGTTTGCCAACGAAATCCAGCAGCAGATTGATGATATGGCGGCCAACGGCATCAAGTTTGCTGGCTTCCTTGCGGACTCAATCTTCTCTTCCGACGGCGTGCTGCCAGGGCCGAAAGGCTTCCTGAAGAAAGCGGTGGATGTGGTGCATAAAAACGGCGGCATCTTTATTGCTGATGAAGTGCAGCCAGGCTTCGGCCGCACGGGTGATGCCTTCTGGGGCTTTGCCCGCCATGGCGTGGTGCCGGATATTGTCACCACCGGTAAACCGATGGGCAACGGTATTCCAGTCTCTGCTCTGCTGGCCAAAAGCGATGTGCTGGCTTCCTTCAGCGACGATATTCCCTACTTCAACACCTTCGGCGGTAATCCGGTGGCGATGGCTGCGGCGCAGGCCGTGTTGAAAGTCATTAAAGAAGAGGGCTTGCAGGAGCACAGCCGCGTAGTGGGCGACAAGCTGCTGCGTGAGTTGCTGACGCTGAAAGACAAATACGAATGCGTGGGCGATGTGCGCGGCGCCGGTCTGTTTATCGGCTTTGAACTGGTGACCGATAAAACCAGCAAAACGCCGGACAAGCAGTTGGCGCTGGACGTGACCGAAAAGCTGCGTGAAAACCGCGTGCTGACGTCAGTCGCTGGCCCGTATGGCAATGTGCTGAAATTGCGTCCGCCGTTAGCGTTCCAGGAGAGCGATATCGACTGGCTGGTCGGCGCGCTGGATAAATCGTTGGCAGCATTAGGGAAATAAAGCCTTAGACCGTTTGGTTTTATCCGTGCGGGCAAAGGGCATAAAAGCGCCGCTGCGCCTGCTGCGAGGTAAACCCTTATAAACGTCGGGGCATTGATAACCCTTTTACGGTTCGTTTATTTAACTATAATGATCCGACTGCTTACGCGGTGCTAACAGAAACAGCGCCGCCCACCATTAAATGGAGATGATGAACATGAGTTATTCACTGCCATCCTTGCCTTACGCATACGACGCACTGGAACCGCATTTCGACAAGCAGACGATGGAAATCCATCACAGCAAACACCACCAGGCTTACGTCAACAACGCTAACGCAGCGCTGGAAGGCACCGAGTTTGCGGACCTGCCTGTTGATGAGCTGATCGCAAAACTGGATCAGGTTCCTGCAGACAAGAAAGCAGCACTGCGTAACAATGCAGGCGGCCACTCAAACCACAGCTTCTTCTGGAAAGGCCTGAAAACCGGCACTACCCTGAGCGGCGACCTGAAAGCGGCTATCGAAAAAGACTTCGGCAGCGTTGACGCGTTCAAAGCAGAATTCGAAAAAGCGGCTACTACCCGTTTCGGTTCTGGCTGGGCGTGGCTGGTTAAAAAAGGCGACAAGCTGGCTGTAGTCTCTACTGCCAACCAGGACAGCCCGCTGATGGGCGAAGCGATCTCTGGCGCTTCCGGTACCCCGATTCTGGGTCTGGACGTTTGGGAACACGCTTACTACCTGAAGTATCAGAACAAACGTCCTGATTACATCAAGGCGTTCTGGGATGTTGCAAACTGGGATCAGGCAGCTGAGCTTTACTCTGCAGCCAAATAATTCCCCACCACGTTAATACGTGACGATAAACCGACGGAGCCCGCTTCGTCGGTTTTTTATTGCCTGCTGTTTACTGAAAACCACTGATCCTGCTAATAATTCCCACGGCGAAGAGATTATTCGCCCCCGCCTGCTCCCCCTGCTCGCTAAAGTAATTCCTGGTCCTTACCGATAGGTGAAACTGTGAATTGGATCACCATACCTGGTGAGCAAGCGTCTTACTGAGCTGCCGCCATACGCTATCGGGTTACGGGAAAGGACTAAAAATGATTAACAGCATCAAACGTCGCATGGAAAATCTCCGGGTGGGCAGGAAGCTCGGGACGGGATTCGCACTGGTTCTGCTGTTGGCCGCGCTGATTGCCGCTGTCGGCATCTCCAAATTCAACACCGTGAAAGGGCGCACCGACAAGGTCGACTACAGCCATGCCATCAGCAGCGATATCAGCGCCGCGCTGGACAGCCAGAAGCAGTACCAGCTGTTCTTTGATGAAAAAGAGATCGCGCTCAGTCGGAAGAAAATTACCGAAGCGCTGGCTCTGTTCAACAAGATGCTGAGTACGTCAGTATTTGATGCAGAAAGCCGTGCGTGGCTGGATACCTTTCCAGGCCTGGTGAAAGGCTACCAGGACGCCCAGTCCAACTATGTTAAAGCGGTACAAACCCGTAATCAGATCAAAGGCAGCTGGAACCTGTCGGACAGCGAAGCGGCCTTTGTCGATCTGAAGCAGGAGCTGTCACCCACGGCCGATCTGCAAATGCAGGTGCTGATGGGCAAACTGGATTATGCCCTGCTGGACGTGCATTACGCCGTGCGCGGGGTGGTTGCCGGGCCTTCAGAGCAGACAGCTGCGATATTGGGTGCCTCAGCGGATAAGGCTGCGGTCACGCTGGATACGTTTGCCAGCCTGGTGACACCAGCGCAGGAAGCCACCCTGCAGCCGCTGAAGCAGCGTCTGATCAGCTACAAAGCCAGCGTGCTTTCTTACGTTCCGGCTTATCAACAACAGAAAGAGGCCGCCGCTGTCATGGTGAAGCAAGCTGCCGAAATGAATACGCTGGTGGAAACGCTGGTGCAAAAGCAGCTGAGAATGACCAGAGAGAACGTCTCTACTGCGATTACCACCATGATTGCCGTCACTATCGCCGCGCTGATCCTTGGGTTTATCGTCGCTATGGCGATCACCCGTCAGATCACTCGTCCACTGCGTGAGACGCTGGACACCACTGAACGTATCGCCAACGGTGATCTAAGCGTGAGGGTTGAAACTGACCGCCGCGATGAGTTGGGCCAGTTGATGAGTGCCGTGGGCACGATGAGCGATAACCTGCGTCAGATCATTGGCGAGATCCGCTCTGGCGTCAGCCAGGTTGCGCATGCTGCTGCCGAAATCAGCGCAGGCAATACCGATCTCTCCTCCAGGACTGAACAGCAGGCCGCCGCCGTTGAGCAAACCGCCGCCAGCATGGAGCAGTTAAGCTCGACAGTGAAGCAGAACGCCGATAATGCTCATCATGCCAGCAAGCTGGCCTCGGAAGCCTCAACCACGGCGCAAACCGGCGGCAAGCAGGTGAAAGACGTGGTGGAAACCATGCAGCAGATTTCGGACAGCTCAAAACGCATCGCCGATATCACCACCACCATCAACAGCATTGCGTTCCAGACCAATATTCTGGCCCTGAACGCCGCGGTGGAAGCCGCTCGTGCAGGTGAACAAGGCAGAGGCTTCGCTGTGGTAGCCAGTGAAGTGCGTAACCTGGCGCAGCGCTCTGCTCAGGCGGCAAAAGAGATTGAAGGACTGATTAAAGAGTCGGTGGATCGGGTGAACAGCGGCGCTCAGCTGGTCGAAAACACCGGGCTGACGATGCAGGATATCGTGCAGTCTGTTACCAACGTGCGCGACATTATGGGTGAAATCGCCTCCGCGTCTGACGAGCAGAGCCGGGGTATCAGCCAGGTGTCTACCGCCGTGGTGGAGATGGATAACACTACCCAGCAAAACGCCGCGCTGGTGGAAGAGTCCGCCGCTGCAGCGAATTCACTGGAAGAGCAGGCGCTGTTGTTAAGCCAGGCTGTTGCGGTCTTCCGCCTCTCTGCTGATGAAGGTTCAACTGGCCGTTCCGTGGCCAAACCGGCTGTGCACTCGCCGGTGCGCAAACCACTCTCTGCGCCCGCAGCACTGGCTGCAGGCAAAGTCAGCGAAGCGAACTGGGAAACCTTCTGACAAGGAAAACCGCCCCGAAGGGCGGTTACCTGGCTTACTTGCCTGGGGCATTGATGCTGATGCTGATCGTGTTGTTGGAGAGTATCCAACTTCCCTGATCGAACGACAGCATTGCTCCAGAAACAACGATCACAATACAAAAGTACCGTTTCATTGTGCGGTCCTGGTTCAGACCGCTCCACGCCAGCACCACCGGCGATACTGCCGCGAAAACAAGCACGGGGTTGTGCTTGCATTTACGGCCGTTAAATATCCTTCCCTCAAACCGGTGCCCGCTTGCTTAGGGCGGCGGAAAGGCCCGGTGAAATAATAAGCATGTTTTTTGTGTCAGAACTTGACACAAAGTCTGAATAAGATGAATATTTCGCCACGGGGTTGTGCTTGCATTATGTTAAGTATCAGAGTCCAGCTGGAAAGGCCGCTTACCGGACCAGCACAAATTAACCGCTATTTATGGCGGTTTTTTTGTGCCCAAAATTCAGCACTCACTCTCTCCCTCCTGAACGTCTCCGCCCCCGCTCTCTTACAAAAAAAGGCCCCATTTTCAGTCGAGCCCGGCCGCCATCACACCGAGCGAAATGCTGGCTGTTGCCTGTATCCTGCCGGATTATGCTGGATACCGCGGTCTCAGTGGTTTTAACCGCTTATATGGCTGGATGTCTGGATGGCTAATAACGTTTTGTGTTAGCTTATGCGCTTTCGTTCGTTGCCAGCCGAAACAATCCAATAAAAAATGCGGCAACCTGTTTTCTTCATCTGCCAGAGAGTTTTCGTTCATGACTGTGGTAAATCGCCTGGATATGCGTCAAATCTCCATCGCTTTTGGCGGTTTTACAGCCCTGAATGGCGTTGATTTCAGCCTTGAAGGCCACTCGGTGCATGCACTGACCGGGGCCAACGGCGCGGGCAAGTCGACGCTGATGGCCGTTCTTTCCGGTGCTTACGATCATTACAGCGGTGAGATCCTGCTGGATGGGCAGCCGGTGAGTATCCGTTCCCCGCGTGATGCCAAACAGCTCGGTATCCACCTTGTTCAGCAGGAAGTGGATGTGGCGCTGGTGCCTACGCTTAGCGTGGCGGAGAACATCATGCTGGATCGCCTGGCAGAAGGCGGCCAGATGTATAACTGGAGCGAAGTGCGCAAACAAGCTCGCGCTTTGCTGGCGCAGCTTGACGTTACACTGGACGTTCGTCGTCGTATCGATCGCTGCACGCTGGCCGAGAAGCAGCAGATCCTGCTGGCGCGGGCACTTTCCCACCATTGCCGCTTTCTGATCCTGGATGAGCCAACTGCGCCGCTGGATCAGAATGAAAGCGAGCGCTTATTCGCCGTCGTACGCCGCCTGCAAAGTAACGGCATTGGCGTGGTGTTTATCTCCCACCGCATCCATGAGCTGCGTGCCATTTGCGATCAATTAACCGTGCTGCGTGATGGCCGTTTGATTGAAACCTGCCCGATGGCACAACTGGATGGCGAGCAGATTGTCGAGAAGATGCTCGGCCATCAGCTGGAGGATATCTACCCGCCGCGCCGACCGCCGTTCAGTGAGGACATTCTGCTGAAGGTGGAAGGCCTGCATGATGATGCGCTGCTGCACAACATTTCGCTGACGCTGCGCAAAGGTGAAATTCTGGGTCTGGCGGGGCTGGCCGGTGCGGGTAAAACCGAACTCTGCAAAGCCTTGTTTGGGGCCAGCAACAGCCGCGTGGAAAAGGGCGAGCTGCACGGCAAGCCCTGGAAGCCCTCATCACCTCACGCAGCTGTGGCAAACCGCATGGCGTTGATCCCGGAAGAGCGCCGCAAAGAAGGCATCTTTATTGATGAGTCGGTAGCGATGAACCTCAGCGTGACGGCAGATAACAGCTTCTCACGCTGGAGTCTGTTTGGGCACCGCCAGGCCTGGCAATGGGCTGAAGAGGTGATTCAGAAGCTGGGCGTGCGCACTACCGGCCCACAACAAACGCTGCGTCGCCTGTCGGGTGGCAACCAGCAAAAAGTGGCTATCGGCAAATGGCTGCGCAACGACGCAGACGTGCTGATTTTTGATGAGCCGACAAAAGGCGTTGATATCAAAGCCAAAACCGACCTGTTTGACCTGATCGACGGTCTGGCCCGCCAGGGAAAAGGGGTGATTTATGCCTCCGGCGAATTCGCCGAACTGGTGGGCTTATGCGACCGCATTTGCGTGCTCTGGGACGGGCGGATCGTGGCGGAAATGGATGCCAGTGACGTCGATGAAGAGACTCTTTTACTTTATTCCACCGGAGGAACGCCTGCGTGAGCAGCAAAGATATTTCCCTGAAAGCTGCGCCGTCTGCGCGCCACCAGCTGTTTGAATTTCTCTATAAATGGGGAATGTTGCTGACGGTCGTCGCGCTGATCGCCGCGTTTGGCCTGGCTTCGGACAGCTTCCTTGAGCCGACCAATATCATCAATATCCTGCGCTCTATCGCCATTGTGACGGTGATAGCGATTGGGGTATCGATTTCCCTGACTATCGGCGGATTTGACCTCTCCGTGGGATCTACGGCCTCTCTGGCGAACTCCCTGGTGATCTCGCTGTTCGTCTGGTACGGATTCGGATCGACAGAAGCCATCGTCATCACGCTGTTACTCTGCACGTTGGTCGGTCTGTTCAATGCGTTTCTTATCGTTATCCTGCGCATTCCCGACATGTTAGCGACATTAGCCAGCCTTTTTGTCGTACAAGGCGTGGCGATGACTTACAGCTTCGGCGGCTCAATTACCGAAAATATGGTGCTGCCGAGCGGCGATATGGCTGAGGGAACTATCCCGGCCAACTTCTCGCTGCTGGGGCAGGTACCAACCATCGTGATCATCATGCTGGTAGTGACTGTGGTCGCCCAGCTTGGGCTTTCGCTGACCAAACACGGTCGCCGTATGTATGCGATTGGCGGAAATCCTGAGGCAGCGCGCCTTTCCGGTATCCGGACCAATCGCTACCGCGTGCTGGCTTATGTAATTGCTTCACTGCTGGCCGGGCTGGGCGGGATTTTATTGGCTTCCCGTATCGGGTCTTCACAGGTGAATGCCGGTGGCGGCTATCTGATGGATGCGGTGGCGGCAGCCTGGATTGGGTTCTCTCTGGCGGGCTCCGGCAAGCCTAACGCGCTGGGTACGCTGGTAGGAGCCATTATCCTCGGCGTGCTGCAGAACGGGCTGGTGATGCTCTCCGTGCCTTACTACGCAATGGATATTATCAAAGGTCTGGTGCTGGCTATCGCACTGGCCATTACCTACATACAGCGCCGATAAGCGCCTCTATCTTCAGACAGGGTATTTATAATAATGAAAAAAATGACCACATCGCTGCTGGCTCTGAGCCTGCTGATTTCCGTACCTGCCTTTGCTGATACAGCGGTCCCCGCTGCCATCGCCAACCATGACGGCCCAATCCGCGTTGCGGTGATCCGTAACCTGGGTTCCGATGACAACACCACGCAGTTCGTGGCTGGTGCCATCCAGGAAGGTCGCAAGCTGGGCTTTAAAGTCAGCACCTTCCTCAGCAACGGCGATGATGCCCGTTTCCAGGACTTCGTCAATCAGGCGATCAGCCAGAAATATGACGGGGTTATCCTCTCCCACGGTAAAGACCCTTACTCTACGGCGCTGGTGAAGCGTATTACCGATGCCGGTATTAAAGTCTCGGTATTCGACACCCCGGTGAATCAGCCGATCGAAGGCGTGACGGTGACTGCGCAGGACGATGCTTCTCTGGCTCAGCTTTCCCTCGACCAGTTGATTAAAGATACCAACGGCAAGGCTAACATCGTGAAGCTGTGGGTGGCTGGCTTCCCGGCGATGGAACGTCGTCAGGTGGTTTACGAGAAAGTCCTGAAGGCGAATCCAGGCCTGCATCAGTTGGAGTCAATTGGTGCGGTTTCTTCCGACGTGCAGGGCGATACCGCCAACAAAATTGGCGCCATCCTCGCGAAATACCCGAAAGGGAAAATCGATGCGATCTGGGGTTCATGGGATGCGTTCGCGCAGGGCGCTTATAAAGCGTTGCAGGAGAATGGCCGTACGGAGATCAAACTCTACAGCATTGACGTCTCCAACCAGGATCTGCAGCTGATGCACCAGAAGGACAGCCCATGGAAACAAACTGTCGCAGTAGACAGCAAGCTGATTGGCGCGACCAACATGCGTCTGATTGCCAATAAAATTGGCGGAGAAACCACGCCAGCAACCTACCAGTTTAAAGCGGCTGCCATTTCTCAGGAACAGCTGGCTGCCCAGCCGGGTGCGGTGAACGTGGCCACGCTGAACAAAATCATCCCAGGTTGGGGCGAGTCTACTGACTTCGTCGCGCCGTGGTTCGCCACGCTGCAGGCGAAATACGCCAAAAAATAATCTCAGCCTGAAATGAAAAATGCCCGCATAAGCGGGCATTTTTAGTGGCGGTAACGAAAACTCAGAAAGCGGTTTTCGAGAAGCCAGTCATCTCTTGCAGACCCATCTCACGACCCAGCGCGGTCATTGGATGGACCACAACCAGGCCACGAACGCTTTTCTTGAACGCGCCCATGTTCGCCTGCTCTTTCTTGGTGATTGGGCGGCTGAACGGCATATCTTTCAGCTTCTGCGCTTCGGCACTCAGCTTTTGCTCGCGCACGCCACGCAGGCGCTCCAGCTCTTCAATCAGCTTGTCTTTCTCTTTCAGCAGTTCGCCGAGTTTTTCCGTGTCACCGGAAGCCAGCAGCGGCTGCTCTTTGTAGTTCAGGGCATCCAGCTTGTCGCTAAGGATCCTGATTTCTGCCTGGACTTCTTCTTTCATTGTCATTAACCGTGAAGTGATTCATTGCCGCAAGGATACACAATGCAACGGCAAGAGGGAAAGGTGACGCGTTACTTTTTGAACGCCTGCTTCAGGCTGATGCGGGAAATCAGTTCAGTAAGAGAGAGAACCATCGTCGATCTGACCACCTGCTGATAACGCTGTTGCAGCATAGCGCGCAGTTCCGGGTCATCGCCTGTCAGGTCAGGTCGCGGTGGAAACGCCGTAACGCAGTGCAGTTCGCCAAAGGGCCCTAATAATTCATCATCGGTAAAACGGTATTCGGAGCCGTCGTCGTTCAGCGCTTCACGCAGCGCCATCAGCAGCTCGGCATCTTCATACTCGTTGCGGCTGATCACGCCCAGGCCGTAAATCAGCTTCAGCCGGACAGAAAGCTCACCCAGCGGGCCATCGCCCATCAACAGCGGCTCAACCGCATATTTCACCGCGTAGTCATCCTTGCGAAAGACCTGGATCACCAACAGGTTCACCGCCTCAGCCAACAGCTCAACCGCCGCGATCAGAAAGCTTCTGACCGTTCGTCCGGTGTTCAGGCGTTCAAGCACCCGATTCTCAAAAGCCTGTGGTTTTTCCATGAGTGCCTGCATATCGTTCATTACCAGGCGGGGACCGCCTTTAAGGGCACGAGTGTGCCCTGTCCGTTCATCCGTTGAAGTGGGCGTTACGCCATAGCCTCAAAGGCCTTCACCACGTCAGCAACCACGTCGCTTTGTTCCTCAAGGCCTGAGACCTGCGCCAGCGTCGCCTTCACGCCTTTACTGTTCAGCAGTTCAACCAGTTCCTGAGCCTGCGGGTCCTGATCGCTACGATAGTGCATCGCGGCGGCAATGCCGGTCACCAGATTGGCGTGCGGCAGACCATATTCCAGCGTACCCAGCGTAGGTTTGATCAGGCGATCGCCCGCGCTGAGTTTACGCAGCGGCTGGCGGCCAACGCGTTCAACGTCATCTTTCAGGTAAGGGTTTTCAAAGCGGCCAAGGATTTTCTGGATATAGGCTGCATGCTTCTCAGCATCAAAATCATAACGCTTGATCAGCACTGCGCCGCTCTCTTCCATCGCGCCTTTCACCACTGCACGGACTTTCTCATCGAGAATGGCATCACGAATAGTCTGGTGCCCGGCCAGCTGGCCAAGGTAAGCCGTAATGGCATGACCGGTGTTCAGCGTGAACAGCTTGCGCTCAACAAAGGCCATCAGATTATCCGTTAATTCCATGCCTGGAATGGCGGGCAAATCGCCTTTGAACTGGGTTTTATCCACAATCCACTCGCTGAAGGTTTCTACGGTCACTTCCAGCGGATCGCTGGTGCCGGCTTCAGAAGGCGGCACGATGCGGTCAACGGCAGAATCGACGAAGCCGACGTTGGCTTCAACCCAGGCGTGATACTGCTCTGGCAGCGCCTTCATCACATGGCCTTTCAGCTGCGTGGTGCCGCGAACCATGTTCTCACAGGCGATGATGTTTAACGGGCGGGTATTACCGCTATCACTGCGTTTTGCCAGACCTTTCGCAATGCCACCGGCGATGCGTTCAAGGATCTGCGGGCCAACCGCCGTGGTAACGATATCAACCTCAGCGATCAGCGGAATGATGTCATCGCTGGTGCTGTTAACGGCATTCACGCCTTTGACGATGTCGACCTGAGCCTGCTCGCCAACCACATGAACCGGGTACTCATGGCGGGCATTTAGCGCATCCAGAACCACCTGGTTTACGTCGGCAAACGTCAGCTGGACACCGGCATCAGCCAGTAATTTACCAATAAAACCGCGGCCAATATTACCGGCGCCAAAATGTAATGCTTTCATAATTTTTCCCGTATCAATGATCAGGGGCCGGACAAACCCGACCCTAAAAAAGAGCCGGGCATGCCCGGCCCTGGGAGGTCATGCTTGTCAATAATCAGGCTCAGGCTGGCTTTTTACCTGATAACAGATCCAGCACTTCCTGCACGTCAGTGGTGTTGATCAGTCTTTCGATAACTGACTCATCATCCAGCGCATTGGTCAGGCTGGTGATCACCTGGATATGCTCGTTGTTACGGGCAGCGATGCCGATAACCAGACGGGCAATATCGTCTTCATCTTCACCAAAGCGTACGCCTTCCGGGTACTGGCAGAACACGATGCCGGTTTGCAGCACGCGGTCTTTAGCTTCGATGGTGCCGTGTGGCACAGCGATGGACTCACCCAGGTAGGTTGGGGTCAGTTTCTCACGATCCAGCATGGCCTGAACATATTCTGGCTCAACATAACCGCCTCTCACCAACTGCTCACCGGCAAAACGGATGGCCTGCTCTTTGTCCGTGGCGTGGTTGCCAAGGAAGATGTTGCGGGCGCTCAGTTTGAACAGGTGTTCCTGGCTTTCGTCATAGCTGTCGCTCAGGGTGGCAGTGACTTTCTCGCGGTGACCGGCGGTGCGGCTAGCATCTACCAGACGGCTGGTCAGGTCGGTATACAGACCGCTGTCGAGGAAGTTGGTCAGCGAAATATGCTGAGCATGAGGCGCCTGGCGCATCGCACGTTCGGTCAGATCGCGGTGAGTAATCACCAGATCTACATCGCCCGGCAGGTTGTTGATGGCGGTATTGGTGACGGAGATATTGATCAGCCCGGCATCATTCACCTTTTTACGCAACACGCCTGCACCCATGGCGCTTGAGCCCATACCGGCGTCACAAGCTACGATGATTTTGCGTACCAGCGTCAGGTCGCTGTGCATGCCATCAGCGGTAGTTGTGGTACCAGTCTGACCTTTAGACTGTGCTTTCATCTCGCTAACGCGACGGGTCGCGGCTTCGATATCGTCATCTTCTTTCACCTTGCTGGTTTTCAGCAGGATAGCGGAGACCACGAAGGAAACAGCAAAGGCGGCCACAATCGCTGCGATATTAGCGAAGTAAGCGCCTTTTGGCGTCATCGCCAGCACGGCCAGGATAGACCCCGGGGACGCTGGAGAGACCAGACCGCCGTTCAGCAGGGTCAGGGTGAACACGCCAGTCATCCCACCAAGGATAACCGCCAGGATCAGACGCGGGTTCATCAGCACGTATGGGAAGTAGATTTCGTGAATACCGCCCAGGAAGTGGATGATGGCTGCGCCGCCAGCAGACTGCTTAGCATTACCGCGACCGAAGAACATGTACGCCATCAGCACGCCCATACCCGGACCCGGGTTTGCTTCGATCAGGAAGAAGATCGATTTACCGGCTTCGCTGGCCTGCTGGATACCCAGTGGCGAGAAGATACCGTGGTTGATGGCATTGTTCAGGAACAGGATTTTCGCCGGTTCCACAAAGATAGAGGTTAACGGCAGCAGGTTGTTCTGCA
>NZ_JBAVTT010000116.1:0-20593 GCF_049696395.1 Erwinia sp.
GCAGACATAACGTTTGTGGTCTCCCGTCTGTGCGGTTCGTCACAGTAACGGCTTAAAACACTATCCTGCGGAGATGACAGAGGGGTGACAGCGGAGAAGGCGGGCGGCAGAAGATACCGCCCGTCGGGGGCAAGGACTAAATCACAATCGGTTTTTTGGTTTTATCCAGCGCCTGCATAAAGGTGTCATCAAGATGCAGATGTTGTTTAACCAGTTCTGGCGGCGTGGATGCCAGCCACTGATTCAGTGAAATATCGGCGTAATAGCTGCTTTTGAACAGCTCAAGGAACCGCAGCGGTTTATCACCGGTGTTTTCGATATAGTGCCCCATCGCAAAAGGCACATAGCCTACGTCTCCGGCCCTAAAATCAAAGGTCCTGGCCTGGCCTGAAGAGGCAAAAACCCCCATCCTACCTTCACCTTCCAGATAATATTGCCACTCGTCATTGTTCGGATGCCAGTGCAGTTCACGCATCGCGCCGGGTTGCAGTTCCACCAGTGCAGCAGAGATGGTTTTCGATACTTTAAAGGTTGAAGAGTCGGTGATGCGTACCGTCCCGCCTTTCAGTTTGATCGGGTCCTGCGCCAGCATCTTATGGCTGAAGGCAATGCTGGAACGGGTTGCGCCGGTAATAGCATCCGCGCTGAGCTGGCCGGGTACGTTTCCTGCAAAGATGTATTCTTCAGAGGGAGAAGGAAGCTTACTGAAGGTTTCCGCAGGGACGCCAAAATTCTTCGCCAGAATCTCGGGGGGGACATGCTTAAACCAGTCGCTGAGGAGGAAGGTACTGTCCTCATCGAAGCCGCCGTTGTCGAACGCTAACAGAAACTCGCAGCCGTCCGGCCCCAGTCCCTGAATTGAATGCGGCACACCTGGCGGGAAGTACCAAAGATCGCCCACATTAACGTCGTCCACGAACCAGTTGCCGTCAGTATCCAGTGCGGTGATCCGGGCTGATCCATAAAGCATGTAAGACCACTCTCCCTCTTTGTGCCAGTGCAACTCGCGGATGCCACCGCTGTTCAAACGCATATCCACGCCAGCAATGGTGGTGGAAATTCCCAACTCACGCTGAGTGACCTGCCGTGTCCAGCCGCCGGTGCCCTTTCTGACATGCGAATCGCTGAAGGAGAAGCGCAGATTAGGGAGGGTTCCGCTGTCCGTTGCTGGGGGATTAACGATATCGGGATTTTCACCCATCCGGATTGGATCATTGGGTCCAGGATCAGTGCCGCCAGTTTTACCAGTTAAGGGTTGTGCAACCGGTTGATCGTGAGCATGCACTTTTCCAGCCGCTAACGCGACGGTGCCACCAGCAGCAAACGCCATAAAACTGCGACGAGTAATTGGGTTCATTTTAAGCTTCCTTGTGTAAGGTCAGCCGGTCGCCTTTTAGCGCCAGCAACAGATAAGACTAATCACAGTATTATCCCCCGCCACTTTAAAGCCGGTCATTACCCTTATGTAATGTAAGGAGAAGTTGCGCAGATGCTTGTATCGTTACTTCAACCAGACTTAAACCAATCATCCCTTTTTACTGCCAGACAGAACTCTCTGCTTTGTAGAGGTTATTTCACAGAATCATGCCGTTGAATCATCCCCTATTCATGCAAAATATTTATCTATTTGTTAATCACATGTGAAATAAATGTTTACAGGGAAAGAGGCAATACGATGCTGATTTACAATGCCACGCCGGTCCCAAGCGCGGGCGGAGCATTGTCCAAATCCCATTATTGCCTCCAGCAACGTCATCCCCTTTTAGCATCAGGGTCTGGTTGCAAGTCTGGCCCTGATGTTTACGGATGATGGACGGCGATATAACGTTCGAAGCGGGTGGTCTTCAGCTGAGTCAGATCCACCACCACCAGGCCATCAATGCAGTTGTTGAAGTCCGGGTCACTCCCGAAGTCGATAAACTGCACGCCGCCAGGCTCGCACAGTTCTGAATATTGCTTATACAACGGCGGAATACTGGTGCCGAGGTTGTTAAGCATCCGTTTCAGTGTTTTCAGGTCTTGTTGGTAATCCTCACCGCTGAACTGCGCCAGCACATCAGGCAAAGACGCAGGATAAGGGCGACGGGAAGTGGCCAGCGGAAGAGCAGGCGCAAAATAGAGGCGATAGAAGGCGACCAGCAAGTCACGCGCGGGCAGCGGCAAGCCGCCAGAGATGGAGACAGGGCCAAACAGGTAGCGATATTGCGGGTATTTCGCCAGGTAGGCGCCAATGCCCAGCCAGAGATAATCCAGCCCGCGTTTGCCCCAGTAAGCGGGCTGAATAAAACTGCGGCCCAACTCAATTCCCTGCGTCAGCACGTCGTTCATCCGGTGATCGTAATGGAACAGGCTATGGCTGTAGATCCCGTCCAGCCCTTTCTTCTCCAGCTGTTCTGCCGTGGGCAGAAAACGGTAAGCGCCGACGATATCCAGCGCCTCTTCATCCCACAAGATCAGATGGTAATAGTCGTCATCGTAGTCATCCAGATCGCGTCGTTTCCCGCTGCCTTCACCCACGGCACGAAAGGCGATTTCTCGGAGCCTGCCCAGCTCACGCAGGATTGGCACATAGTCCTCGCCGTTGCGCCGCCAGAGATAAATCATCTTGCCGTCGACAGTCTGGCCCAGCACTTCGCAACCTGACAACGCTCGCTTCAGGACCGCGCGATCTTCCGCACGGGCAATCGCTGGTTCGGTCTGGAACAGGCCTGACTTCCCTTGTGCGGTTCGGTACAGATGGCGACGAAAACGCTTCGCCAGCTCTTTGGCCGGGGTGTGTCCGTCGTGCCAGTTGGCATAAGGAATGCGGGCACCGATGGTCAACTTCAGCCGTGCGCCACGGTTTTTAAACATCTCGCGAACCAGCAGCAGCATTGAAAGTGGTTGGTAAATAAGGGATGTCAGGTAGAACAGCGAGGTGTTACGCCCGCTAACATGAATGGGAACGATCGGCGCGCGAAAGCGGGCAGCCAGCCGGATAAAGCCGTGACTCCATTTGCCATCCTTTACGCCTTTGCTGCCAAACCGCGAGACTTCGCCAGCCGGGAAGAAGATCAGCACGCCCTGATTTTCAAGCTGCTCCTGCATCAGCGCCAGCTGCTGACGGCTGGTGCGGTTGCCCATATTGTCGACCGGCAGCATCAGGCTACTTAATGACTCCAGGCAGTTCAGCAGCCGGTTAGTGACAATTTTCACATCGCGGCGCACTTGCGATACGGCGTGTAACAGGGCCAGGCCATCCAGCGTGCCCAGCGGATGGTTAGCCACGATAACGACCGGGCCATGACTTGGGATCTGTTCCAGATCGCGTTCGCTAAGTTCGCAGCGGATATCCAGATAATCGAGTACCTGTTCCGCCATATCCAGACCTTTCAGGTGGCGGTATTTTTGATTGAACTGCTGGAACTCTTTTTCGCGCAGCAGGATCCTGAGAAGGGATTTTTGCCAGCTGGGGGTATATCGCTGTGGGCAGAGGTCGTCTAAAACAGATTCAATAGTAAACACAAGCATCTCTCCAGGCGTTTTACGCGACAGTAAAGAGCCTGAATGACGGTTTCATGGCGGAAAGATGACCGCAGGAAGAAGCCTGTTGCGCCTGTGCGCTGACTTCTCTGGTCGCTGTCCGGCACCGCGGTTAACGCATTGCCATTAAGTGCATAACTTCATACGTTTTCACTATTTCCGCGCAAATTTCAGCCACGGCATACTGAACGCTCTGGTTCAGGAGAGGTTTATGGCTGATTATCTGCATTCTTCACAGCGCCGTGCGATAAAACGGCGAGAAGCACGCTGGCTGTGGAAAAGTGAACTGCCAACCTGGGCAGTCATCGTAACGGTTTACACCGGGTGGTTTGCCGTAGTGGCGCACTGGCAAGCGTTAAGTCCGTGGATCGGCACACCGTTGTTGGTGCTGCTGACAACCTGGTATATGTCACTGCAACATGAATTTATTCACGGGCATCCCACTCGCTGGGCGCGCGTCAACCAGCTGCTGGGGCAATTGCCGCTGGCCGTCTGGTATCCCTATCGGCTTTATCGCGATTCGCACCTGAAACATCACCGCAATGCGTTCCTGACGCTGCCCGAAGAAGATCCTGAAACCTACTATTACAGCGCGGCGCACTGGCAACGCTATCCCCGCCTGTTTCCTTTACTGGCTGCGGTCAGAAACACGTTAGTTGGCAGGGTATTATTGGGCCCGCTGCTGGATATTATTGGCACCGCTCAAGCTGCGCTGAGCAAAATAGTGGCCGGTGACTGGCGCGAATTACTGATGTGGATACATCATGGGCTGTTGTTGGCTGGCGTTTTTTACTGGCTGGCGTTGCACGGCATTTCAACTGGCTATTACCTGCTGGCCGTGACGTACTTCAGCCTGAGCCTGACGAAAATACGCTCCTTTTACGAACATCGCGCGGAAGAGAATCCTCAGGCGCGTTCGGTTCTCAATGAGGCGGGTCCGTTCTGGCGACTGCTGTTTTTGAATTTGAACTATCATTTGGTCCATCACGATCTCCCAGGCCTGCCGTGGTATGGCTTGCGTGAGGTCTATCTGGCAGATAAAGAGGCTTATCAACAACGTAGCGAAGGTTTTGTGGTGGCCGGTTACAGTGCGTGGCTGCCCTCTTTAGTGACCCCGATAGCCGTGACCGTCCACCCTTTTGCCGATGGAGCGAGACCCCCAGATGATAGCGTCACTACCGATGTATCCCTTCACGCCCCAGCATGTGGAAGCGTTCTGGCAGAAGCTGAGGACAACCCTTCCCTCGCTGCCGCTACCCACGTCTCTGAGCTGGCCGGATCCTTTGTTACCTCACTGGCAACGTGACGATCTGCTACTGAGCCAGACTTGCGGCTATCCCTTAATGACCAGCCTGCCAGACGTTCAGGTGGTAGGCGCTTTTTGTTACTCGGCGCCCGGCTGTGAAGGCCCGAATTACAGCAGCTGGATTGTGGTCCGTGAAGATGAATCAGGCCAGTCACTGGCTGATTTTGCTGGCCGCAGGCTGGCCTTTAACAGCGAAGATTCTCAGTCTGGCTATCGCAGCATGATGAAAATGACTCAGGGACCTGAGTACTTTTCTGCCACTCACGCCTCCGGCGGTCATCGCCGTTCAGTGGCAATGATACGGCGCGGAAAAGCCGATATTGCCGCTATAGATTGTATTAGCTGGGCACTGCTGCTGCGAGATTTCCCGGAAGAACTCAGCGGGGTAAAGATTATTGGTCAAACGGCTAGTGTACCAGGTTTACCTGTCATTACTTCAGCAGAGACATCTGCTGACAGCGTGGCCAGATTACGTGAAGGACTGGCACAACTGGTAGCCAATGCGGCGGATACCCCGCTGCTTGAATCATTGTTAATAAAGGATTTTACGCCACTTCCCCGCGCCGCCTGGCACGTTATTCTGCGCTAAAACTGAAGAAACGCCTGATAATGGCGCGCGGCGCTTGCCGTTCATATTGTCACCAGGTTACACTACGGCAAATTATAACCCATTATTTTTATTGATTATTTTACTTAACTGCAACCGTAAATCTTTGGCACTAAAGGAAATCTGGCGAGGATCATCCCGCCAATGCCTTACTGATAAAGTTAAAAAGCTCGCGGCAGTCAAAATCATCAGTACGGCCTATTGCTATGACCAACCTTCATTCGCTGTTGCTGTCCGTTTGTTTACTGCTTAGCGGCTGTGCTTCGCTCTCCAGCAACAGCATTGATACTTCGCCTGAAGCCAGCCTGCTGGCAAGTTGCCATGTGCCGGTCAAACAGCAGATTGATGCGCTGGCTATGCCGTTAATTAAAAAGCATCACACGCCTGGCGTGGTAGTGGCTTTGTTGCATGACGGCAAACGGCAGGTGTTCAGCTATGGCTTTACTGATACTGACCAGCAGATCCCGCTGACGGGCGATACGCTGTTTGCGGTGGGGTCGGTGACCAAAGGATTTACCGCCGAGAGTGCGGCGTTATTAGTGCAGCAAGGCAAGCTGAAGTGGAGCAGCACGCTGCGCGAGATGCTGGGAAATGAAGTGCCGCTCAGCCCGGATGCCAGTAAGATCACCTTAATGGAACTGGCTACCCACACTTCCGGTCTGCCGCGCCAGATGACCACACTGCATATGCTCGGCAAGCTGACGGACTATCTGTTTACCGGCAATCCGTTCTATGACGATCTGGATAAAGGCGAGTTTCTTGATTACCTGCGCGATTTTGAGGCGCCTGCCCATCGCTCGGTGGTCTACTCCAACCTGGGCTATTCGATTCTGGATTACGTGATAGCGAAGCACAGTGGTCTGCCGCCGCAGGCGATTGCCAGCCAGCAGATTATTGCGCCACTAGGCATGATGCATACCGGCTATCAGCCAGAGAAATTACCGGGCTATATGCAGCGCGCCAGAGGGCACGCGGGAGATCAGCCGAAGTTTGTTCAACGGGGGCAAGTTGTTCCGGACTGGCATTTCTCAGGAAATATGGTGGGAGCCGCCTCGCTGTGGTCCAGCGCTAATGACCTGTTAACCTATCTTGCTGCGCATATGAACGGCAGCGGAGATCCGACGCTGGATCGAGCCTTTGATGACGCCACCACTATCCGTTTCAAAGAGCCGGAATATGACTCTTCCGCGCTCGCCTGGCTGAGCAACAATATTGACGGCCAAAGCATCCTCTATCAGTCCGGTTTTATCGGCGGCTACGCCAGCTATATCGGTATGGATATCAAACACCGCACCGCCATCGTGGTGCTACAAAACAGCTTTAACTGGGATAATGATATCGGCCACCGGATGCTGCTCAGGCTGGCCGATCGTGATGATCACGCTGAGACCTGCCAGGCTTATTCATCCAGCTCTAAAGGCGGCAACTGAGCGAATACGCTGAGCAGACCGGCGCTCCACAGCTGGCGGATTTGCGAGTAGTAGGGATGTTTCTCGGTCAGATGATATTGCTGAGCAACGCTGTAACTGTCTGCGGGATAAATCATCACGTCCAGCGGCAACCCAACGGAGATATTACTCGCCAGCGTGGAATCCATCGAGATCAGCGCGCACTGCATTGCCTGGTCCAACGGCGTTTCAAAGCGCAACACGCGGTCGATAATAGGTTTGCCGTACTTGCTTTCGCCAATCTGGAAATACGGCGTGTCGGTGCTGGATTCAATGAAATTACCCTGCGGATAGATCTGGAAAAGACGGGGCTCTTCGCCTTTGATTTGGCCGCCCAACATCAGCGTGCCGCCAAACTCTTCGCCGTCTCGCTTGATCACTTCGCGCAGCGTTTCGCCCACCAGCAACGCCACATCGTACATGTTGGTGCAACTCATCAGATTGGGTTTTTTAGCGTCTTCACACCCTCGCCTTAGCAGGCTGAGGGCGCTCTGAGTCGTGGCAAGATTACCGGCACTTTGCAGGACCAGCGTGCGCTCATCGTCCTGTTGGAAAACATGAAGCTTGCGGAATGACGAAATATGGTCGACCCCCGCATTCGTGCGGGAGTCTGAAACAAAAATCATCCCTGACGATAAACGCATTGCCACACAGTAAGTCATAGTTTGCCCAAGTCATTAATCACTGCTGCGAATTTACCAGTTGCACCGCCGCCACCGCTAACATGTCTTCACATCCGCCGCCCAGCCTCATGCCCCGAACCGGGCAGGCATCCATATAATCTACGCCCACCGCCAGCTTGAGGTGCTGACGCGTGCTGCGGGTATTGTTGGTAATATCAAAGCTGTGCCAGCTGCCGTCAACCCAGGCTTCAACCCAGGCGTGCGTGGCCACATGCTCAACGGTGTCAGTATAAAGGTATCCGCTTACATAGCGAGCGGGGATATGCAGGCTGCGGCAGCAGGCCAGAAACACATGGCTGTGATCCTGGCAAACCCCGGTGCCCGCGGCAAAGACTTTCGCGGCGGTATCAGTAACAATTGTGCTGCCCGGCTGATAAGGCATTTTCAGTAATAGCTCGTCCATCAAACGGTCCAGACTGGCCAGTGGCGCTTCCGGGCGGAAATAGCGCAGGGCGAAATCGCGGATCGCAGCATCTGGCTGCGTTAACGGTGTAATGCGTAAAAAGACTAAGGGCGACAGGCAGCTATCCGGATCCGGCGACATATCCCCGTCATCAAGGATTTCCACCATGCCACGCGCTTCAATCTCAATCGACTGGTGCGGGGTATCCAGCGTCAAAACGTGCAGCACATTGCCGTAAGTATCCGTCGTACAGATCGCCTGCTCAGGCAGGTGCAATTGCCAGGAGATGATGTTTTGATGGACTGAGTTTTGCGGCGTCAGGCGCAGATATTGCGTGCTTTGCTTCACCAGATTCTGGTAACTGAAAAGGGTCTTATGGGCGATATCCAGTTTCATTTGGCCTCCAGGTAAGTCTGTTGAATGCTCTCGGCAATTTTGCCGAGGTCGCCAAGAAAATCTTGCAGCCAGCTGTGGATGCCCTCTTTTATTAACGAGTCATAAGAGGTGAAGCGCAGCTCGGCATCCAGCACCGTCACCAGCAGACGCGGGCGATTTTCACCGCTGCCACCAATCAAGTTTAGCTGGTTGGAAATTTCGTCAATACAGGATCGCAAGGATCGCGGGCTTTCTTCACGCAGGATCAGCATCTCATTGACGCTGTCACTGGCCAGTTCCTGCTTGTAAATGGTGTGGTAAGCCTCACGAGCCGACACCGAACGCAGAAGCGTATCCAGACGGTAATATTCCCGCACAGAGTCGTCGTCCTGCTCAGTCAGATAATGGGTGACATCCAGCAGTCTGGCCGTGCAATCCGCCCTCTCCAGCAGCGTTCCCAGCCGGATAAAGCTCATCGCATCGCCACGCATCAGCGTGCCAAACATCGCACCACGAAACAGGTGCGAACGCTCTTTCACCCAGTCGAAGAAGGCATCAGCCCCGATGCTGCTCACCCCTCTTCGCCGCAGCTTGCGCATCTCTATCCAGCTGGAGTTGATGCTCTCCCACACTTCGGAAGAGAGGCTGCCGCGCACCGCGTGGGCGTTGTTCCACGCCGATTCCCAGCAGCAAAAAATACTGCCCGGATTGCGGTCATCCAACACAAAGAAGTTGAACAATTGCGGCATCGCCAGCTTGTCGTTCAATGTCCAGAACAGCTCCGAGGTGCTGGTCAGGTTTAACGGCACCTGCAGCTCGTCATCGTGGCTGCTGCGCACAGGCATCAACGAAAGACGGTTTGTGACGTCCAGCACGCGGGCAATATTTTCAGCACGCTCTAAATAGCGCGCCATCCAGTACAATCCACTGGCTGTGCGACTCAGCATTCGTCATCCTCCAGAACCCAGGTATCCTTGGTCCCACCGCCCTGCGATGAGTTCACCACCAGCGAGCCTTCAGTCAGCGCCACGCGAGTTAATCCACCCGGCACCAGACGGATTTCCGCCCCGCTAAGGGCAAAGGGCCGCAGGTCGATATGCCGGGGTGCCAGGCCTTGCTCGACAAACGTCGGGCAGGTAGAAAGCGCCAGCGTGTTCTGCGCAATGTAGTTTTGCGGCCGGGCAATCAGCAGTGAACGGAACTCCTCCAGCTGCTTCTGGCTGGCGACCGGGCCAATCAACATGCCGTAACCGCCTGCGCCATGCACCTCTTTCACCACCAGCTTCGGCAGGTTTGCCAACACCCAGGAGAGTTCATCAGGGCGGCGGCACTGCCACGTTGGTACGTTATTCAGAATAGGATCTTCAGCGAGATAAAACTTAATCATATCCGGAACATAAGGGTAGACAGACTTATCATCCGCCACGCCAGTACCGATAGCATTCGCCAGCACCACATTCCCGGCACGGTAGACGGACAGCAGCCCGGGAACACCGAGCATCGAATCAGCGCGGAAGGCCAGTGGGTCGAGGAAGGCATCATCCACACGGCGATAAATCACGTCGATTTTGCACGGGCCCGCGGTGGTACGCATCATCACTGCCCCGTCCTTCACAAACAGGTCGGCACTCTCCACCAGCTCCACGCCCATCTGCTGAGCAAGGAAACTGTGTTCAAAGTAGGCACTGTTGAAACGTCCAGGCGTCAGCACCACCACCACCGGATCGTTGACTGGCGAGCTCTCACGCAGGGTTTGCAGCAGATGAGAAGGATAGCGTTCCACCGGCGCGATGCGCTGTTGTGCAAACAGTTCCGGATAGAGCCGCATCATCATTTTGCGGTTTTCCAGCATGTAGGAGACGCCGGACGGCGTGCGCAGGTTGTCCTCCAGCACGTAGTATTCACCGTCGCTGTTACGGACCATATCCACGCCACAGATATGCGCATAGATATCGCGGTGCAGGTTCAGACCCTGCATACAGGGTTGATACTGATCGTTAACCAGCACCTGTTCCGCCGGAATGATCCCCGCTTTCAGAATGTGTTGATCGTGGTAGATATCATGGAGGAAGGCATTCAGCGCCTGGACACGCTGGCGAATGCCTTTATCAAGCATCGCCCATTCACTGGCAGGGATAATGCGTGGCACGCTGTCAAAAGGGATAAGTCGCTCAGCACCGCCATCCTGACCGTAAACATTGAAGGTGATCCCGACGCGGTGAAACAAAAGCTCGGCTTCTTCCCGCTTACGGGCGATGGCCTCCTGATCGGCTTTCTGCAACCAGTGCCAGTAGTCGCGATAGTGCTGCCGGTGCTGACCGTTGCCCAGCAGCATTTCATCATAAAAAGTTGATGCTAATTGATAGCCTTGATCCATGATTTCCCTTCCACTGTCGGTGAACCTGTTACTTATTTGCACAAAGCGTGCCAGTCATAGCGGAACCTGTCGGCATGCGAGGGCAAGTGAAAACCAGTCCGGGCTGGTGCGCCTGGAACAGTCCCTGGGAAGAAGGTCAGAAAGGAAACGCACCAAAAAGGTGCGTTTAAAGGCAGGCGATCAGTTTTGTTCCAGCGGGTGCCAGATTTCGGTGACTGCGCCGTCACCGCCAGTAATAGGGTCATGCGGCGGCATAGGAACCCGTTTAATTTCTACTATAGACTGGTTCAGCAGATCCTGCTCATCGCGCCGGGTTTCAGGCTGCATCCCGCGAGGATAAGCTCCAACCGCGAAGAAGTCCTCGCTGGCCGCCAGTTGCTGATGGCCTACTCCGGCTGGGATTAACACGGCGTCACCGGCATAGACGGTCACCGCTCTGCCCGTTTCACCGCCAAACAGGATTTGCGCCCAACCGGCACTGATCCCCAGCAGTTCATGGGTATTAGGGTGATAATGCGTGTACGGATACACCGGATAGCGCCAGCGGGGTAACCACTGGTGGCGAGCAAAGAGATCTTCGAAAAAGCGGGCGATATCCTCTTCTTCATCGGAAGCGACCTGCGGATAGATGATCAGCGGCAGCGGATTATTCGGCACGCCGCTGGCGGGCTGGAACGTCATATATTGCGGATTGGTAGACGCGCCGGCAGAGAAAGTACCCGCAGCGAAGGACATCATGGTGAGTAAACTCCCAGATTGCGGCAACATACGGCGTCTCCTGTTTCTGGTGTGTATTAGTTGTTGATTAATTGTGGCAAATAATCCGCAAGATGCAATGTTTCTGCCCGGTGTCAGATCACATAACTCATTAATTTACTGGAACTTAAGTCAAATCAGCGTCAGGGCGAATCGCACGGCAACAGGTTAAGAAAGACCAGCCTAAAAAAGCGCTTTTGCCGTGCGTTTCTGCAGTGCTCTAACTGTTATAGCCAGATTAACGAAAACTGTGTCTGCTCTGGCTTTACGGTTTGTGGTTAACTGTGAACAGTCGCGAATGAGGTGAGAAAAATGCAAGACGTTAAACAGATACTGCAACGCGAGATCGAGACGCTGAATCAACAGGAACAGCGTGATAACCGACCGCGCCTGAGCATGACCTTCCTGAAAAACCATCCGGGCTTATGGATATCAATGTATGTCTGTTACGCATTGACCGTGGCGCTGATTTTCACCACAGAATTCCTCGGCTGGCCCGCGTTCTGGGGTGCGACGTTTTTTGTGCTGTTTATGAGCGGCCTGATGATGCTGGATGTCAATCCGCGCTACCGTTTTGAAGATATCGATACGCTGGATCTGCGCGTTTGTTATAACGGTGAGTGGTACTACATCCGCACGCTTTCTGACAAGGCGATTCAGGAAATCCTCGCCAGCAGCCAGGTTTCTGACAAGGTGAAACAGGGCATAGAAAAACTGCTGTCGCTGAAGGGTGAGGTGGATTTCTACGACGTTTACCATCTGACCTGGGGCCAGCAGCGCGCCTCAACCGTCTGAGTCTGTTGGGCCAGCCGGGCTGGCCCATTTCACGTTCCGCCCTGCCTTAATGGCCTTGCAGCATCTCCGCAATCAATCCTCCCAGAATCGCCACCGCCGCTTCCTGCGCATCGCCCCACGCCCACGACGCATTAAAACGGAAATAGTTAGCGTACTGTTCGCCTGAAGAGAACATTTTACCCGGCGCTATGCTGATGTTGTTACTCAGCGCGCGGTAATACAGCTCGGTGGTATTCACCTGCCCGGGTAACTCCACCCACAGAAAATACCCTCCCTGCGAATCGTTAATTCTGGCTTCCGCTGGCAGATGGCGTTTCAGCGACTGCCGCGCCTGATTTTTCCGCTGTTCCAGCACCAGCCGCAGTTTGCGCAGATGGCTGTCGTAGCTGCGGGTCAGCAGATAATTAGCCAGCGCCAGCTGCATTGGCGTGCTGGTCGACAGCGTGCTCATCAGCTGTAAACGCTGAATGCGCTGCGCATGTTGTCCTGCCACTACCCAGCCAACCCGAAAGCCCGCCACCAGGTTCTTCGAGAATGAAGAGCAGTGCAGCACGCTTTGCTCCACCTCAAACGCTTTAGCAGGCAACGGCTTTTCACTGCCAAAATAGAGTTCGTTGTAGACGTCATCCTCAATCAGCGTCACCTGGTGCGCGGAAAGGATCTGCACCAACCGCTGCTTTTTCTCTTTGGTCAGCGTATGGCCAACCGGATTTTGCTGGTTGGTCATCATCCAGCAGGCTTTGATCGGCCAGCGCGCCAGCGCACTCTCCAGCTCGTCCAAATCCATACCCTGTTGCGGATCGGTGGCGATGGCGACGGCTTTCAGCTTCAGCCGTTCAATCACCTGTAGCGCGCCGTAAAAACAGGGGTTTTCAATCGCTACCCAGTCACCAGGTTCAGTGACTGCCTGCATACTCAGGTTCAGGGCTTCCATTGCGCCGTTAGTAATGACGATTTCATCCGGTGAGACCTGAATGCCCTGCAATGCGTAACGCTGCGCCAGCGTTTTGCGCAGAGCCTCATTGCCTGGCGGAAGATTGTTCAGGGCATCGGCGGGCTTCATGGTGTGGGAAACCGACGCCAGTGAACGCATTAACTGCCGCTGAGGAAACAGTTCAGGATCGGGGAAGGCAGAGCCAAAGGGCAGGATACGCGGGTCGCGGCAGGCCTGAAGGACGTCAAAAATAAAGGCATTGATATCGACAGACTCTGCCAGCTGCACCTTCTGGTGGCTGGCAGGCTGGCTGAGAAAGTCGGCTCGCGGGGCAACGTAGTAGCCGGACTGCGGGCGGGACTGAATCCACCCCTGGCTTTCCAGCACCTGATAGGCGTGCATCACCGTCATCAGGCTCATGCCACTCAACGCGACCTGTTCACGCAGTGAAGGCAGTTTTTCCCCCGGCAGCCAGACTTCCTGAGAAATCTGCTGCTGGAGTTGATCAATTAACTGCTGGTATTTTGCCAAAACTGTTACATATCCAACCAAGGAGTTTGGCAACTATTATAGGTCGGTAATGGCGGATTAAACAGCGTCCGATAACGGCGTAATCGCCATCAGCTCTTTTTTCAGGTTGGGCAACACATCCACCTCATTATCACCGACGAAGTGCTTCAGGCCAGGAACCTGATCCGCTGGGATCGGTCTGCCCAGCAAATAGCCTTGCAATGAGTTACAGCCCAGGCTGGTCAGGAACGCCTGCTGCTCTTCTGTTTCCACGCCTTCGGCAACCACTTTCAGATTCAGCGTCTGCGCCAACGCCACTATGGCCGTCACAATCGTCGCATCTTCGCTATGTGCCTGAAGCTCATTAACGAAGGCACGGTCAATTTTCAGCTCGCTGGCCGGTAAACGCTTCAGGTACAGCAGGCTTGAATAGCCGGTACCAAAATCGTCAATAGACGCTTTAACGCCCAAATCGGTCAGCTGAGTCAGGATGCGGATGCTCTCGTCCGGATCGCGCATCGCCGTGGTTTCGGTCACTTCCAGCGTCAGTAATTCTGCCGGGATACGGTGAGCCTTCAGCGCGTTGAGCACGGTTTCGACCAGTCCCGGCTGCTCAAACTGCAACGCAGAGAGGTTAACGGCCACTGACCAGTGCGGGTTGCCCTGCAGATGCCAGATGCGCAACTGACGACAAGCTTCGTTGATCACCCAGTTGCCAATGCTGACAATCAGGCCCGTTTTTTCTGCCAACGGCAGGAACACGTCAGGGGACAGCAGGCCACGTTCCGGGTGCTGCCAGCGGATTAACGCTTCAAAGCCCAGAATGGGTCCCTGAGGTGCGCAGAATTTTGGCTGATAGAACAGACGAAGTTGGTCATGGTCCTGCGCCAGCCAAAGGTCGTTGATCAGCTGCAGTTGGCTCTGAGCAATCATGTTCATTGAAGGCTGGAAGAAGGTGTAACCGTTACGGCCGTTATTTTTGGTGTGATACATCGCAGCATCAGCATTGAACATCAGCTCGCGCTCGTCAGTCCCGTCGCCAGGGAAGACGGCGATGCCGATACTTAATGACACCATCAGTTCATAACGGGAAATTTCAAACGGCTGATCGATAGCTTTTACCAGCATATCGGCAGTGGTGGCCGCATCGTTGGGATCGTTAATCTCAACCAGCAGCACAAACTCATCGCCACCCAGGCGGGCCAGCGTATGGTGACCTTTCAGCAAAGTCTGCATTCTGTCGGTAACCGCAACCAGCAGGTTGTCACCAATGTGATGGCCGAACGCATCGTTGACCGCTTTAAAGCCATCCAGATCCATAAACATCAGCGCAAAGGTGGTGTCTTCACGCACCGCTTTATTCATCGCCTGGTCCAGGCGGTCTTCCAGCAGAATACGGTTAGGTAAGCGGGTCAGGTTGTCGTGCAAAGCCAGCTGAGCCAGCTCACGGTTGGCATCAGCCAGTGAGGAAGCCAGCACCGAAGTTCTCGCCTGCAGGCGGGCATCCAACGTGGAGACCACCAGCGTAATGCCTAAAATTGAGAGCGTCACCACCACCACCAACACCGCCAGCCAGTTGCTGTTGACGCCCATGTCGGTTGCGTGGCTGTGCGCCGGGAAGCTGGCAGCCGCCATCCCGGTGTAATGCATTCCGGCAATGGCAAAGCCCATCACCGTGGCAGCACCCGCCCGCATTAGCGCTAATCTGCCCCCGCCCTGACGCAGTTTAAACGCCAGCCACAGCGCCGCTGTAGACGCTGCCAGCGCAATCACCACCGACAGCATGATCCAGTTCCAGTTCCAGACAATGCCCGGCTCGAACATTAACGCCGCCATGCCGGTGTAATGCATCGCCACCACGCCGCTGGCTAATATTAAAGAGCCAATCATCAGGCGGTGCAGCGGCAGGTCTCCATAGCAGACAATCCACAGCGCGAAGATAGAAGCCGCCACAGCAATCAGCATCGAGACCACGGTCAGCGTTGGGTCATAACTCATCACCATCGCCATGTTCATCGCCAGCATGCCGATAAAGTGCATAGACCAGATGCCGACGCCCATGGCAAAGCCGCCGCCAAACAGCCAGACCTGCGCGGTTCTGCCGGAGCTGGTGGCTACTCTGCCAGCCATATCCAATGCGGTATAGGAGGCCAGAAATGCCACGAAGATGGAAACGATGACCAGAAGCTGGTCGTAGGAGCTCATTAGCATAGGACAATCTCTGATGCTGCGGCCGTGTTACCGGCGCCAGGTAGTTAGACAAAATTGCTTAAACAAAACTGCTGAAAACATCTGCCTTTGAGATCACGGTATCGGCTAAAGATCAGGCAACTTTATGCCTGTCAAAATAAAGACCCTGTAGCTCACGTAATAACCATGGGCGATTTATTTATATCCCTATAATTTATCTAGTTTATTAATACTAAATCACGAGGGTACGAACATAGCACCGCCCGTTTTCTTTGCGAAGTGATAAATAGGAAAAGTCACGCTTTTTTTCGCAGCCCAGATGGGGTAAGGGTTTGGCTTCTTTATTATTTTCGCTGGAAAATTGATTAACTTTATTTTAACTTTTCGCTTCGCGACAAGGTCCAGGCTGATCTATAGTAAAGAAAAACAAGACAAAGCTGTTAATTCAAATGCCTGAAGCACAGCCATCAGGCTTTTATCGTGACGGCTATCAAGTCATTTCATTGCAAAATTTAGCATCACTTATATTAATTTCACATCAGGCGAAAAAGCACGTTCATCTGTCTAATCAGTAAGGAATGGTTATGAAAATGAAGCTTTTTCTGCTGGGCTGTGGCCTTAGCCTTGGCGTGGCCTCTTCCGGCTTTGCCGCCACTACAACAGGAACCATCGGCGCCACACTGGTGCTGACCACTGGTTGCCTGGTCAACGGTCAGTCCGCCACCACCGGCGTAAACTTCGGTACCTTAGACTTTGGTAGCAGTGCTGCCACCTTCGATACGCTTAACGCTACGTTAGTTGGCTCGCTGGGTAACGGCATCTTTGTCCGTTGCACCACCGGACAAACCTACAACGTCCAGCTCACCAGCAGTAACCCTGCGCCGGCTACAGTGTTTGGCGCGGTGACGGCACAGCCGCGCTATCTGATATTAGGCAGCAATGCCACGCAGGGGATCGCTTATACCCTCTACGGCACCACCTCTTACACCACGCCGATTGCCGACAGCACCAACCTGACAAGTACCGGTACCACTGATCCTGTTAATGGCGACAACTATCCAATTTACGGTCGTATCACTGGCGGTGGCTTCAATGCAGCCATTCCGGCGGGCACCTACACGGATACCATCAACGTTGCCGTAAATTACTGAGCCTTAAGACAGGGAATACACCGTGCTGGAGTGGGTGATGCGACGAGGCGGGGTGCTGTATCCGCTGTGCCTGATACTGCTGTTTTTCAGCATTAAAGGCTGGTCGCTACCCACTCAAACTTTTCAGGTGACTGCCTCGGTGGTCAACGGTTGCGTGGTTTCTGGCACCAATCCAGGCGTGTTTGGCACGCTGGACTTTGGCACCCAGCCGGGCGTAGGCAGCAAGAGTGTCAGCGCCGCTTTTGTGCAAAGCACCACTATCACGCTGGCCTGTACGCCAGGCACCACACTGAATATGAGTCTCAATGGCGGCAGCAATTACGGCACCAGTCGCAACCTGAAGGTGGCGAATAACAGCAATCTGGTGGCCTATTCGCTGTACACCAATGCCAGCCACAGTGCGGCAAGCGCCATTCCGGTTAATCAGAACGTGGCGCTAACCTACAGCAATGCAAATAACATTACCCTGCCCATTTATGGCCTGCTGCAACTGAGCGGGGTCAACAGGGCCGGGACTTACAGCGACACGCTGACCGTGACGCTGAGTTGGTAAAACAGGGAACAGGAAGGATTGAATGATGAAGACGCTACGACTTTTCGGCCTGCTAATCAGTCTGATCGGCAGTGCCTTGGTGGCGCCAGCCTGGGCTGGTAACTCGGTATTAATTTGGCCCATTGATCCGAAAATTCCCAGCGGGGATAAGGCCACCGAGCTCTGGCTGGAGAATCGGGGAGAGGCCACCACGCTGATGCAGGTTCGGGTCTTTACGTGGCAGCAAGTGAACGGCCAGGAGCAATATCAGACTCAGCAAGCCGTGGTCGCCAGCCCGCCATTGGTGAGAATCGAACCGGGACAAAAACAGCTAGTCCGTTTGATTAATCAGACGCTCCCCCCGGCCGGAAAGGAGGTGGCTTACCGGGTGTTGCTGGACGAAATCCCTACGCCACAAACGCCGGGTAAAGATCAGGCCGGGCTGAATTTCCAGATGCGATATTCGGTTCCGCTCTTCACCTATGGAGAGGGCCTCGCTTCAGAGAATGCCAAACCAAACCTGAGCTGGCAAACGGTCAATCAGGGAGGACGTTCGGCGATCCGTATCACTAACAATGGCTCCGGACACGCCCGTCTGAGTAAGGTCTCACTCGGCGGCAGGATCCTCTCTAACAGCCTGTTTGGCTATGTCCTGGCAGGTTCCAGTAACACCTTCCCGTTGAATTTCCCGGCATCTGACAGCGCTGAACTGAGTGCACAGCTGGAAAATAATAAAAGCTGGCGTAGCACCGGTTCCGCACAGTAACGCATGAGCAGGCGATGCTTTGCGTCACTGGGGCGCTGCTCCCTGGCCGTTACCGGCGTCATCAGTTGCCTGTTTCCTTTGACCGGCAGCGCGGAGACCTTTTCCTCGCTGCCACCCCCTCCGCAACAAAATACGCCGGGCAAGCAGAACAATCAGTACATGCTTGGGCTGGTGGTGAACGATCAGGACAGCGGCCAGGTGGTGCCGGTTGAGTTTAAAGATAACCACTATTTATTACGGGCTGGCGACCTGCAACGCGCGGGGCTGCCAACGTCCAAAATCAACGCTTCGATTGTTGATGTCTCAACCCTGCCTGAGGTAAAAGCCGAATACGATCGTGCCCGTCAGCGCATCTTGCTGACCGTACCGCCAGCCTGGTTGCCAAAACAAACTATTGCCAGCGCGGAGGCCAACGGCCCACGCTATCCAGGCCGCACCACGCCAGGCGTGCTGTTTAATTACGATCTGTACACCAGCCACACTTCTGCCAGCGGCACCCGACTCTCCGCCTGGAATGAATTTCGCCTGTTCAGCGACAGCGGGCAGTTCTCCACCAATGGCGTCTATCAGGAGCAACTGTCCGGCACGCCAGGCAGCCAGGATGAAGGCTTCCTGCGCTACGACACCTGGTGGAGTAATCAGGATGAGAACCGCTCGCTGAGCTGGCGAGTGGGCGATCTGATCACCGATTCCCTGGCCTGGACCAGCAGCGTCAGGCTGGGTGGTCTCCAGATAGCGAGAGACTTTTCCGTTCGCCCGGACCTGGTTACCTATCCGCTGCCGTCATTTTCAGGCCAGGCCGCGGTGCCGTCCACCGTTGACCTGTTTGTCAACGGCTATAAAAACAGCAGCAATAACGTCCAGCCTGGCCCCTGGTCGCTGACTAATATGCCGTTCGTCAACGGTGCGGGTAATGCAGTAGTGGTCACCACCGACGCGGTAGGCAGGCGTGTAACCACTACTCTGCCCTTTTATGTCTCCAGTAACCTGCTGAAACCCGGCCTGTCGGACTTTTCATTTTCGGCGGGTGCCTTGCGTGAAAATTACGGCCTGAAAAATTTTGATTACGGTGCGGGAGCGGTTAGCGGCTCATACCGATATGGCCTGAATGACTGGCTGACGCTGGAAAGCCACGCCGAGGGGGCTGATGCGCTGGCGTTGGGCGGTGCGGGCGGGCAACTCAGGATTGGCGCGCTGGGTGTGGTCAACGCCGCGCTGACGCAAAGCCAGATGCAGGGCGAAACCGGGTCGCAGTACAGCTGGGGTTATCAGTACAACAACAGCCGCTTCAGCATTGGCACTCAGCACATTGTACGCTCTTCTGGCTTCGGCAATCTGGCCTTGTACGGTGACCGTAACGGCGGTATTCCCGGCTCTGAATATACGCTGAGCCGCCGCAGCGCCCAGTACAGTGCCAGCCTGTCACTGGACCAGTACGGCAGTCTTGGCGCCGCCTTTATTGATATCACCAGCGGCACTGGCGATCGCACGCAACTGTGGAACCTGTCGTGGAGTAAAAACCTGTGGGGCAACAGTAGCCTGTATGTTTCGGCCAGCCGCGATCAGCAGGAAGGCGAATGGTCTGGCGCTATCTCACTGGTGATCCCATTAACCGATCTTGGCACGGTCAGCCTGAGCCAGGAGCGCGATCAACAAGGGGGATCTTCACAACGAATTACAGCTTCGCGCGCCATGCCAACAGAAGGCGGATTTGCCTGGGACGCCTCTTACGCCAATCAGAGCAGCGGCAGCAATTATCGTCAGGGCAGCCTGAGCTGGCGTAACGCCAACGTGGAGACTTCCGCAGGCTTCTATGGCGATAAAGATTACAGCACCGAATGGGCTGATTTAACCGGCTCGGTGGTGCTGATGGATGGCAGCCTGTTCGCCGCCAACCAGGTCAACGACGCCTTCGTGTTGGTGAAAACGGACTATCCGAACATCAAAGTTCGCTACGAGAATCAGCTGATGGGCCAAACCGATGACGACGGCTACCTGTTGGTACCGGGCATCAGCTCTTATTATCCGGCGAAATACGACATTGATACGCTCGATCTGCCAGCGGACATGACCACCTCCAGCGTTGAGCAACGCTTTGCGGTCAAACGGGACAGCGGCTACCTGCTGCACTTCCCGGTTGAACCGCTACGCGCTGCCAGCGTGATCCTGCACGATCAAAACGGGCAGCCGTTGCCGGTTTCCACGCAGATTATTCGCGAAAACCAGGCGACAGAATAT
>NZ_JBAVTT010000117.1:0-30779 GCF_049696395.1 Erwinia sp.
GTATGGAACAAGCTGTTCGCTGACTCCAGGCCATGGACGCCAGCGCCTTCTGCCTCGCCTGAAGTGAATCGCGGAGACTACCTGGTCAACGCGCTGGCGCACTGCGATACCTGCCACACCCCACGCAATACGCTGATGGGCCAGCAGAACGATCGGGCCTTATCGGGCGGCAGTCTGGGCAGTTGGTACGCGCCGAACATCACGCCGGATCCACAATCGGGGATCGGCAACTGGTCGGCTACCGAGCTGGCTCAGTATCTGAAAACGGGCCATGTAGCAGGGAAAGCGCAGGCGGCTGGGCCAATGGCTGAAGCGGTTGAACACAGCCTGCAGTTTCTGTCAGACAGTGACATTCAGGCGATGGTGGCTTATCTGCGCCAAATCCCGGCGGTCAGCAATGGCGCTGTCATGCCCAGAGACAGCTACGGCGCACCTTCTGAAACCGAGCAGCAGGTCCGTGGGCAAGCAGGCCAGACGGATGCGGGCTGGCAGGTCTTCAGCGGCAGCTGCGCTAACTGCCATCAGCCTGATGGTCAGGGCAACGAGCGGTATCCTTCGCTGTTCCACAACACCGCAACCGGCGCTGAAAATCCAGATAACCTGGTTTCCGCGATCCTTTACGGGGTTCATCGCACGGTGAATGGCGAGGCGATCTCAATGCCTGCCTTTGGGCCGGATGCGGACTTCACTACCCGCCTGAGCGATAAGCAGATTGCCGATGTCAGCAATTACGTGCTGAAAAACTACGGTAATCCGCAGACCACGGTGACGGAAGCGCGGGTGAAAACTTTACGTGAAGGCGGCGATACGCCCTTACTGGTCAGGCTGACCAGGCCTTCGGTTATGGGCAGTGCGGCGGTGATCCTGCTGCTGATTGTGGTGATGGCAGTGTTGATCAGAAACCGGAGGAAGCATGTCCGCAACCAGTCATAAGCCTGAGGGAATGAGCCGTCGTCGCTTACTGCAAGGTATGGCTGTGCTGTCAGCAAGCGCTGCGTGCGCCTCGCTGTTTCCAGCGCAAATGGCTGAAGCGCAGCAAAGCATCGACAGCGGGTTTGCTGGCGTGTCGGCCTTTCTTGTTAGCCGCCCAACCAGTCCAATTCTGAGCCAGCGCTATTATCAGGCGTTACAACGTCACTATAAAACGTTCCCGGCACAACTTGCCTCGCTGGCGGCGTACCTTCAAACCCACACCTTCTCCCATGTCGATGACTTTTTACTGGCCGTGGGTCAGGACGATGCGCTGCGTCAGACAGCCGCGTTAATTATTGGCAGTTGGTATACGGGTGTGGTGGGAGAAGGCGCAGACAGCGAGCTGATCGCCTATTCCGACGCGATGATGTACCTGCCAACCAGGGGCATTCTTGTGGTGCCAAGTTATGGCGGCGGCCCGGATTCCTGGGGAAGCAAGCCCGTTGAGCCGCAGACAGAGAAAGGAGCAACAGCATGAACAAAGTCGATGCCGATGTGATCATTATTGGATCCGGCGTGATGGGCGGTCTGGTGGCCACACAGCTGGCAAAAGCCGGTAAATCGGTGATCATCGTGGAAGCTGGCCCACGCATTAAACGTCAGGATATTGTCGAGCGCTTCCGCAATTCGCCGTTCAAAATGTCGCTGACCAATATGAAGCTTCAGGGCGTGGGTTCGCCCTATCCAGATCTGCCGCATGTCCCTTCCACTTACGGTGAGTATCTGCAACAAACCGGCCCGGTGAAATACCCGACCAAATATCTGCGAGTGGTCGGCGGCACCACCTGGCACTTTGGTTCCGCGCTGTGGCGAATGATCCCCAATGACTTCAAATTACAGAGCCTGTATGGCCGGGGCCGGGACTGGCCGTTTGGTTATGACGAACTGGAAGGCTGGTACGGCAAAGCTGAAGGTGAACTTGGCGTGTCCGGCATGGATGGGCAGGATGAGAGCGGTCACGGTGGGCAAGCCTGGCCGCCCCGCTCCACGCCTTTTCCGATGACCGGCCTGGAGCCGAGCTATTTGTTTAAACGCCTGTCAGAGCTGTTAGGTAACGGCGGTTATAACCCGGTGATGGAGCCAAACGGCCGCGCTACCCGGCCTTACGGCAAACGTCCGGTCTGTGCCGGGAATAACAACTGCAATCCGGTTTGCCCGATTGGCGCCAAGTATGACGGTTCAATGCATATTGACGAGGCTGAACGGCATGGCGCGAAGCTGCTGGATAATTCAGTGGTGTATCGCATTGAGGCGGATGATGCCGGAACAATCACCGGTATCTGGTACAAAAAGCCGGATGGCACTGAACATCATCTGACGGCCAATTACTTTGTGCTGGCCGCATACGGCATCGAATCCCCTAAACTGCTGCTGATGTCTACGTCAGAGCGCTATCCGAACGGCATCGCTAATGGTTCCGATCAGGTTGGCCGTAATTTGATGGGGCATACCGGCATCAGCATGAATGTGATGATGAAGGAAGACGTCTGGCCGGGTCAGGGACCGACCGAGCTGCTGGTTTACCTGAACAACCGGGATGGCGCGTTCAGGAAGGATTTCCCCAGCTATAAAATCAAAGTCCGTAACACGGTTCCCACTGCGGATTATGCGGCCGGGCTGATTAAAAAAGGCGTGCTGGGATCGAAGCTGGACGAGCAACTGAAGACGTTATCAGCGCGTTCGCTAAACTTCGCTATCGATTTCGAAACGCTGCCGCTGCCGGAGAACCGGATCGTGCCCAGCAAGACCAAAAAGGATGCCATTGGTTTGCCGCTGCCGGAGATTTACTACAGCGTGACTGATTACTGGCATGCAGGCAAAGCGGAAGGACTGAAGGATTTCGACAATTTCGCCCGCCTGCTGAATGCAGACGTGTCGAAAATCGATACCGGCTATCAGGATCGCCAGCACATTATGGGCACCACCATCATGGGCAACGATGCCAAAACCTCGGTGGTGGACAGCAATTGCCAGACCCACGATCACCCTAACCTGTTTATCGCCGGAACCAGCGTGATGCCATCAGCTTCCTGCATGAACCCTACGCTGACTGGCGCGGCATTAAGCCTGCGACTGGCTGACCATTTGCTTAAGGTGGTTAACGTGTAGTTGGCCCACGCGCGGCAATCTTCTTAAGGACTGAGGCTCTCTGGCCTGGCGCCATAACGAAAAAACCACCCATATACGGGTGGTTTTTTTATTACCTCAACGCAGGCGAGTTATCGGCACTGCTCAAGCTTCAGACTTTGCGCCCATCTGCTGACCGGGCTCAGTGGTTCTTGATGGCCATTTACGGAACATCGCTACCACACCAATCAAAGCCGCAATGGCTGGGATGGCAGCCATATAGCCGACTGAAGACAGGCTAAGATCCATACTCACTTTATTGCCCAGCAACGCACCCGCGCCGATGCCAATATTGACGATGCCGGAGTACAGCGCCATCGCCACATCGGTGGCATCCGGGGCCAGCGTTAAGACCTTCATTTGCAGGCTCATGCCAACAATCATAAAGGCCATTCCCCACAACATAGACACCGCGATGGTGCCGTTCTGACTGGCTGAAATCGGCATTAAGATCAGCAGACAAACCGAGATTACCCCAATCGACACTGTCAGCATTTGGGCAGGACGATGATCGCCCATGCGGCTGAACAGGATGCTGCCTGCAATGCCTGCAATGCCAATCAGGAACAGCAATAACGTGGCATAGCCTTCGGTAAATCCGGCTACCTTCACCACAAAAGGCTCGATGTAGGTGAAGGCGGTGAAATGGGCCGTCACGATCGCCACGGTCACCGCGTATAAACTCATCAAGGCCGGACGACGCAGCAGCGTAGGTAAATTTCTCACCGTGCCACCCTGCTCAGATTTCACCGACGGCATCACGCGGATAATCATCCACAGCAGAAGCAACGCCGCTGCGCCGATGATCAGGAAGGTATAACGCCAGCCGGCAAACTGTCCAATCACACGGCCCAAAGGCAGGCCCAGCACAGAGGCTAAAGCGGTGGCCATAGCCAGCAGGCTCAGGGCCTGAGCTCGTTTACCGGCAGGTGCCAGCCGAACAGCCAGTGAAGCGGTGATCGACCAGAACAAGGCATGCGCCAGGGCCACACCAGCGCGACTGATCAGCAGCACATTAAAATTCCACGCGAAAAATGACAGCAGATGGCTGCTCGCGAACAGCGTAAACAGCACGATCAACAGCGTGCGACGGTTTATCTGGCTGGTCGCCAGCATCAGTGGCAGCGACATCAGCGCCACAATCCAGGCATACACGGTCATCATGATGCCGGCCTGCGAAGACTCCAGCCCAAAACTGCTGCCGATGTCAGAGAGCAAACCAACAGGGATATATTCAGTGGTGTTGAACACGAAAGCGGCGACTGCCAGAGTCAGAACCCTGGACCAGGCTACCTTGCGCGAAACGGCTAACAATTCAGACATAGCGTGCAGCTCCTGGATGAAATAAGACGTCCGAAAGCGCATAAGTGTAGGGAGATTTGAATTTAATTCAATAAAAGTGTGATGAATATCTCATTTTTAAGATATGGATTTTGGGTGAGTCGCGGGTTATTAACCAGGAAAACGGATGAAGAGAGGCGAAAAAATAAGGGCGGAACTGGCGTTCCGCCCTCAGTCTATTACTTCAGACGATACGCTACAACAGCATCGCCCGGTGTAGTGCCCAGAGAACCGTGTCCACCCGCGGCGATAACAACGTACTGCTTGTTATCGGCACCCATGTAAGTGGATGGCGTGGCCTGGCCACCGGCTGGCAACTCGGTCTCCCACAGCAGCTTACCGGTGCTGGTGTCATACGCGCGGAAGAAGTTATCTGCCGTTGCGCCATGGAACACCACGTCACCTGCGGTGGTCAGAGGACCGCCGTGCGCCACCATGCCCATCGGGAAGCCAATTGGGAAACGGCCCGGCAGGAAGGTGGTTTTCAGGTTTTTGGTGGTGCCCACGCGGCGTAACCACTCGGTTTTACCGGTTTTCAGATCAACACCGACCATACGGCCCCAAGGTGGAGCAATACACGGAATACCCAGGCTGGAAGAGAGCTGCTGGATATGGATCGCGTAGTCACCGTCAAAGTTCTCATTCCAGTAAGGCGTACCGTCTTTACTGAACAGACGCTGGGTAGCCGTTTCTGGCGTACGTTTGATCAGGTTGTATTTGTAAGCCAGACGAACTGGAGAAGCGATCAGGATCTGACGCTGTGGATCAACGGTGACAGACCCCCAGTTGAACACCCCAATGTTACCAGGGAAGACAATTGAGCCCCCTTCCGTTGCTGGCGTCCATGGGTTGCCATCATAACGCAGGGATTTGAAGTCGATGCGGCAGGCCATCTGATCGAACGGCGTCAGGCCCCACATAGATTTCTCACTGAGTGGGTCCGGGATAAAGTTCAGCGAGGAGACTGGCTGAGTCGGCGAGTACTTCTCACCCGGGATCCCTTTAGTCGACACATCGACCTGATTGATTGGGTACACAGCCTGACCAGTAAGGCGGTTCAGCACGAACAGGTTACCGGTTTTGGTTGGCAGGATCACCACTGGCTGTTTTTTACCCTGATAATCGATGTCCAGCAGCGAAGGCTGAGACGGATTATCACGGTCCCACAGGTCATGTTTGGAAGACTGGAAACGCCATTTGAACTGGCCGGTTTTCAGATCCAACGCCACCAGCGTGTCACGGAATTTCTCGGTGTTGCTGTCAGGATTACGCTCGATACCCAGCTCATCGGGTGAAGCGTTACCAAACGGCACATACACCAGGCCATTCTTCACATCAGCACTCAGCGTGGCCCAGGCAACTGGGGTATCCTGCGGATAGGTCTGGCCCGCCGCGATTGGCTGCGTATTTTCCGGATTGGCCGGGTCGAAGTTCCAGACCAGACGACCGGTGATCACGTCATAAGCACGGATAACGCCTGATGGGTTACCGGCATTAAAGCCATTATCCATCACCGAACCGCCAACAATCACCAGATTTCCGGCAACCAGTGGCGCGGCAGTTTGCATCAACGCATGCGGACGGATTTCGCCCATGTTCGCACGCAGATCAACCACACCGTTAGTGCCGAAGTCAGCACAAAGCTTGCCGGTATCTGCATCCAGCGCCAGCAGTTTGGCATCGTTAGCGGCGTTGAAGATACGCTTACGGCAAACAGCCGGAGAGTTCGCTACAGCGGCTGGCTGCACGGCATTACCGGCAGCAGCTTCTGGCGCTTCATAGTAGCTAACGCCACGACAAGTCTGGTGCTGTTGCAGATAAGAGCGATCTTTGGTCGGCTCATACTTCCACTTCACTGCACCGGTTTCCGGGTTCAGCGCGTGCACTTCGTTGTGCGGCGTACAGAAGTAGACAGTGTTGTTTACTTTCAGCGGCGTGGCTTCGAAAGTGTATTCAGTGGCATCTTTATCATTACGCAGGTCGCCAGTGTGGTAGGTCCAGGCCACTTCCAGGTTGCTGACGTTATCAGCGGTGATCTGCTTCAGATTAGAGAAGCGCGCGCCGTTGTTGGTGCCACCGTATGCAGCCCAGTCATTACCGGCTGCGTCGGTCTCAGCAGGAGCACGCTCATTGGTGATATTCCCTTCTTTCGGGTACGGATCGTAAAACATCAAGCCAATCACAATGGCGATCATGATGATGACGGTGGTACCGAGGAAAGGATGGAATTTGGCAGGGTTTGCTGGGTTCTGCGCTTTAGACAGCGGACGAACCACCCAAGGTAAGGCCAGCCAGACACCGATCAGGCCAATCAGATCGCCGCGAGGGATCCACTGCCATTTATCGAAGCCGACTTCATAAATCATCCAGGCCAGCACAATCCACATCAGGATCGCGTAGATGGATAGCGCAATTTTTTTATTCTTAAACAGCGCAACTGCAGTAATCAGCAGTCCGATTGCCATAACGGCATAAAATGGTGAGCCACCGATCATCAGCAACTGACCACCCATGTAAAGCATAGCGAGACCCACAATCGCTATAACGATACTCGTCAATTTGTTAATCATTTTTATCTCTCAAAGTGTACAAATGGATAAATCTTATCCTTACGAACCCTTACAATCCGACAACACAAATTTAACTAAAAAAACTAAAGAAATGAAACTCATTTATTGGAGGAAGAGCAGGTTATTTTCCATTTATGACTTTAGGGCATAATTTCTTCCAGGGTTGAACGCTAGTTTTCCGTGAAGGTTGACCTATCCTTGTCAGACAAAATAACGCTGTCTGCGATGAGGTTTTACGATGATCGATATCTTTAAACACGGTGCAACACCTACCGCCAATGGCCCGGAAGAGTACTTTACCGGTGAAGTGAAAATTGATTCGCCGTTTAAAACCACGGAACCCGCACGCGTAAGTGGCGCAACGGTTTCCTTCCCCGCTGGGGCACGTACCGCGTGGCACACCCATCCGCTGGGACAAACGCTGATTGTGACGGAAGGCCAGGGCTGGGTGCAGGAGTGGGATAAACCGGCTCAGCTGATGAAGAAAGGCGATATTGTCTGGATCCGTCCTGAGGTTAAACACTGGCACGGAGCCAGTGCCAACAGCGCAATGACACATATTGCGATTGCTGAAGCTCAGGATGGCAAAGTGGTCGACTGGATGGAAAAAGTCTCTGACGAGCAATATAAGCAGCCTGCGGAATAACAGGCGCTAAGCTATAGCACTGAATGTCGTCAGAGGCCGATCTCAGCTGCGCTCAATTTTTTTTGCCGCGTCGTCCAGCGCATCGATAATGGCATAGAGTGTGGGTTGAGCAAGTTCAGGCTGCGACAGACGGGCGTTGAGCGCCATTTTCATATTATGAATAGCGCGCTCAATTTCCGGGATGCTGCGGTTATTCACCAATACCGCCATCGAGGTCAATCGGTCGAGGATGGCTTGCAGGCTCTCCTTTGCCTCACCGAGCTGGCGCTCGCCCTCTTCTGCCAGACGGTAAGCTTTCCGCGTGGCCTGCGGATCCTGAACCCGAATACAGTCCATCTCTTCCAGCAACGTCAGATTAGGGTAGATAATGCCGGGACTTGGCGAATACTCCCCCTTTGACAGCTCCTCAATGGATTTAATCAGCTCATAACCGTGCGCGGCTCCCTGCGAGATAAAGTGCAGGATCAGCAGGCGAATATCGCTGGCATCCAGCATTTTTTCGCGCCGCTTTCTGCGAACCTTGGCACAGGCTTCGCGCTGTACCGGGTCCTGATGTGCGTGTGGAGAAATTTTCATCACCTTATTTCTTATGCCAGTACGCTACTGCCCTGACAAAATCGGCTTCCTTTTGACGCGTCCCGGTAAAATAGTCGCTCAGCTGTTTTACAGCAGCGCCCTCACCCGTCAGCCAGATAAAGTAATCTTCTTCAGGCAGGTCGATCTTATCCAGCTGGCTGATGACTGCCGGAACGGTGTCAGTATTCAGGGTGCCGCTTCCCAGCCAACACACCTCGACACCGCTCATCTCTTTCAGATACTCCCTGCCGGTGGCTTCATCCACCCAGGCAAACAGCTTAATCTGGCTGCCGCTCATCGTTGCCAGACGGCGCTTGAAGGCGGGTAACCCGGTTTCATCGCAGACGTAGAGCTGGAAATCATAATCCTCTGGCACGACAAGCGACCCGCGAGGACCGCCGATTGCCAGTTTGTCACCCGGTTGCGCTTTGGTCGCCCAGTCGCTGGCTACGCCAGACTGGTGAAGATAGAAGTCCAGGGTCAGTGTCTGGCCATCAAAGAACAGCGGCGTGTAATCACGCGCAACCGGTCTGATGCCGTCTTTCCATACCACACCGTCTTCGGTGATTTCCGGCAGATGAAACTCGCCGGTTTTAACATCGGGAAAGAACACTTTGATGTGATCATCAAAACCTGACGAGGTGAAGCCTTCAAGCGCTTCACCAGCGAACTCAATGCGGTAGAAGTTCCCGGCAATAAAAGTCTTAGAGATGACTTCTACCGGGCGAAAACGCAGTTCATTTCTTACGCGGCGCGGAACGCGGCGATTTTTTTCAGCGATATCTGACAAGATCATTCTCCCAAGTGGGGTGGCGAACCCGTGACTATTGCGCCGACTGGCTTGGGATAAAATATATCTATGATATATCTTGATCACAAGCTAAATCGTCAAACGCCTGCCACGGGTCGCCAGACCTTCAGGGGTTAACTGCTGCAGTGACGCGCCACACCACGTTGCCAGCATCATCAGCAATCAGTAATCCTCCCTGCCGATCCATGGTTAGCCCGACAGGCAGACCGCGCACCTCTTTCTGATCATCGGTCAGAAAACCGGTGACCACTGGCTTCGGTTGACCAACAGGTTTGCCGTCTTTAAAGGCAACCCAAACCACCTGATAGCCATTCAGCGGTTTGCGATTCCAGCTGCCGTGCTCGCTGATAAAGGCCCCGCCACGATAGTCTGCCAGATTATTTCCCTCGTAGAACCACAACCCCAGTGGGGCAACATGCGAACTAAGGGCATAATCCGGCTTGATAGCCTTCGCGACCAGATCCGGACGCTGAGGGCTGACACGTTGATCGACATGCTGACCGTAATAGCTGTAAGGCCAGCCGTAGAACCCGCCCTCCTGCACCGAAGTCATATAGTCTGGTACCAGATCGGCACCAATCTCGTCACGTTCGTTGACAATCGCCCACAACTTGCCGGATTGTGGCTCCCATTGCAGCCCGGTAGGGTTACGCAATCCGCTGGCGTAGATGCGGCTGGCGCCGGAAGCAACATCCACTTCCAGGATATCTGCCCGGCGATATTCAGCCCCGATCCCGTTCTCAGTAATATTGCTGTTAGAACCGATGCCCGCGTAGAGTTTACTGCCGTCCGGACTGGCCAGCAGCGCTTTAGTCCAGTGATGGTTTATCGGCCCGCCTGGCAGCTCAGTCAACTCCGTTCCTGCATCGGTGATTTTCGTCTCTCCGCTTTTATACGGATACTTTCTGATGGCGTCGGCATTGGCCACATACAGACTGTCGCCAATAAGCTGTACACCAAAGGGCGAAGACAGGCCCTCAAGAAAGACGTGTTTTTCCCAGGTTTTGCCGTCGCCGTTGCTGTTTCTTAACAGCGTGATTCGGTTCCCACCCGCGCCACCTTTGCCAGACGCATTTTTAATGATGCCGGTGATCAGCTGTTTGGGCTGCGTGGTGGGCGCTTTTGGCCCGCTGCCTTCAACGACCAGAATATCGCCGTTTGGCAGAGTATAAAGTTGGCGGGGATGCTCCAGCCCGTCGGCAATTTTTTCAATGTTCAACCCTTCCGCCACCTTGGGTTTTTCACCCTCTTTCCAGGCTGCGCCAGTGGGAACCTGCATCGGGGGGATCAGGAAGTTTTTTGCGGCCGGAAGCTCAGGGTTTTCCCCAGTCTGCCGGGAAGGATCGATTTTCGCGCCATCATCACAACCGGAAACCACCAGAGAAACCGAGAGGGCCAGCAACGAGAGGATCGGTGATTTCTGGATCATAAAACCTCCTGAGTGCGGGTGCGCAAAGCCAGCTGAACATTGGCGAACAGCAGTAACAGCACCACCAGCGTGGAAAGGATTGCGCCGGTTGGCACGACGGCAAAGGCATCACGGCTGTGGACAAAGGCATTAAAAATAGCCAGCACAATCGCCAGCAGCCAGGCCCAGAAGTGTATTTTTATCGCCGATCCCTGAGGATACGATTGCCCAACCCAAACCTGCACAAGGTTGATCAGACGGGGAATAATGGCGATGACCAGCCCAAAGGCGATCAGCCAGCTGGCAGCTCTGGTCCAGACGATTTCGGTACTGTAAATATAAATAATATCGAACAGCCAGGCGGCAACAAAGAAGCCCAGAGGCACAGGGTTCAACAACGAATAGAGCGCAACAGCCAGGCAGGAACTACGGGATGTGGCTTGGGATGACATTCACAGACTCCTTTTACGAAATACGCACGACGAGATAGAAACGGACAATACCGTTGTACCTGTCAGTAAAAGGTTAGTTAATTTAATGACTTTGTGTGGATAAATGTGACATTAAGTGAATCTTTAGCCGAAAAAAAGCCGGGGGATTTTCTCCACCGGCTGGAATAATTCGTCTGATTCCTCCTTTTAGCCCCTTAACAAAGCTGGCGCTAAAAGGGGTATTCAACCAAAGCCCTTAACTTTCCTGCCAGACTGTCTGCGCATTGGTGAACTCGCGGATGCCGAAGTGAGAAAGCTCACGACCATAGCCGCTGTGCTTAACACCACCAATTGGCACACGAGGATCGGAGAAGCTAGGGGAGTTGATAAACACGCCACCGGTTTCAATCTGACCAGCCAGTTCGCGGGCTTTCGCCAGGTCCTGGCTCCAGAGGCTGCCGCCCAGGCCAAACTCCGAGTCGTTGGCCATCGCAATGGCCTCTGCGGCATCTTTTGCCACAATCAGCGAAGCTACCGGGCCAAACAGCTCCTGTTTAAAGCTGGTCATGCCCGGCTTCACGTTGCTTAATACGGTAGGCGCATAGAAATTGGCATCGCCTGGAATAACGTGGCCGCCGAGCAGACACTCTGCCCCTTCTTTCAGCGTCGCCTGCACCTGAGAGTCCAGTTCGTCACGCAGGTCGAAGCGCGCCATCGGGCCGATATAGGTGGATTCATCACGAGGATCGCCCACTTTCATCTCTTTTACCGCCGCGACAAACTTGTCGCGGAACTCTTCAAACACCGCAGATTCAATGATGATGCGTTTTGCGGCAATACAAATCTGCCCGCTGTTAGCAAAACGGCCCGAAATGGCGCCCTTTACTGCCGCATCAATATCCGCATCAGCCAGCACGATGAAGGCATCTGCACCGCCCAGTTCCAGCACGCTTTTCTTGATGGCGGCACCAGCAAGACCGGCAATTGCGGCACCAGCACGGACGCTTCCCGTCAGCGTCACCGCGGCAATGCGGCGATCGTTGATGATTTTTGCTACCGCATCATTATCCGCATTCACGACGTTAAACAGCCCTTCAGGAACGCCTGCGGCAGTCAGAATCGATTGCAAAAGGAGCGCACAGCCCATCACATTCGGCGCTGGCTTCAGCAAATAGCTGTTACCGGCCAGCATGATGGGCACTGCACCGCGAAGAACCTGCCAGACCGGGAAGTTCCACGGCATTACCGCCAGAATCGGGCCAAGCGGCAGATATTGTACAAAGGCCTTATCGTTCTCTACCAGAGTCGGTTCTGGCTTGAGGAACTCCGGTCCCTGTGCGGCATACCATTCGCACAGTCGCGCGCTTTTTTCGACTTCGGCCAGCCCTTGTGTAACGGGTTTGCCCATTTCATCCGTCATCATCTCCGCCAGCTCGCGTGCATGTTGACGCAGACCACCAGCGACAGACAGCAGCAGCTCGCTGCGTTCGGCCACCTTGCTGACACGCCAGTCCTGGTAAGCTGACCAGGTTTGTTGCAGCGCCGTATCGACCTCTGCAGAGGAAGCAAAAGGCGTGTTACGAGACACTTCGCCAGTAAAGGGATTACGTGAAAGTGCACCTGTTGTAGCGTTCATAAACTTCTCCTGATCCGTGGGCAGCGTGCCCGAAACAAAGGGATTATCTTGATGCCTTCATCATAGGCTTGCGATGCTTTCTTTAAAAATGAATAATAATGAAAATATCTTACTCATAATGAGAATGTTATGGACCTGACTCAGTTGGAGGTGTTCCGCGCCATAGCGGAAGAAGGTAGCGTTACCGCGGCTGCCGAGCGCCTGCATCGCGTGCCATCGAATATCTCCACACGCTTGCGCCAGTTGGAAGAGGAATTGGGCGTCTTGCTGTTCAGTCGCGAGAAATTGCGCCTGCATATCACTGACGCGGGAAGAACCTTGCTGGATTACGCTATCCGCATCCTTGCTCTGACTGAAGAGGCCCGTGAACGGGTCTCCAGCCAGCATCCCGCAGGGGTTTTCACCCTTGGGGCGATTGAAAGCACGGCTGCTGTTCGCCTTCCTCCCTTGATCGCCCGCTATCATCAGGCGTGGCCAGAGGTGGAACTTGACCTCTCTACCGGGCCTTCCGGTGATATGACAGATGGCCTGCTGTCTGGCCGTTTCAGCGCGGTCTTTATTGATGGCCCACCCAAACATCCCCAGCTGGAAGGCGTGCCTGCCTTCGCCGAAGAAATGGTGCTGATCTCCTCGCTGAACCATCCTCCAGTAAACTGCGCTGACGATATCAATGGTTCAACAATCTATGCTTTTCGCGCCAACTGCTCTTACCGCCGGCTGTTTGAAAATTGGTTCGCGCTGGATAATGCCGCGCCGGGTAAAATTTTTGAAATGGAGTCCTATCATGGCATCGTGGCTTGTGTCAGCGCCGGTGCCGGGCTGGCGATGATCCCCAAAAGTATGCTGGAAAATATGCCGGGCAGATCCAGCGTTATGGCCTGGCCAGTAGCGGAAGAGCGGGGGCACCTGAATATCTGGTTGGTGTGGCGGAAAGGAAGCCGCTCTGCCAATCTGCAGGCGATGGTCACTCTGCTTGAAGCCGGTATGCTGAATAACTAACCGGCCTGATTAGCTAAGCGCTTTTTTATGAGCAAAAAAAAGCCTGTCCGAAGACAGGCTTGTTATCCGGGCAAATCAGAACTTACATCTGCACCAGATTTTTGATTTTAACATCTGGGTTTACGTCTGCTTCGTAATCCACGCCCTGCAGGCCAAAACCGAACAGGTGCATAAACTCAGTTTTATAGCCGACGAAATCAGAGATTTCATTCAGGTTTTCGTTGGTCACGGTTGGCCACAGTTTCACCACTTCGTCCTGGACTTCAGGCAGCAGCTCTTTATAGTCCGCACGCAGACGGCCCACGTCATCCAGAATTGGCGATGCGCCGTACAGGCTGTCTTTAAACAGGCCGTAGACCTGCTCGATGCACCCTTCATGTGTTCCCTTCTCTTTCATCACTTTAAACAGCAGTGACAGATAAAGAGGCATCACTGGGATCGCCGAACTTGCCTGAGTCACCACGGCTTTCAGCACGGAAACGCGTGCGTCGCCGCCTTTTTCAGCCAGGCTCTCACGGATAGTCAGAACGCGTTTGTCCAGATCCTTCTTAGCTTCGCCGATTGATCCATTCCAGTAGATGTCATGGGTAATCTGCTCGCCCAGGTAGGTGAAGGCGGTCGTCTTCGCGCCGTCAGCCAGAACACCTGCTGCTTTCAGATCTTCAATCCACATCTGCCAGTCTTCGCCACCCATTACCGCTACGGTGCCGTCAATCTCTTCCTGAGTAGCCGGTTCCAGCGTGATGTCGGTGATGGTTTCTTTATCGGTGTTCAGGCCGCGAGTCGTCAGCGATTTCCCCACTGGCTTCAGCGTGGAGTTAAACACTTCACCGGTTTTTGGGTGAGTACGGCGTGGAGAAGCCAGGCTGTAAACCACCAGGTCTACCTGACCCAGATCTTGCTTGATCAGCTCAATAGTCTTCTGCTTCACAGCGTCAGAGTAAGCATCGCCATTGATGCTTTTTGCATACAGGCCTTTGGCTTCAGCCAGCTCTTCAAAAGCCGCTGAGTTGTACCAGCCCGCGGTAGCCGGTTTGGTTTCTTCACCGGCGCGCTCAAAGAACACGCCCAGCGTATCGGCTTCACAACCGAATGCAGCAGAGATACGTGCAGCAAGGCCGTAACCTGTTGAAGCGCCAATCACCAGCACCTTCTTCGGGCCATTGGCAATTTTGCCGTGGCTGGTCACGTATTCGATTTGTTTCTCAACGTTAGCTTTGCAACCCGCCGGATGGGCAGTAACACAGATAAAGCCACGGATGCGTGGTTTAATAATCATGTCGACCTCAATTGATACTGTCACAGTAAATATGGGCAGTAGAATACCCGCTTGTGCCGGTTCAGGCAAAGCTATCGGCTAAAGGATCGCTTCCAGCTCAGTCGTTTGCTCACTCTTCATGCAGTCAGCGCAGCAGAAATGGCGCAGACCTTCCGGCGTTACAGTACGGTAAAGAGTCAGTATAGCGCTCAGGATCTGCCAGAGGGAGATGAAGTGAGGGAGGCCCGGAAGACCTCCCTGAAGATCAAGGGTTAACGTGACACCAGTTGCGTAATTCGTTGATGCCGCCGTCTGGTGAGGTATAGCCCATGCAACCGAGGATGCTGTCGAACAGCTTCTCGTGGAACACCGGGGTTTTATCCTTCGCCAGTTTCTTCAACTGCTGGAACGCCGTGGCGTTGTCAGGGTGTTGCAGGAACTTGTCTGAAGCCCAGACCATAATCGGCACGGTGCGCTGAGCCATTGGCGCTACGTCACGTGGCGTACCGTGGAAGTGCATATTTTTCGAGATAGACTCGCCGTGATCGGAGGCATAAAACACGATCGCGTTTTTGTCCCGCAGCTGGTTAAACACTTGTTCCAGAACGTGGTCAGTGTAGAGCAGGCTGTTATCGTAGGAGTTCACCATCTCTTCCGTAGAACATTGGTCATCAATGCCCTGACACTCCGGTTTGTAACGCGCAAACGAACGTGGGTAGCGTTCGGTGTAAAGGTAATGAGAACCTTTGGTGTGCAGGATAACCAAATGTTTCCCTTGCGGATGGCGGTCAATGGAGTCTTTCAACTCGTTTACCAGCGCCATATCATCAATCGGCTTGCCTACGTTGCGCTTCTCAGACTGGATGGTTTCGCGCAGGGCATAATCGTCAGCCATCACTTTGTTATAGAACCACGCCTCGCTCTGCATTGAGAACAGCTCAGAAGAGAAGCCCTGTTTTTTCAGCACCGAGAAAACGTTCATCTCTTTTAAGGTACGCTGAGGCGCCTCAGACGCGCCGCCTTCCCTGACAAACATACAGCGCAAAGAGAGTTTGGTTGAGGTGTCACAAGAGTATCCCTGCAACGCGGCCAGATTAGGTTCTTTATCGAGGTTCGGCGTGTTATCGCGTTCATAACCATAAAGGCCCATATGATCACGACGGGCGCTTTCGCCAATCACAAACACCACATAAAGGTCATTCACATCTTTCGGGGGTGTATAGGTGAAGTGCGCCGCAGGATCGAACAGATTCCGGCTGTCTTCAGCCTGGCTCCAGCTGCTGTAAGCCAGTAATCCCATCCCTGAAAGCCAGTTGGAGGGAGAATACGTTCCGGCTACCACACCGCCATAGCTGGCCATCATGCGGTTATTCTGTTTATCCAACCGATCCTGATGGTTGCCCATCACTTTCAGCGGAACCCAGCAGCAAACAGCGGCGACCAGCATCACCCCAGCACGGCGCAGATAAGCCAGGCCATTTTTACGGCGGACAGACGCTTCAGGCATTGGGGCCAGCCACAACATCAGCACAGGCAGAACGCTGACCACACCCACCCAAATCATAAAGTGCCAGCCTACCGACTCTTTCGATAAGTCCAGGCTGTCTGTAGCCATCACCGAGGCGATAATCCCGTAGCCAATATCGACATTGAAGAAGATCATGTAATAGCTGGCGGCCACCGAGAACACCACCAGTAACGTGGTCAGTATTCTGAACAGCCATCTTCCGGTCATCGATAACAGTAACGTGGTAAACAGGACCAGCATAAATGCAGCCACAATTTCTATACCGACTGAAAGGATCGCATCATGTTGTAGCTGGTGAAAACGACGGAAAAAGATCGGCAGGTTGAGCAGGATCCCGGTGTATAAAGCAATCAAATAACAGACCCTGGTTTGGGTCAAAAAATGCAGTTTTTTCATCTGGTTCTTCGTAAATGCCGGTGAATGTCATGCCAGGAACAGAGCGCAAGTGTTCTGAAAACTGCCACAGTAATGCTTAATCAAATTGTCAGACAATGTAAAGAGGGCCGAGTTTAGCGCAGCCGCAAAAAAAACGCTGTTATAATGTAACAAATAATGTGTCATCGGCTTGACTCTCCTCTGGTCCTGCCCTTTCGCCCGCAAGTTCTCGTTCCCCTCCTCGCGGCTGAAGGCGAAATTTGATCGCATTCAAACTTCTGATAAATAAAGTCAATGCCACCCATATGCATTTTTACTGCATAAGTATGGGAATAATTGTCAGCTTTCCTGACAGCCTGCCTGGAGTGATAACTATTTATTCGTCATAACCCTGCCGAATCCCGCCCTGCCAACAAATTTCACATTAAATTAACGAATTGGAAACGTCACTTTAGTGGTAGATTCTTCCGCGAAGAAGTCGTATCACCTAATCACCCGCTGATTTCGCAGTACATTTAACTAATTAATGAAAGGTTTGTTATGGATAAGCTATCTTACGTTTCAGAAGGCAGCACAACGGCCTGGTCTACCTACTTGCAGCAAATCGACCGCGTCGCGCCTTACCTTGGTGACCTCACCCGCTGGATCGATACCCTCCGCCATCCTAAGCGCGCACTGATCGTCGATATTCCGCTGCAGATGGATGATGGCAGCATCCGTCATTTCGAAGGTTTCCGCGTGCAGCACAACCTTTCTCGTGGGCCGGGCAAAGGCGGTGTGCGTTATCACCCCAACGTCGATTTGAACGAAGTGATGGCGCTGTCAGCCTGGATGACCATTAAATGTGCTGCGGTTAATCTGCCTTACGGCGGGGCCAAAGGCGGCATTCGTGTCGATCCTTTTAAACTGTCTGAAGGTGAGCTGGAACGTCTGACCCGCCGCTATACCAGCGAAATCGGGCTGATCATTGGGCCGCAGAAGGATATTCCTGCGCCGGATGTTGGCACCAACTCTAAAGTGATGGCCTGGATGATGGACACCTACTCCATGAACCACGGCACCACCATTACCGGCGTAGTGACCGGTAAGCCAATCCACCTTGGCGGATCGTTAGGCCGTGAAAAAGCCACCGGTCGTGGTGTGTATATCACTGGCCGTGAAGTCGCTCGTCGTTCCGGTATTGAAATTGAAGGGGCGAAAATTGCCGTTCAGGGCTTCGGTAATGTCGGCAGCGAGGCGGCACGCCTGTTTGTGGCAGCCGGTGCACGTGTGGTGGTTATTCAGGATCACTCTGCCACCCTGTTCAATGCCGATGGCATCGATCTGACTGCGCTTAGCGAGTGGCAGAACAGCAATAAAAACATTGCTGGATTCCCCGGAGCGGAAGAGATTGCCAGCGAAGCGTTCTGGACCACGCAGATGGATATTCTGATCCCTGCCGCGCTGGAAGGCCAGATTACCCGGGAACGTGCTGAAATCCTCAGCTGCAAGCTGGTGCTCGAGGGGGCAAACGGCCCGACTTATCCTGATGCGGATGACATGCTGACTTCACGCGGGGTTACCGTGGTGCCAGACGTTATCTGTAATGCCGGCGGCGTAACGGTCAGTTACTTCGAATGGGTACAGGATATGGCGAGCTTCTTCTGGAGCGAAAGTGAGATTAACGATCGCATGGACAAGATCATGACCGAAGCGATGATCCACGTTTGGGATAAAGCCAGTGAGAAATCCTGTAGTCTGCGCACCGCAGCCTACATCGTGGCCTGCGAACGTATTCTGATGGCCCGTAAAGACCGGGGAATTTACCCTGGTTGATACACTCAGGGCGGAGAAATCCGCCCTGAAATCTGAACGTTAACGGGCTAGTCGCCGCTTTTGGTTGATCACCATTTTATTCAAAATTCACCCAAACCGCGCCACTGTCAGCAGAACGTACGCAGTTCTCTACCCAACGCACACCGTCCAGGCCCGCATCAATGTCCGGGTAAACCAAATCGGCAAGCGTCGACTCATCTCCCCGCTGCTTTGCATCAATAGCTACCGCGAACTTCAGGTAGATATTCGACCATGACTCAATCAACCCTTCGGTGTGCAGTGCACCCAGACGATCGTCTGCCAGAGCGGATTCATCCAGGTAAGGCATACCGTGATGCATCACCTGATTTGGCTGGCCCTGCACCTCATAAACCAGCTCGTTTGGCTGGTAATCGCCCCATTGCAGGCTTCCTTTTGACCCTACCACGCGAATAAACTGGCTGTTCATCGAGCCCGCATTAATGGCCGATGTCCATAAGCGGCCAACCGCACCACCGTGATAATGCATCAGCACCATGGCGTTATCTTCCAGCGGAGCGCGTGACGGGATAAAACTCTGGCGATCGCACAGCAGTGAATGCAGTTTTAAGTCAGGCAGCACCAACTGAGAAATGTAAAAAGTGTGGGTAGAGAGATCGCCCAGCACAAAACTCGGCCCGGCGATTTTCGGATCGACTCGCCATTTCTGCGCATCGGAAAATTTATCCGCGCTGTCATTGGCGCTGAAACCGTGGGTATATTGCATTTCCACCATACGCACGTCGCCAATATCCCCGTTGGCGATCATTTTGCGCATTTGCAGCAGCATCTGATGGCCTGAATACCCATAGGTTACGCCAACGATCAGCCCTTTCTCTTCAGCCAGCTGTTTAACGTCTTTGACTTCTGCAGTGGTAAAGAACAGGGGTTTTTCACAAATCACATGCAGCCCGGCATTCAATGCCGCTTTGGTGATGTCATAGTGCGTGCCGTTGGGCGTGGCGATGGTAACCACTTCAATGCCATCCGCGCGCTTAGCCTCTTCTGCAAACATTTCCGGGTAGCTGTCGTAACACCGGCTGGCTTCCACGCCAATATTGACCCCAAAGTCACGACCGCGCTGGGCATCAATATCAAACGCCCCCGCCACCAGCTGATACGCGGTGTTATCTCGCAGTGCACCGCAGCGGTGTTTATACCCGACCTGGCTTAATCTGCCCCCACCAACCATTGCCCAGCGCAGTGGACGGGCGATTTTTTTCTCTCCATTCAACATAACGACCTCTTCTATCGGGTTTATACAGGGTAAGGGGGTCTCAGCTTCCGCTTTGCAACCGGGTGCAAAACAAGGCGTGCAACCGGGTGCAAATTTTGTTCTACGCTGAGATAACGGATGAACTTTCAGAGAGATCGCGAACTATGTCAAACGGCAGTCAACCAATTTCTCTGGGCAGATCACAGGAATAACTTTTTTTGCACCCGGTTGCATGAAGCGGATCGTATTGTGCATTACACTGAGCATCTGATGAAAAGTGAGCGGTTCTCATGAGCGAAAAAAATCCCCAACACCCTCCTGCCCGTAAGGTCACTGCCAGCGATGTGGCTAAACTCGCTGGCGTCTCGAAATGGACGGTTTCCCGCGCGTTTACTGATGGCGCTTCGATTTCACCGCTAGCCCTGGAACGGGTACAGCAGGCAGCAAAAGAACTGGGGTACCGCCCTAACCTGCTGGCGCGCAGTTTATCCAAGAGAAGCTCACATCTGATTGGGGTGGTGGTGGATGAAATGCTGAATCCTAATCTGCTCACTTTGCTGGACCAGGTGACACAACAGTTACAGTTGCGCGGCTATATGGCTCTGCTGATCAATATCAGTGCGCAAAAAAGCGAAGAGGCCGTGCTGACTCTGGCCGATCAGTTGCAGGTGGATGGCTTACTGTTTCTCGGCACGCTGTTAAGCGATGAGTTGATCGCCCTCGCCCGGGATATTCACCGTATTCCCCTGGTGCAACTCTGCCGTAACGATGACAATCCCTATATTCAGATTATCAACACTGACGGCTATCAGGCAGGCTATCAAACGGCCAATTTACTCCATCAGCAGGGTTACCAGCGTTTCAGCTATATGAAAGGCCCTGATACCGAATCAACCCAGCTGCTGCGTTTCGAAGGATATCGCGATCGCCTTGGAGAACTTGGCATAGCCGAAGCTGAAATCACCCTGTTGAAAGCCAACCATTACAACCGTGCCAGCGGTTTCAATGCCTTCGAGCATTACCTGAAATCCACGCCGGAAACCGAATGGACTGAGGCGATATTCTGTGAGAACGACATTCTTGCCATCGGGGTGATGGATGCGCTGGAGAGTACGGCCCCACAGGTGCATTTAGGCATCATCGGTTATGACGATATTGAACTGGCTGGCTCGTCACGTTACCAATTAACGACCCATGCTCAGCCGTTAAATGACATGTTGCATGAGGCGGTTTATCGCCTGACTGCGCCTGAAGGCCAGCAAAAAACCTATGATCATCAGGATCAGTTGAAGTTGCGTCGCTCGCATCTCAGGTAGCCATTTCTGCGGCAGAGCCTGACTGATTCAGATCTTTTAAGCGTCGCACGGTGCCGGAAACGCTCATTTTCCATCCTGAATCGCCGCCGCGGCGATCAAAATATGACCCATCTCAAAGAACTAATATTTCATATAATCTTTAAATGGAATATTAGTTCCTTATAAAATAGGCTCGTTTCATTAAGACCCTTTACCTCACAGGACAGACTGATGAAACCACGCTATCCCATTGCCAATGCACCCTGCAGCTGGGGCGTTGATGACCCTAAAAACCCGTTCCTGCCCCCCTGGAACAAAGTCCTGACTGAAGCCCGAGAAGCAGGCTACCGCAGCATTGAGCTGGGGCCGTGGGGCTACCTGCCTACGGATCCTGTTGCCCTGAAGCAGGCACTGGAAAGCCATCAACTGTCGTTGGTAGCCGGAACGCTGTTTGATGACCTGATGTCTGAAGCGAACTTCAGCAAGATGGTTGAGCTGACCCATGCCATTTGTGCCACTTTGCAAAAAGTCCCGGTCAGCAGTGCTGACAGTGATGTCCCGCCGCCTTATCTGGTGATCATCGACTTTGGCGACGCAGAACGTGCCCGCTGTGCCGGTCAATCCGATCGTGCCAAACGCCTGTCGGAAGCGGACTGGCAAAGAATGGTGTCCAATATTCGCGAACTGAGCCGCATTGCCTGGCAGGATTATGGCGTGCGTCCGGTTATCCATCCTCACGCCGGCGGTTTTATCGAATTCGGTGACGAAATCGATCGTATCGCCCGTGACATTCCTGAAGCGGAAGCGGGACTTTGTCTGGATACCGGTCACCTCTATTACGCGGGGCTGGATCCTGTGGCCTGGTTAAGAAAATACGCTGACCGCATCGACTATCTGCATTTTAAAGATGTGAACAAAGCGGTTTTTGAAACGGCCATCAGCCAGCAACAGGATTTCTTCAGCGCCTGCGCGGCTGGGGTGATGTGCCCACTTGGTAGCGGAGATGTTGATTATCCGGCGGTAAGAGCGCTGCTCGCTGAGCTGAACTGGCAAGGCTGGATCACCATCGAGCAGGAGCGCGATCCCCGTGATGTGGCTGGCAGCTTGAAAGATGTCACCGCCAGCCTGCACTACCTGCGTAGCGTAGGTTTCTGAGACCGGCTTCTGTGGCAATGTCGGTCATTGTTGGGGGGAAAGCCCTACGGTCTTGCCCCTCTCCTGCGTTCGTTATTCTGCCTGGGCAGCCGCCACGGCTGCGGCATACTGGGTTTTGAACGCTTCGTTGTCTTCAGTCAGGCGAATGGCTGCTTCGATCATTTCGTTCTGCATCAGCGAGGTAGCGCCGCTGGTGCGCCAGTGAATATAAAGCACGCACAATGCGCCAACCTGCAGCATGTCTTCTTCACTGCTGCCGTTGCCTTCAAAGCCGTACTCTTCATCAGACCAACGGTAAACGTCCGCCACAAACGGCATTTCACCGTTTTCATCCAGCGGTGGCAGCGTGGCAAACAGCGCCAGCATCTCTGGCGTGGCGATATAGCTCTGGCGCCCTACAGCATCCAACTGCTTACCGCGCGAACGCTTGTTGTTAGCCTGCTTCGCTTTGGTCTTGGCGCGTTTTGCACGTTTATCTTGTTTATTGCTCACCGGTCACTTCTCGCTTTAAAAAAAAGAGCGCAATCATAGCAGACCCCCGCTACATTTTGCCGATAAACAACGAAACCAATCCAGCCGCGATTAACGGCCCAACCGGCACACCACGGAACAGCGAAACGCCAATAATGGTGCCAATCAATAATCCGCCCACCACGCTCGGTTGGCTGCTCATCAAGGTTACGCCTCTGCCGCCAACCCAGGAAACAAAGATCCCGATAGCGATAGCCAGCAAAGATTTCCAGTGCAGGAAAGAGTGCATTAGCGTGGTGCCGGGAATGGTTCCGCTGGCAATGGGTGCCATAACGCCGATGGTCAGGATGATGATCCCCACCGTGACGCCCTGCTTCTCAATCCAGGGAAAGAAACTGCTTAGCGGGGTCATTTTGACCACAATCAGCACCAGCAGCGCGATGGCCACGGTAAGGTTATTACTGAAATAGCTGAGGCCGGCCAGAACCAGCAGAATGAATAAAGTCAGATCGAACATAAAAGAACCCAGACGTAACCTGTTGTGCGGACAGCATAAAACACTTTTACGCTGACCAGCAGACTTTTTTAACGTTTCATTAACTTTAACTCAGAGGATCGTATCGATAGCCGCCTGCAGGCTGACCTGAGGCCCGGTCAGTACCGCAAGCGTGGTGTTAATGTACTTTTCGGCTCCCGCCATCGAGGCCTGCGCCAGCACGATGCAGCCCAGGGAACAGTCTGGACGTTGCTGAACATAGTGGGCAATTTCGCGATGATAGCCTTCAATGTCGCCTGTATTAAACGAAGCCCAGGCTCTTGGGATCAGCTCAACGGCCAGTCTGTCACCGGGGATAAAGGCTTCAAATAACGCCTTCGTCGCGGCCACGGTGCTGTGCGCAGTACAAAGCACCAGAATGGCGCCATGATAGCGAGAAGCCACTTTGGCCAGCGTGGCATCTACACGCAGCACGGGTTTACTGAATTGCTTAGCGTCCCAGGCTACCACGCCCAATGTGGTGCAGGTAACGATCACCGCATCAGCATGCTCGCATAATTCAACAATGGCCTGGCGAGTGGCGGCGGCAATCTCCTGCGTTACCTCATTCGCTTCTACCGCCTGCTCGAACAAGTCATTCTCAACCCGATGCAGCAGCTGAATATCGCCAAAGTCCAGCGAACGCAGCGCTTGTTCAAACACCTCAATATTACTTCTTGCAGCATGCAGGCAGGCGATGATGGCCATTCGGGCTTCTCCGGAAAGGGTATGCCGTTACTGTGACAAAGATCGCCAATTTTGCCAACTTTTCGTACTGCATAATTGCAGGCGTTTCACCAGATACTCACCATAACAGTGCAATGCATCACAATAATGCAGGATTAAGTTGAAACTATTGTTTCAGACAGGCGTGAAGCCGCGGCTGCCGCGCCTTTCGTCGTCATAAGAAATTGGTATAGAAATTGCTTAATTACTCTTATGACAGAAAGGAGAGACAGATGAAAGCGATAGTGATTGGTGCCGGTATTGGCGGGATGTGCACGGCGATTGCCCTGCAGCGTTTTGGCATTCAGACCGAGGTGTTTGAAGCCGTCAAAGAGATTAAGCCGGTTGGCGCAGCCATTTCCATCTGGCCGAATGGCGTGAAGTGCCTGAATTTCCTTGGGATGAAAGAGCAACTCCGTAAGCTTGGTGGCCCAATGAAAGCCATGGCCTATAACGATTATCAGACGGGAACCACCCTGACACAGTTCAGCCTCGATCCTTTGGTGGCTGACTCCGGCGAGCGCCCTTATCCGGTCGCCCGGGCTGAACTCCAGGCCATGCTGCTGGACACTTACGGACGCGAAAAAGTGCAGTTCGGTAAACGCGTAGCCCGTGTAGAGCAGGATGAAAACGGGGTAACGGCCTGGTTTGAAGATGGCAGCGAAGCGCATGGCGACCTGCTGATCGCCTGCGATGGCACCCACTCTGTGGTGCGCAAATATGTGCTTGGCCGTACGGTTGAGCGCCGCTATGCCGGATATGTTAACTGGAACGGCCTGGTCGACATTGACGAAAGCATTGCTCCGGCTCAGCAATGGACCACCTTTGTCGGTGAAGGTAAACGGGTTTCGCTGATGCCGGTAGCCAACAACCGTTTTTACTTCTTCTTTGATGTGCCGCTTCCTGCCGGTCTGACCGAGGATCGTAGCAGCGTTCGTGACGATTTAACCCGCTACTTCACCGGTTGGGCTGCACCCGTGCAAAAACTGATTGGACAGATTAACCCGGAAACCACCAACCGTGTGGAGATCCACGATATCGATCCGTTCCCGGAACTGGTGAAGGGCCGTGTCGCATTGTTGGGTGATGCTGCTCACAGCACCACGCCGGATATTGGTCAGGGTGGCTGTGCGGCGATGGAGGATGCTGTCGTGTTGGCGAATTGCCTGCAGACCAACTCGCTGGGGATTGAAGATGCCCTGCTGCGTTATCAATTTAAACGCGCCGATCGGGTAAAAGACCTGGTGCTGAAGGCCCGTAAGCGCTGTGATGTTACCCACGGTAAAGAGAGGGACGTGACCGAACAGTGGTACGAAGATTTAAAAAGTGAAACCGGCGAGCGCATCCTCCACGGTATGTGCGACACCATTCAGGGCGGCCCGCTGGCCTGAAGCTAAACGGGGCGAGAAGTGGAAACCGCTCCTCAACATCTGCAAACGTTGAGGAGCAAATATTACCTTCCGCTCCGGTTACTTGCAGGAGAGCATCAGGCTTCCTTCAGACCGCGATTTATTAACATCGGTTCTATCACTGGATCCTGACCACGCCAGTCAGCATACAACTGCTTTAAATCCTCGCTGTTGCCACGTGACAGGATCTTCTCCCGGAAAACTTGCCCGTTTTCCGCCGTCAGGCCGCCCTGCTCGTTAAACCATTCGAAGCCATCGTCTGCCAGCATCTGAGTCCAGATATAGGCGTAATACCCCGCGGCATAGCCATTGCCCCAGATATGCTGGAAATAGCTTGAACGGTAACGCGGAGGAACTTGCGGCAGGTCGATGTTATCCGCCTGTAACGCCTGCTTCTCGAAGGCCGCCACGTCGGTGGGTTTAGATTCAGCGCTCAGACTGTGCCAGTGAAAATCGAGCAAGGCCGCCGCCAGCAGCTCGGTCATGTCATAGCCTTTATTAAATTTGCTGGCTTTAACAATCTTGTCGCGCAGCGCCTGCGGCATAGGCTCACCGGTTTTATAGTGCCGGGCGTAGTGCATAAACACCTGCTCATTGCTGGCCCAGTGCTCATTAATCTGTGACGGGAACTCGACAAAATCCCTTGGCGTGTTGGTGCCAGACAGCGTGGGATAGGTCTGTTCAGCAAACAGTCCGTGCAGCGTATGGCCAAATTCGTGGAACAGCGTGATCACATCATCCCAGGAGATCAACGCTGGCTGACCTTCAGCAGGTTTGCTGTAATTACAAACGTTATAGATCACCGGATGCGTGCCCAGCAATTTCGACTGATCCACAAAGTTGCTCATCCAGGCGCCACCGCCTTTGCTTTCACGTTTAAAGAAATCGGTATAGAACAACGCCATCGGCAGACCGTTGTTATCAATAATCTCATAAACGGTGACATCAGGATGCCAGACTGGCAGGTCTTCACGGCGGGCAAAGGTGATACCAAATAACTGAGTTGCGGCATAAAACACGCCGTTTTCCAGCACGTTGGTCACTTCAAAGTAAGGTTTGATCTGGCTCTCGTCGAGGTCGTATTTCGCCCGGCGAACCTGCTCGGCGTAAAACAACCAGTCCCAGGGCTCCAGACCGAAGCCGCCCTGCTGCTGGTCAATCACCGCCTGGATGTCGGCCGCCTCTCTTTTCGCCCGAGCAGTAGCGGCGGGCACAATAGCCTGCATAAATTCCTGAGCGGCCTGCGGGGTTTTTGCCATCTGATCCTGCAACTTCCACGCTGCAAAGCTGCTGAAACCCAACAGTTGCGCTTGTTGCGCGCGAACAGAAGCCAGTTTTACGATCAGCTCGCGGGTGTCATTTTCATCGCCTTTCTCGGTACGACGCCAGGCGTGGTCGAACAACATTTCGCGGGTTTTCCGATCGGTCAGATCCTGCAGCACCGGCTGTTGCGTAGTGTTTTGCAGCGCTAACCACCAGTGTTCCTGCAAACCGCGCTCTGCAGCTGCCTGAGCCGCAACAGTTAATTCGGCCTCGCTCAACCCGGCTAACCGATCGGCGGTGCTGAGGCTTAAGCCACCGGCTTTGGTTCCTGCCAGCAGACGATTGGTGAACTGGGTACTGAGCGTGGCGGACTGCTGATTAAGGGCTTTCAGGGCGGTTTTTTGATCGTCGCTCAGGCTGGCGCCAGCCAGCTGGAATGTCTGCCAGACAACGTTGACTAACCGCAGCGCTTCGGCAGGAAGCTCCAGCGAGTCACGCTGTTGATAAACGCGATCAAGGCGGGCAAACAGTTTGCTGTTAAGGCGGATTTCATCGTTCAGCGCGGCAAACTGGGGGGACATCTCTTCGTCCAGCGCCTGTAGCGTGGCGTTGGTGTTGGCGGAAGTCATCGCACCAAAGACATTCTCGACGCGGCGCAGCATCAGCCCGCACTTCTCCAGCGCTTCATAGGTATTTTCGAAGCTCGGTTCATCGGGATTTTCAGCTATCTGCTGCACTTCCGCCCGTTTTTGCGCCATCGCTTCTTCCAGCGCCGGGCGGTAATCTGCATCGGAAATCCGATCGAAAGGCGGAGCCTGATAAGGCAGTGTACTTGGCTGACTGAACGGATTGGCTTGCATCGCTGATCTCCTTGTCCTGGTAGACCTTCAGCATAGGCGGATAATCCGCCTAAGCCAACTCAATCAGTATCAGCCCGTTGATAAGTGGCAATAATTTCTCCAGCCACTGCCACCGCGATTTCCGCTGGCAATTTTCCGGTGACATCGGGCAGCCCAATGGGGCAGCGCATACTGTCCAGCTGCTGGCGGCTGAAACCTTTACCTTCAAGGCGATAGTCAAAGCGCTGACGCTTGGTCTGCGATCCAATCACGCCGAAATAGCGGTAATCCCCCCGCTTCAGAATCGTTTCGCACAGTTCAAGATCGCGCGGATGATGATGCGTCATCACCACAAAATAGCTGTCTGGCGGCATCAGATTCACCTGCTCTGTGGGATCGTCCATGCAGCAAACCGTTACGCCTGGCGGCACGCTGCTGAACTGTTCACGGCGTTCATCCACCCAGAATACGTTACAGGGTAACGTCGACAGCAGGTTAACCAGCGCCTGACCGACGTGCCCGGCACCAAATACCACAATCTGTGGCTGAACCTGTAACAGAGGCTCAAACAGCACCGTGGTCATGCCGCCGCAACACTGCCCAAGCTTTGCCCCAAGATTAAAATGCTCGCTGTAGGGCTGAGGCTGTTTCGCGGCAAGCATCTCTCTGGCGGTAGCAATACATTTAAATTCCAGATGCCCGCCGCCAATCGTCAGGTAGGTTTTGGTCGCGGTGACCACCATTTTACTGCCCCGATCGCGCGGGACAGAACCTTTCTCATCCAGCACGGTGAGCAGAACGCAAGGTTCACGCCGCTCACGCAGTTGGGCCAGCACCATAATCCAGTCATCTGTGCGCATCGGTCACCTCTGGTCTGAGTTTTTCAGCACCCCAGAACACCCTTTCCGGCGTTGCTGGCGCATCCAGCAGTGGATGCCGCTGATAGTTGCTGACGCTGGAGACGGCATCCTGTAGCGCACACCAGGCGGCGATGCCCAACATAAACGGCGGTTCCCCTACGGCTTTGGAATGGAACACCGTGTCTTTCGGGTTCTTGCGGTTTTCTACCAGCATCACGCGCATATCCGCAGGGACATCGCCAATCGCCGGGATCTTGTAACTTGCCGGGCCGTCAGTCATTAAACGGCCTTTGTCGTTCCATACCAGCTCTTCACAGGTTAGCCAGCCCACGCCCTGCACGAAACCGCCTTCGACCTGTCCAATATCTATCGCCGGGTTCAGGGAAGCCCCAACGTCATGCAGGATGTCAGCGCGCAACAGGCGATATTCTCCGGTCAGCGTATCGATAATCACTTCCGCACAGGCTGCACCGTAGGCGAAGTAGTAAAATGGCGTCCCGCGCCCGGCCTGCCGATCGTAATGAATGCCTGGCACTTTGTAGTAGCCGGTCGCGGAGAGCGGAACCTGATTGAACCAGGCCATTTGCGCCACATCCGGGAAGGTGAAATGCTTGTCTTTCACCCGCACGATACCGTTACTGAAATTCACCTCTTCAGCGTTGCAACTGTGCAGCTTGCACAACATTTCTGTTAACCGATCGCGCAGAATTTCCGCCGCATTCTGCGCTGCTTTACCGTTCAGGTCGGTGCCGCTGGAAGCGGCCGTTGGCGAGGTGTTAGGCACTTTGCCGGTGTCTGTGGCGGTGATCTGAATCTGATCAACATCGATCTGCAGCACTTCGGCCACGATCTGCGCCACTTTGGTATTCAAACCCTGGCCCATTTCGGTGCCGCCGTGGTTCAGCTGTACCGTGCCATCGGTGTAAATCAGGATCAGCGCGCCAGCCTGATTGAGGAAGCTGGAGGTGAAGGAAATGCCGAATTTCACCGGCGTCAGCGCCAGTCCACGCTTCAGATAAGGGCTGGTGGCGTTGAAAGCGCGGATCTCTTCGCGCCGCGCCGCATAAGAGGCGCTGACCTCCAGCTGTTCCGTCATTTCCGCCATCAGATTGTCTTCCACCTTCTGGTGGTAATGGGTGATATTGCGCTCTTCTTTGCCGTAGTAGTTCCGCTTACGCACTTCCAGCGGGTCCAGCTTCAGTTCGCGGGCGATGTGATCCATGATCTGTTCAATCGCCACCATTCCCTGTGGCCCACCGAATCCCCGGTAAGCGGTATTGGAGGCGGTGTTGGTTTTGCAGCGGTAACCGGTTACCAGCGCATCTCCCAGGTAATAAGCATTGTCGGCATGGAACATCGCACGGTCGATGATCGATCCGGAAAGGTCCAGTGAGTAACCGCAGTTGCCAGCCAGATCTATTTTTACCCCACAGAAGCGCCCTTGCTCGTCCACACCGATGTCATAACGCACATAGAAAGGATGGCGTTTGCCGGTCATCCGCATATCGTCTCGCCGCGCAAGGCGCATTTTTACCGGACGATGAGTCATTCTGGCCGCGACTGCGCACAGGCAGGCCACGCCAGCAGCCTGAGTCTCTTTACCGCCGAAACCGCCACCCATACGGCGCATGTCGAGGGTGACTTTGTTCATGGTGATCCCCATAACTGAGGCCACCAGCTTCTGCACTTCCGTTGGGTTCTGGGTGGAAGAAAAGACCTGCAGCGAGTTGTCTTCACCAGGAATGACCATCGCTACCTGCGTCTCCAGGTAGAAATGCTCCTGGCCGCCAATATGGAACTCGCCCTGTAACCGGTGAGTAGCTCGCTCCAGTGCAGCCTGAGCATCACCACGTTGATGAACATGCGGTTGCTGCACAAAGTGGTGCTTCTCCAGCGCTTCTTTCACGTCGAGCATCGGCGTGAGCACTTCGTATTCAATAATGGCCGCTTCAGCGGCAAGGCGTGCGGCGTCCGGTGTTTCTGCCGCCACAACCAGCACAACCTGACCTGCGTACTCCACCAGATCTTTCGCCAGCAGCGGATCGCCCGGTTCCAGTGGACCAATATCCAGCTCGCCAGGCACCTGATGCCAGGTTAACACCTGCACCACGCCAGCAATGGCGTAGCACGGCTCGACGTTGATATTCAGGATACGGGCGTGAGCATGTTCACTCAGCCTTGGGCAAAGGTGCAGCATGCCCGGCAGTTCCAGCTTATCGTCAATATATACCGCTTCACCCGAGACATGTTTATCGGCACTTTCATGCTTGTTGCTTTTCCCTACGCCGCTCTGGATGCCTTCCAGGTACTGTCTGGCAATCACTTCTTCAGCCACTTCGTGGCGATTATGAGACATAGCGTGATACCTCCCTCAACGTCAGCTCACCAGAACGGGAGGCGTAAAAACGGCGCAACAGATTTTTGGCTATCTGCAGGCGGTAATCTGCTGTAGCGCGGAAGTCGCTCAACGGTTTGAAGTCCTGCTCCAGCGCGGCGCAA
>NZ_JBAVTT010000118.1:0-6741 GCF_049696395.1 Erwinia sp.
TGAGCGATATCGACGGCTACAGCCAGCAGCTGACGAGCCTGAAAGCGAAAAGCGGCGCGGGGGTGACGATCTACAGCGACGACAGCCAGAAGAACGGCTATCTGGTGGTGCTGCCGGTGAAAGCGCATGGCGTGGAAACCTACACCTCAACGGCGGGCAACACGGTGGTGAGGTACACGGCGAAATAACCCTGCCAGAAGGCCATGAAACGCCACTGAACGATTTCTACCTACAGGACACAGAAAACCATGACCGAGATGGAAAAACAGCTTCTGAGCGCATTAGAGAGCTTACAGGCCAGCTACGAGCAACAGCATCAGGCGTGGCAGGAAAGCTACAGCAGTTTGCAGCACATGTTCGAGACTACTTCACAGGCGCTGAACCGGAGCGACAGGGTGTGTCAGCACTTGAGCAGTCAGGTGAACAGCTTGCGCGGGCAGGTCGAGAGCTTGAGCAACAATGTCAGCCGGTTGATGCGTTCGTAAAACAGCTTGAGCTCGAGCTCAAGCTGGAAAGGCAGCACACCCGTTATCATGGCCCGTCGATGTAACCCCGTTAATGGGAGACCACAGCAGTAGACGCATTAACATAATGGTGTACAATGTACTCTAATAATTCAAAGGGAATGACGCAGTGAGCCATGCGATAGAGTTTATCGAAACGCCGATGTTTACCCGTCAGATAAAGCAAATCGCCACGGACGACGAGCTCAAAGAACTCCAGAAAGCACTGATTGAATCGCCCGACAAAGGCGATCTCATCAGGCAGACCGGTGGCCTGCGAAAAATCAGAATGGCGACAGGCATCCAGGGGAAAAGCGGCAGTGCGCGGGTGATCTACCTTCTGGCCACTGACGAGATTATCTATCTGGTGATGGCCTACCCGAAAAGCATCAAAGACAGCCTGACAGATGCCGAAAAAGCCGACCTGAAAAAGCTGACGAAACTACTGAAAGACGAGGTGTAGCATGAGTTTTTTTGACGAACTGAAAGCGTCTCTGGAGGAAGCCGTCGAGATCAAAAACGGCGTTAAAGCGCCAGCCCGTGTCACGCGCTACGAACTGGCTGATGTGAAGGCCATTCGCGCCCAGCTGAACGTGACGCAGGATGAAATGGCGAAGGTGCTCGGAACGAGCCTCGACACCATTAAAAGCTGGGAGGCTGGAAGACGTAACCCGACCGGACTGGCGGCGAAGGTGCTGGCGACTATACAGGCCAACCCTAAATTCTTTCAGGAACTTGCCTCACATTAAGGCTTTATGACGGAAGGATTCGACAGGAGCCGCCGTTCGCGTGTAACTTTAACGGCAGAAAAAACAAAGCCCCGGAAATCACGAGTCATCTTGGCGGAGTCGCGTGATTACCAGGGCCAGGCACAAAACCTAAGAAGGATATTAGCACATGCAGAGTGCAAGACAACAGCCCGCCATAAGCGCTGGCATGAGTGACTAACCCAGCCCTCAACTTGTTCAACGACCGTTTACCGCACAAGCCGTACTTTTCGGACGATCCGCATTTTGGTGTACGCATCGCGGGAAAAGAGCGCGCTATTCTGGCGAAATACATCCAGTTCAACCAACCACATGCCATGTTTTGGCTCGGTTTTGACGTTGACCGCCTCGGTGCAGCGATAGACTGGAGCGATCGAAACGCCCCAGCCCCCACGCTGACCATCACCAACCCCGAAAATGGGCACGCGCACCTGCTCTATGCGCTGAAAACCTCAATACGCACCGCACCCGACGGAAAAATGAAGCCGCTGAAGTACGCCGCCGCCGTAGAGAATGCGCTACGTAAAAAACTGGATGCTGACGCGGGGTATTCGGGGTTAATCTGCAAGAATCCGAACCACGGGCACTGGAAGATTGCCGTCTGGCAGCCGGAACTCTACACACTGGACTGGCTGGCCGATTCGCTCAATCTGAACGCCGCGAACGACAAAAAAATCGTAGCCGACTACGGTTTAGGCCGTAACTGCACTCTCTTTGATAAGACCCGCAAGTGGGCTTATCGAGCTATCCGTCAGGGATGGCCGGAGTATGAACAGTGGCTGCAAGCCTGCTATGAGCGTGCCAATGCCTACAACTTGCAATTAGCTTCTCCTCTAGACGAAAACGAACTTATGGGGATAGCTAAAAGCATAGCTAAATGGACTAGTAAAAACTTCACATCATCTTCTTTTGCAGAATTTATTAAAAAAACCCATATTCCAGAAACCCAATCAAAGAGAGGCAAGGCTGGAGGATTAGTAAGTAAAGGCGGGGGGCGTAAGCCACAAAAAAATAGTGAAAGAAAATTAGAACCTTGGTTGTTTTTGGGGGTAAGTCGCTCCACTTACTATAGACGGAAAAAGCTAACAAATAATCATAACGCTGACTGATAAGAGGGATTTTCCTGAATAGCCAGCATGAAAAAATCATCTTATCTTGGAACCATAAGAGATAAGCAGAGAAACAATGCATACTAGGAGATAAATGTGCTGAAATTTTACTACCACCCCACCCCTAACCCACTAAAAGTAGCTCTTTTTCTCGAAGAGGCTGAATTGCCTTTTGAGCTGATTGCTGTCGATACTGCTAAAGGGGAACAACATAGCGCGGATTTCCGTACAATCAATCCTAATGGTAAAGTACCTGCTATAGAAGATGACGGCACTCGTATATTCGACAGCAATGCAATCTTGCTTTATCTCGCGGAAAAAAACGGAAAGTTTCTTGGCCACAGCTCTGAACGTGGTGAGTTATTGTCATGGCTGATGTTTATTGCATCTGGCTTAGGGCCTTTTTCTGGTCAATCAGTGCACTTTCAACGTGCTGCGCCAGAAAAAATAACCTATGCTCAAAACCGTTATTTGCGAGAGGCAGAGAGACATTACTCCGTACTAAATACCCATCTTAATAATCGTGAATTTATAGTTGGTGATGAATTTACGATTGCAGATATTTCTGCATGGGCTTGGGTTGATCGTGCTGACTTTGTATTAGGAGAGGGGCGATTAAGTGAATTCCCTGAAGTAGAACGTTGGTTCCAAACCATCAATTCCAGAAGTTCTGTTTCTCGTGTGCGCTTGATTGGAAAAGATATTGAATTCAAAACTCCAAATGACGACGAATCACGACGTATGCTCTACCCAAGTAACTATTCTACTACGTAACCTCTCTTCAAAGTTACGAAGTAATTAGTTGTTTTAGTGTTATTTTAAACTAGCATCTAGGAAGAATTTTTTTAATTTTTTCTAGATGATTTTTATATTAATGTATTTTTTAATAGTTGGTGCGAGTGCCACAATTAAATTAATTTTTTATGGCTTTTTTATAAATAATTGCTATTTTTTTTGGCCCCCAAAAACGCTAAATAGCTGCGCCTAATACCGATACACTTTTGCCAGACCATGTTTACCTCCGGGGAATGGGCTGACGGTTTCCATAAAATGGTGGACCTTTCTCAGCAATTGCCACATCGAACGGAATTGATGGTTCCGCGTGATTGTATCGTGAAGCACCTGCCATAAATGCTCAACGTGGTTCAGTCCGTTTGGTGATGTGAGATATTTGGCGATTGATCAGATCGCACAATCCGGGCTGAGTTCCCTCAAAGTGATCTACTATTACGCGCAGCTATTTAGGACTTAGGAGATTAACTACCTACCAACGCGGCCTAGCCAAAAAGAAAATCATGTTTTTGTCAATACCATAAAAAAATATCACAGTAATTTGTAATTACTGATTCAGAAATGCCGATAACTACACCACTTGTAATCTCACCAGGTAAAAATAATGCGCTTCAATTTCCTTAAAAATATTAATTTTTTCCTTAACCGAAGACGGGCTCAAAATTTATCAGCTTCTTTTATTGCGCTTAGTCAAGCAATGCCTGTTATTGAATTCAGTCCATCGGGCATCATTCAAAAGGCTAGTCCACTTTTTCTTAAAACTATGGGGTATAAGCATGAAGAAATAGTGGGGCGTCATCACAGCGTGTTATGTCAACCTTCGCTTGTGAATTCACCCGAATATAAACGATTCTGGGAACGCCTGGCTGCAGGTGAGAACTTCAGTGATAAATACCTGCGTTTGGCAAAAGGAAAACGTCCTGTTTGGCTTGAGGCTAGCTATATCCCAGTGACTGACAAAAGAGGCAGGGTGTTTAAGATCATCAAGATAGCCTCTGATATCACCTCGCGTATGCAGTACGCGCTTGAGCAGGAATCTATCATCAACGCTATCAATCGATCCATGGCTATTATTTCGTTCAGTCCCGCCGGTGAAGTGCTTCACGCTAACGACAACTTTTTGAAAACAACTGGTCACCGGATCGATGAAGTGTTAGGACAGCATCATCGGATCTTCTGTTCAGAAACATTGTATGAAAGCGATGAATATCGACAGTTCTGGTTAATGTTGAATCAAGGAGAGTTTTTCTCTGGTAAATTTCCACGACTTGATCGGAGCGGTAGAACCGTTTGGCTCCGGGCAACCTACAACCCCATCTTTAACAGCGATGGTCAGTTATACAAAATAGTTAAATTTTCTTCCGACGTGACTGATGAGGTTTTTCGCAATCAGCGGGAGCATGACGCTGCTGTACATGCGTGGGATATGGCTATTCAGACTAAAAAAAGTGCGCAGACTGGTGCAGATGTTATTGATGACAGTATACGGACGATTGACAGAATTGCGGAAGACATGAGAGTTGTATCAGCTGGCATATCGCGCCTTAACAGTCAGTCTGACAGCATTGACGGGATAGTCGGAACGATCAGAAACTTTGCTATTCAGACCCGCCTCATAGCCCTAAACGCTGCTATTGAGGCTGCGCGAGCTGGGCCCGCGGGCCGAAGTTTTGCGGTCGTTGCTGCCGAAGTGCGGAATTTGGCAGCAAATGTCAGCACGGCTACTGAAGAAATCGAACTAGTTATAGTCGAGAATAATCATTTGGCTAAAGAGGTTTTAAAGGACATAAAAGGCAGTATTAATAACACTGCTCAAGGGGTAGCGCTGATGCGCAAAGCTGGTGAGGTGATTATCAGCATTCAAAACGATTCAGAACGCGTAGAGAGCGCAGTTCGGGATGTTGTTGACACTACAACACCGACACAGAATAAAGCTAATTAGCGTTGACACCATAACAAGCCTATATCAGATAACAGCCCTCTTGCGTTGACACCATAACAAGCCTATATCAGATAACAGCCCTCTTCCAGAGAGGGCTTTTTTTTGCAGCGAGGATATAACCTGACATACTATATCTACCCCAAGCCAGTACACACAGCGTCCCCTCTACGAGGTACCGTCTGTGACTGGTTCAGGGGGCTCGCCGCCCCCGAAACCCCGGGCATCCACTGCGCAACTTTCGCACTTTGGGTGCGAATATTTCTCAGCGGAGTGAGAATGGACAAGCGCACGAAAGAGATCAAAATCCGGCTCACTGACTCAGAGCATCAGCGTCTGATTGACCGGTGTGACCGAACTCATCTTGCCGAATGGCTACGTCAGCTTGGTCTGGGAGAACACACCGCCAGAAAGCGCCGTCTGCCTGACGTTGAACCCGAACTGCTGCGACAGGTCAGCGGAATAGGCAATAACCTCAACCAGATCGCCCGCCGCCTTAATCAGCTTGATGGCCTTAACCCCACTGACCGCGTTTCCCTGCTTGCGGTGCTCAACAGCCTCGACCGCCAGCTCGGTGAGCTGCTGGAGCAGCATCGTGATCGTTAAAATTCACTCACGTGGTGCCGGTTCGGGCAGTGGTCCGGTTGATTACCTGCTTGGTAAGGATCGCCAGCGTGACGATGCCCGTGTGCTTCGTGGCGACGCTGAACGTACCCGCGAGCTGATTGACAGCTGTGACTTTGCCCGTGCTTATACGTCCGGCGTGCTGTCCTTTCAGGAGGCCGACATTGCAGAGACTGAAAAGGCGCGGCTGATGGATGAATGGGAACAGACACTGATGACCGGTCTCGACAAAGACCAGTACGCCTGTCTGTGGGTTGAGCATCAGGATAAAGGCCGCCTCGAGCTGAACTTCGTGATCCCGAACATCGAATTACAGAGTGGGAAACGTCTGCAACCCTATTTCGACCGCGCCGACCGTCCCAGGGTCAACGCCTGGCAGACGCTAACTAATGACCGGCTCGGACTGCGTGACCCCAATGACCCCGCCTATCGTCGCCCACTGACGCAGGCCAGCGATCTGCCGCGTGACAAACAGCAGGCAGCGGAAAAGCTGACCGCCGGCCTGATGAACCTGATGGCACAAGGCGTCATACGCAGCCGGCAGGACGTGGTGGAACAGCTTGAAAACATCGGTCTCACCGTGGCGCGGGAAACCAAAAGCAGCATCAGTATTGCCGACCCGTCCGGCGGCAGAAATATCCGGCTTAAAGGATTGATTTATGAGCGAGATTTTAAATTTGGCGCAGACCTTCGAGGAGAAATCGAAGCAGCAAGCGCAGGATACCGAGCAGAGCGTGAAGCGCGAGTTCGGGAGGCTGGAAACGTCTATCAGCGCGGAACTGCAATCAAGCTCGCAGAGCATCAGCAACGCTATCCGCGAGCAGAACGGCAGGCTGACGGGCATGATCAGAGCCACGGCCACCACCGCGATGATCTGGATAGTGGTCTGCGCCGCGCTCCTGATTGGCATCCTGAGCGGGATAATCTGGTTTCAGATGCAGGTCATCAGCTCACGCCTGAGCGATATCGACGGCTACAGCCAGCAGCTGACGAGCCTGAAAGCGAAA
>NZ_JBAVTT010000119.1:0-38444 GCF_049696395.1 Erwinia sp.
ATGCCCAGATTTTTTAACGCGCCTGCTGCTTCAAGGCCCAGTAATCCGCCCCCGACAACAGCGCCGCGTTTGCTGCGACGCGCGCAGGCTTCAATGGCATTGAGATCTTCAATGGTGCGGTAAACGAAGCAGTCCTGGCCTTCCGCGCCTTTAATGGGCGGGATCCAGGGATAGGAGCCGGTAGCGATCACCAGCTTGTCGTAATGGACGGCGCGGCCGCTGCTGGAGTGGATAACCTTTTCCTGACGGTTCAGCGTGATGGCGCGTTCGCCAATCAGCACTTCGACGTGGTTTTTCAGGTAGAGATCGTTGCGCACCAGCGATAACTCTTCAGCGGTATGGTGAGAAAAGTAAGCAGAAAGGTGTACGCGGTCGTAGGCTACGCGGGGTTCTTCGCAAAAGACGGTGATGGCAAACTGGCCGGGCGCTGCTTTTTCTACCAGTTCTTCAATTAACCGGTGGCCCACCATGCCGTTGCCAATAATGACGAGTCGGGTGCTCATATTTGCCTCACAATGCAATTTATTGCCGCTACAATAGCGCGCCCACTTGCTGGCTTATTGATGTACATCAAGCCACTTTTTAAATACTCCTTTATAGGTAGATGGCTGATTTCGTAGTATTTTTTAGTAAGTATTGGAATTTGCAGGCGTTTGACTGCATCGGATCGGTCCCGGCCTGACAATCTGCCGTGCAGCCTGCGCAAACAATGTTATGGTTAAAGAAGAGATCACTGACCCTCAGGAGCTGGTATGCAAGCTGTTAATTTGAAATGGATTACTCATGTTCGTTTGCCCTTGCGGGAAGGCCTTTGGCAAATTGAGATCCAGGACGGCAAGATCGCCCAAATTTCCCCTCAGGCTCAGACTTCACCTACAGGGGAGACATTGGATGCAGAAGGTGGCCTCGCTTTTCCGCCGTTTATCGAGCCGCATATTCACCTTGATACCACGCAGACTGCGGGCGAACCGGCATGGAATGAGTCTGGAACGCTGTTCGAGGGCATTCAGCGCTGGGCTGAACGTAAGGCACTGCTGAGCCATGAAGATGTGAAGCAGCGGGCTAAACAGACGCTAAAGTGGCAGATCGCCAACGGCATCCAGCATGTGCGCACCCATGTGGATGTGTCCGACCCTACGCTGACGGCGCTGAAAGCGATGCTGGAAGTGAAGGCAGAGATGGCGCCGTGGGTAGATATTCAGCTGGTGGCATTCCCGCAAGAGGGTATTCTGTCCTATCCAAACGGCGAGGCTTTGCTGGAAGAGGCGCTGAAACTTGGTGCGGATGTGGTTGGGGCGATCCCGCATTTTGAATTCACCCGTGAATATGGCGTTGAGTCGTTGCATAAAACCTTCGAGCTGGCGCAGAAATACCAGCGAATGGTGGATGTGCATTGTGATGAAATCGATGATGAGCAATCTCGTTTTGTCGAAACGGTCGCCGCGCTGGCACTTCGCGAGAAAATGGGCGAGCGCGTTACGGCAAGCCACACCACCGCAATGCACTCCTATAACGGTGCCTACACTTCACGCCTGTTTCGCTTACTCAAGCTGTCCGGCATCAACTTTGTGGCCAATCCGTTGGTAAATATCCACCTTCAGGGACGTTTTGACACTTACCCTAAACGCCGTGGTATCACCAGGGTGAAAGAGATGCTGGAAGCGGAGATCAACGTCTGCTTTGGTCATGACGATGTGTTCGATCCCTGGTATCCGTTAGGCACCGCAAATATGCTGCAAGTGCTGCATATGGGGCTGCACGTCTGCCAGCTGATGGGATACGGCCAGATTGATGCGGGCATCAACCTGATTACGCACAACAGCGCCAGAACGATGAACCTGAAGGATTACGGTATCCAGACCGGCAATAGCGCTAACCTGATTATTCTGCCTGCTGAGAATGGCTTTGATGCGCTGCGCCGCCAGGTGCCGGTGCGCTATTCGATCCGTCAGGGAAGGGTGATTGCAGAGACGAAGCCAGCGGAAACCACCATTCATTTGCAGGAAAGTGAGAAGGTGGATTTTAAGCGGTAAGGAAGCGAAACGCAGAACGCTGACTTTCGTCTACGCAATAAAAAGGCCGGTTTCCCGGCCTTTCTTCTGTCTGTGTGCTAATCAGTGCGCTGACATATGGCCAGGCAGCTTATGCTTGCTGACAAAGCCCAGCAGCAGACACATCACAAACACTACCGCATAGAGCCCATTTGCTGTTAACAGCGCCGCGTGCGCGCCGCCTTTCTCAACAATCGGCCCGGTTACCACGAAGGTCAGCATGGTACCTACGGTGCCGCAGGTCAGGATAAAGTTGACCAGTTTAGGCGAAGAGACTTTGGTCTGCAGCGAGCCGAGGGTGATGATGGTGGTGTAAATTGCGCTGGAGCAGAAGCCCAGGCTGATCATGATCCACTTCAGCATGGAAGCGTCAGTAGAGGTCACGAACCAGTACATCAGTCCTGTCGCCAGCAAGGCCAGTACGGTGACAATGCGCTGCGGATCGAAGAAACGCAGAATGGCGCTGAAGGCCCACATCCCAATCATGTAAGACGTCCAGAAGTTACCTACCAGCCCGCCGGCCTGGCTGATATCCATGCCCATGGTTTTGGTCGCATACAGCGGCACCCAACCAATAAAGCCCAGCTGACCGAGGATATAGCAGAGTGCTGCAATGGAGAGTAACAGCACGCCAACGCCCCATTTCTCTTTCTCGCCCTGCGGCTGATTAGGCGCTTTCTTACCGAGTACCGGGAATTCAAAGCACAGTGCCAGCACAAAGATCGCCACGTAGATCACGCCGATACAGGCATAAACCCAGTACCACGGCAGCGAGCGGGCGAGGATGGCGGCGGCAATAATCGGGAAAATAGTCCCAGCCATGCTAAAGAAGGAGTCGGTAAACAGCAGGCGAGAACCGCGCTGACGCCCTTCGTAGAGATGAGTAATCAGGAAGGTACCAATCGACATGGTAATGCCGCTGACCACCCCCAGCACGAACATACACAGGGAGAAGATGCTCAGGTTGTGACTGTTCATCAGCCCCAGCACCGCCAGCACCATCAGCACAAACCCAAAGATCAGCTGGCGCTTCAGTGGAATAATTTCCATCAGCCAGGCATTCAGAAACACCGCAGCCAGGATACCGGCGTTCAGGAAGGTAAAGGTATTACTCATCTGGGCGACGGGTAACTGGAAATAGGCAGCAATATTTTCCAGCACCATCCCGGTCACAATAACCACTGCGCCGGTAAGCGCATAAGAGAAGAAGCTGATCCAGGTAAGCCCGATGCGATCGCGATTAGTCATAATTGGAAACCTGTGAGTCAAAGGGAGTGTGAGGCAGGACGCCCACGGTAAGCGTCGGAAGTGTAACGAGAATCGTGATCAGCTTAAATAATTAATGAAACATTTGTTTTCATATTCATTAATAACGTGATCATCCTCACGGTTTATTGGCAATCGCAAGCGATTGCCTGCAGGACTTTCGACGTAAATATAGGTAAAACGCTGGCGCACGGGTAAGCGCCTCTTTACAATCAATTGGTTATTCTTGCCTGTAGCCCTTAGTAAGGAATCTTTCATGTTAAAACGTACTTTGACAGCGGTTGCTACCGTTCTCGCGCTGTCCTCGATCTCCGTTTCTGCTTTGGCAGCCAAAGGAGATACGCATGTGATGCTGACGACTTCAGCTGGCAACATTGAGCTGGAGCTGAATAATCAGAAGGCCCCAATCTCGACGAAAAACTTCGTTGATTACGTCAACAGCGGCTTTTACAACAACACCACTTTCCACCGCGTAATCCCTGGTTTTATGGTACAGGGTGGCGGCTTCACGACTGATATGCAGCAGAAGCCAACCAATGCGCCGATCAAAAACGAAGCCGACAATGGCCTGCTTAACAAGCGTGGCACCATTTCCATGGCCCGTACTGCGGATAAGGACAGCGCCACCAGCCAGTTCTTCCTCAACGTGGCGGATAACGCTTTCCTCGATCACGGCCAGCGTGACTTTGGCTATGCCGTGTTTGGTAAGATTGTGAAAGGTCAGGACGTGGCTGACAAAATCTCCCAGGTTCAGTCGCAGAACGTCGGTCCTTACCAGAATGTTCCAGTGAAACCTGTGGTGATCCTCTCCGCAAAAGTGCTGCCTTAATCTCCCGATGGGTGATTGCTGCTTATACTGAGTGCAGGCAATCTGCACGCGGCCGCCAGGCCGCATTGAGCATCAATCACCTCGTCTTTGGAGGCAGCATGTCCAAAAAAGTCACTGAGAAACAGAAACACACCCTCTGGCAGCAAAGAGTTGAAGCGAATTTCCTCGCGAGTTTTCAATTAGGCAGCACAACGCTGGACCCAGGTCCTGCGCATCCCGGACTTCCCCATTTGCGTGCCCTTCACCATGCCCTGTTTCAGGACGTCCTTGAGGATGCGGGAGAGTTGCGTTGCGTTGATCTTCAATTGGGCGACACGCCCTGCTGCCATTTCGAATATATCGAGAAGGAGGGCAATGCATTGATGCAGTCGCTTGAGGATGAACATGGCCTGGCCGATTTGCCTCTGGAAAAGCTGACCGAACGTCTTGCCTGGTATTACTGCGAATTCACGGTACTGCATCCCTTCCTGCACGGTAATGGACGAGCTCAGCGTCTGCTGTTTGAGCAGGTGATCATTCAGGCAGGGTTTGATATTCAGTGGAAGAAAATCGATCGCGAAAGCTGGCAGTCTGCGAACCTTGCCAGCCTTGAGGGCGATCTGAGCCTGTTAACCGCCGCCTTTGGCAAAGTGGTAAGCGAACGTCAGGAAAGTGCGTAGAATAGCGCCGTCCTGATCCCGCCCGGAGCCACCATGCTGCTGCTTATTGATAACTACGACTCGTTTACCTGGAACCTCTACCAGTATTTTTGCGAGTTGGGAGCCGAAGTTGAGGTTCACAGAAATGATGAGATTACCTTAGAGCAGATAGCGGCTTTACAGCCCGAGCATCTGGTCATTTCTCCTGGCCCCTGCACGCCTGACGACGCGGGGGTTTCACTGGCCGCTATCCGTGAATTCGCCGGAAAATTGCCGATTCTGGGCGTTTGCCTTGGGCATCAGGCCATCGCACAGGCATTTGGCGCACGAGTGGTGCGGGCCCGCGAAGTGATGCACGGGAAAGTTTCAGCTATCGAGCACAACGACGGCGGGGTGTTTGCCGGCCTTAATCATCCGCTTACCGTCACCCGCTACCATTCGCTGATTGTGGAAAATGGCTCGCTGCCGGACGAATTTGACGTGACGGCCTGGACGCTTGCAGAGGGCAAGGCGGACGAGATAATGGGCTTCCGTCATCGTCACCTTCCGCTCCAGGGCGTGCAGTTCCACCCGGAAAGTATCCTCAGTGAGCAAGGACATCACCTGCTCGGCAATTTTCTCCAGCTGAAATAAATTGCCTTTGAGTGATTTATTATGCATATTTTGTGATTATAATTTCACTTTCCTGCAACGTTACAAATGATGAGGTAGTCAATGGCAGCGGATAAATTAGCGGTAACGCGGGCAACATTTGATGAAGTGATATTGCCTGTTTATGCACCAGCACAGTTTGTGCCGGTAAAAGGCAAAGGCAGCCGTGTCTGGGATCAGCAGGGCAAAGAGTACATCGATTTCTCCGGTGGGATTGCGGTCACCGCATTAGGACATTGTCACCCTGTGCTGGTGGAAGCGTTAAAAACCCAGGGCGAAACGCTGTGGCACACCAGTAATGTGTTCACCAACGAACCGGCACTGCGCCTTGCCAGCAAGCTGATTGCTGCCACCTTTGCTGACCGCGTGTTCTTTGCCAACTCCGGCGGCGAAGCCAATGAAGCTGCCTTTAAGCTGGCCCGCTACTACGCCTCAACACGCCATTCACCGTATAAAAGCAAAATCATCGCTTTCCACAACGGCTTCCATGGCCGCACGCTGTTTACCGTTTCTGTGGGGGGGCAGCCGAAATACTCCGACGGCTTTGGCCCGAAACCAGCCGATATCGTGCATGTGCCGTTCAACGACCTGGACGCAGTCAAAGCGGTGATTGATGATCACACCTGCGCTATCGTCGTCGAGCCGATTCAGGGCGAAGGGGGCGTAATGCCCGCTACCGTTGAATTTATGCAGGGGCTGCGCAAACTTTGTGATGAACATCAGGCGCTGCTGGTGCTGGATGAAGTGCAGTCCGGCATGGGCCGCAGCGGTAAGCTGTTCGCCTATGAGCATTACGGTGTGAAGCCAGATATCCTGAGCACCGCAAAAGCGCTGGGCGGCGGTTTCCCGGTCAGTGCCATGCTGACCACCAACGAGATCGCTTCCTGTATGTCACCGGGCGTACACGGCACCACTTACGGTGGAAACCCGCTGGCCTGTGCCATTGCGGAAGCCGCGCTGGATATCATCAATACTGAGGAGGTATTGAGTGGTGTTGAAGCGCGTCGTGAGCTGTTTGTCACCGCGCTGAAAGCTCTGGACGCGAAGCTGGATCTGTTCAGCGACATCCGTGGGAAAGGGTTGCTGATTGGCGCGGAGCTGAAGCCACAGCATGCAGGCAAAGCACGCGATATTCTGAACGCCGCTGCGGCTGAAGGTGTGATGATCCTGAATGCCGGTACGGATGTGATCCGCTTTGCGCCATCGCTGGTGATTGAGCCGACCGACATCGAAGAAGGCATGGCGCGCTTCGCCAAAGCCGTAGAAAAAGTGCTGTCTTAACGGGCACACCAGGGAGCTGAGTTGTTGAGCTCCCTGAGCCTTCTTGCCGATCCCCGCAGTCTGACTTTCACCCTTTCCTTAAGTCGATTTCCTCAACCGCCGTGATAACCAGCGCCCATGATGTGGCCGGGAACTCCAGGCCAGCGACGAAATGGTGTGCATCACGCTCAGGTGCCTCAGAATACCGTTGAGATGCCTCTCCACAATGGTCACCGGCCCCTGATTCAACTCCATCTGGGTATCCAGCACGTTGGTTTCTGAGCTCGGCCCGTCATACTCCAGGCGTTGCTGGCAACGCTGGAGCGCCACCTCACAGGCTTGCAGATAGCGCTCGGACAATGAGGCGGTCAGCATGGTGTGTTCACGCGCCAGCGTGGTCATGGCGTTGATGTGTTCGACAATGAACTGGCTGTGTGTCACCCAAAGCTTCATGTCTGCCAGATAGCTGGGATCAAACCCTGGCTCCTGCATCGACTGGTTGAGCGAGTTAAAAAGCGCATTGTGGGCCTGATTCACGCGGATACGCTGATAAGCCAGCTTCACCGACTCCTGTTCGTTGCCCAGCAGCAGGCGAAGAGCATCCTGATAGGTTTCCAACGCATCGTGCGCATTTTGCCTGAGCAGCCCGCTTTGCCACTGTGGCCACAGCCAGACCATGCCGCCGAAGGCGATCAGGCACCCCATCAGCGTATCCATTAAACGGGGGAGCAGGAAATCTGCGCCATTCAAAGAGAGCAGCTGGAGCGTATACACCGCGGTGACGGTAAAGCCAATCGTTGCGTAGCCATAGAACTTGCGAATGAACAGATAGCTGACCAGGGTAATAGCCAGCATCACCAGCAGCACGACAGATTCCGGTGCCTGCAGCCTTAACGTCACTGCCGCAATAATCAGCCCGGCCAGCGTGCCTAAAGCCCTGTGTTGGATCCTGACGCGGGTAGCGCTGTAACTGTTCTGGCTGACAAACATCACCGTCATCAGGATCCAGTAGGGTTTGGGCAGATTAAAGGACAGCGCCAGCGAGCTGGCAAAAGTCAGCATTACGGCGAAGCGGGCGGCGGTTCGAAAGGCAGTCGATTTCAGCGACAGATAGCTTTTGATTGCCGGGATCAGCGGCAGGCGGCGCTGTCGGTCGGCCATTAAATCCCGCTGATAGAGCGGGCGTTGGGTGCGTAATACCCGGCCAATACGGCTGAAATGGTAATAGCAGAACGTCCCTACCGGATTATCAGGGTTCTGGCGGGAGATCTTCTCCAGCGCCTGCAGCTGCTTCTCCATGGTGAAGCGACTGGGGAGCTTGTGATAGAGAATATCGTCGGCCAACTCGCGCAGTCTTGCGGCTAAGGTCTGCGCATTCCAGCGGATCACCGCTTCTGCATGACTTTGCGTGACCAGTTGTTGCACTTCGGCCGGTTGATGCAGGCTGACCGAGATGTGCTCCTGCAAATCCAGCGCGACCTGAAAAGCTCTGGTCAGCCGTTTATGATGATTGTTGTTGGTGGCTGACAGCATATGCATCTGCTGATAACAGGTGGTGATCAGATCTACCGCTTTTTGCTGACGAGCAAGCAGCGGAGGCAGCGCTTTCTCCGGATCGGTGAGCTTAGTTAGCAGGGTGTATTTCGCTTCGCAGTAATCGGCAAGCTCGCGATAGAGCAGGCTTAACGTTTCCCGCAGCGGCTGCTCTTTCCACAGCCAGAACCAGAACCAGTTAAACACGCCGTACCAGATGGTGCCGAGCACGTAGAGTATCGGCGGTTCCCAGACCGGCATTCGTCCAGCCAGGCTGAGTGTGAAGATGGCGGCAATCAAGGAGCCGGGAAGCAGACGAGCATGCAAAGGGCCGATCTCACCGGTGACGCCAAGCAGCATCGCCATCGAAAACAGGATAACGGGCAGGGGAACGTGGTGTCCGGCCAGGTACTGGATCAGGAAACTGCTGAAGGCGAACAGGCTTCCGCCGACGATCAGGCGTTTGAAAAAGCGTTTATGAGGAGTATCAAGTCCAGCGAGGTTGCAACAGGCAGGGACTAAGGAGAACAGCAACCCTCTTTGCAAATCGCCCAGCAGCCATCCCATGGCGACGGGTAAACAGAGCACCAGCGTCTGGCGCAATGCGTAGTTAATCTCCGGATGATAAATCAGTCGACGCCACATCACTCCGTACCAAATAAAAAGGCGCAACAGCCGTTGCGCCGTGGATCAGAGCCGATTAGCGAGTGCCGTAGACAACGATAGTTTTGCCGTGTGCCGAGATCAGGTTTTGATCTTCCAGCATCTTCAAAATACGTCCCACTGTTTCACGTGAACAGCCAACAATTTGCCCTATTTCCTGACGCGTGATTTTGATCTGCATCCCATCTGGGTGAGTCATTGCGTCAGGTTGTTTTGCCAGGTTCAGCAACGTCTGCGCGATGCGACCAGTCACATCGAGGAAAGCTAAATTGCCCACTTTCTCTGACGTAACCTGCAGACGATTCGCCATCTGGGCAGACAGGCGCATCAGAATGTCAGGGTTAACCTGAATCAGCTGACGGAATTTTTTGTACGAGATTTCAGCCACTTCACAGGCTGTCTTAGCGCGTACCCATGCGCTGCGTTCCTGACCTTCTTCAAACAGGCCAAGCTCGCCAATAAAGTCGCCCTGATTGAGGTAAGAGAGGATCATCTCTTTGCCTTCTTCATCCTTGATAAGCACCGCTACTGAACCTTTGACGATGTAGTAGAGGGTTTCTGCCTTTTCACCCTGATGAATCAGCGTGCTCTTGGATGGATACTTATGAATATGGCAATGTGACAGGAACCATTCAAGTGTCGGGTCTGTTTGCGGTTTGCCGAGAACCATTCGCTGTTATCCTCTGTTGTAATCGTGCCTAAATACAGGGGCAGAGTTCCCTGTCAGGCGTTGAAATAGTCAAGCGTTTCCCATCAGGAAAGTTATTCGGGCCTCTGTTAAAAGCCTGGCTCGTTATGTGATTCGTTTCGTCGTGCCTGTAGAGTACTGACGAAAATATTACAGCTTTGTTTGTAGCACAGCTTTCAATGAGTGTCTTGTGTTGTCTCGCTTCAGCATAGTGTGAAAACTGCCGCATTGCCGTTTTTCTGTCTAAAGCGTAATGTGGCGATAACTGAATGAATTAGAGGAACTTGTTATGCAGGCTCGAGTCAAGTGGGTTGAAGGGTTAACGTTTTTGGGAGAATCCTCATCCGGGCATCAGGTTCTGATGGACGGAAATGCCGGCGATAAAGCACCCAGCCCGATGGAGATGGTGCTGATGGCGGCGGGAGGATGCAGCGCGATTGATGTGGTTTCCATCCTGCAGAAGGGCCGCCACGAGGTGAAGGATTGCGAAGTAAAGCTGAGCTCCGAACGGCGTGAAGAGGCCCCCCGCTTATTTACCCACATCAATCTGCATTTTATCGTCACCGGCGCAGCGCTGACCGATAAAGCCGTTTCCCGGGCGGTCGATCTCTCCGCTGAGAAATATTGCTCGGTTGCGCTAATGCTGGGCAAAGGGGTGGAGATCACCCACAGCTATGAAGTGATTGAGTTACCGGCTTAAATTACCCAATGACTCGGCACTAAGCCCCGCAGACTCGGGGCTTTATTCTATCTTTTTGCCTTCGATCAGACGCTTAACCAGCGGCCCCATAATAAGCTCCATCGCCAGCCCCATCTTGCCGCCAGGTACCACCAGCGTATTAATGTGCGAGATAAACGACCCCTGCAACATCGACAGTAAGTAAGGGAAGTCGATATCTTCCAGCGCCTGGAAATGGATCACCACAAAGCTTTCATCGAGCGAAGGAATACCGCGCGCCGCGAACGGGTTAGAGGTATCCACCGTTGGCACACGCTGGAAGTTAATGTGCGTGCGTGAGAATTGCGGCGTAATAAAGTTGATGTAATCTTCCATCGAACGCACCACCGAATCCATCACCGCCTCGCGCGAATGGCCTCGTTCACTGGTATCGCGGACCAGCTTCTGGATCCACTCCAGATTGACGATCGGCACCACGCCTACCAGCAAATCAACCTGCTGCGAGACATTATTCTGCGGAGTCACGACGCCGCCATGAAGCCCTTCATAAAACAGCACGTCGGTGGGTTCCGGAAGCGGTTGCCACGGGGTAAAAGTCCCCGGAACCTGATTCCACGGCACCGCCTCATCATAGGTGTGCAGATATTTACGGGATTTGCCGCTGCCAGAGCGACCGTATTCAGCAAAGGTCTGTTCAAGCAGGGCGAAGTCATTGGCCTCCGGGCCGAAGTAGCTGATGTGGCGGCCCATATCACGCGCTTTGCGGATCGCCATATCCATTTCAGGACGGGTAAAGCGGTGGAAACTGTCGCCTTCTACTTCGGCCGCATGCAGATTAAGCTGTTGGAAAATTTTTCTGAAGGCCAGGCTGGTGGTGGTGGTTCCCGCTCCGCTGGAGCCGGTGACGGCAATAACCGGATGTTTGGCTGACATGCGCATACCTCCCTGAGAAAAGTCACATCGATCCAGCATTGGTATCATGTTTCGCGCACGGGTGTCATCTTTGCCACCCTCTGATGCCAAAAAAGCAACGCTGTGCCGCATTTTTGCTGCTTCAATTCGCGCACAAATGCCCGCAGACTGACAAAAAAATCAGCAGGAGAATACGTCCGATGACTATGCCGTCGTCTCGTTGGTGGTGGGATCTCTCCACCAGAGAGTTCAGTGAACTGGAGATGGATAAAGTGATTGCGGTGCTGCCGATTGGGGCGGTAGAGCAACATGGTCCGCACCTTCCGGTCAGGGTGGATGCGGCAATAAACGCCGGGATTATTGCCCGCGCGGTAGAAATCATGCCGGAAAATTTGCCGGTGCTGATCCTTCCGGCGCTACCGGTAGGAAAATCTGATGAGCACCTCAATTTTCCTGGAACCTTAACCCTGCCTTACGATGTATTAGGTAAGGTCTGGTTTGAAGTGGCGAAAAGCGCCTGGCGTGCCGGCATCCGTAAACTGATTTTCTGGAATTCTCACGGTGGACAGCCGCAATTAATGGAGATCGTCTGCCGTCAGTTGCGCATCGAACTGGAGATGTTTGCGGTCGGCGCCAGTTGGTTCCGTACCATTGACTCTTCCGACCTGTTCAGTGCTGAAGAGTTACAGCACGGTATTCACGGGGGCGAATCTGAAACCAGCGTAATGCTGCATCTGCATCCTGATTTGGTGCACATGGAGCATGCGGAGAACTTTGTTTCCGCCTCCGTAGCGCTGGCCGAAACGGGCGGTATCCTGACACCGGAAGGCGGAGTCGGCTTTGGTTGGATGGCGGAAGATCTGCACTCTTCTGGCACCACCGGCAATGCAGCTGCGGCTGATGCAGAACGAGGAAGGATTGAAACCGACCGCGCCGCAGAAGCCCTGATCAAGCTGATCCAGGAAGTGCAGGCGTATCAACCCCCCTTCCAGCGTTAATCTCGCGAGGTGGCGTTGTCTTAGCGGCAACGCCCTTATGCCATCTGGCTCATCATGGCTTTGATCGTTTCTGCCAGCACGCTACCAATAGCGCTGGTGCCGCGATCGTGGCCAATCAACATCAGCGTTTGTGCCTGCTGCGATAACTCCCTCACCGGGATATACATCAGTCGCCCGCTACGCAGATCAAACTCAATATCAAACGGGGTGAGGAAGGTCAGCGCCTGATCGAACATTGCGGCCTGACGCATCACTTCAATCGAGTTGGTTTCAATCACCGGATGGACGGTCACCATCGCTCTGGCAAACAGTTCGTTGAGATACGGGCGGATCACCATCGACTTATCAGCAATCACCAGCGGATGAGGGACACAGTCGCTCAGGCGCAGGCTGGTTTTATCGGCCAGTGGATGACCCGGCGCAACAACGGCACCCAGTCGGCCAACGGCACTTCCCAGGATGCGCAAAGAGGGCGGCAGATCAAAATCAAAGCCCAGCCCCAGATCGGCCTCCCCTGACTCTACTGCGGCAGTAATGTCATCGCCGGTGGTCATCTGTCGGAGGATCAATTTTACCCGCGGATTTGCCCGGCGGAACTCAGCCGCCATTCGTGGGATTAAATTGGCGGCCAGCCCGCTCATCATCGCGACCGTCACTTCGCCTCGCCTTAATCCCTTCAGCTCTTCAATCTTGATTTGTGCCCATTCCAGCTCTTTAAAGGTCTGCCGCACGTGGTGGATCAACACTTCCCCTGCCGCCGTTAATACCATTTTCCTGGGCAGGCGCTGGAACAACGGTGTCCCCAACTCCTCTTCCAGCGCAAGGATCTGGCGGTTGATAGCCGAAGCCGAGATATGCAGTCGTCCGGCCGCTTTGCGGATAGATCCGCAGCGCGCCACTTCATCAAGGTAGGTCCAGAGCCGGTGTTGCAACATGCCAAACTCCCTGCGTTGCCTTAAAGGCATCAATGAGTGCGAAAATATGTGCTTTTAAGGTAACGAAAATCGCGGCATAACTGAACAATCTTCAGTTGAGGGGGCATAAAAAATGGCAGGTGTAAGTCGCAGGGGATTTGCAAAAATGCTGGCGGGTGCAGTGATGTTACCGACTTTGGCGCCGTTACTTTCTAACAGCGCGCTGGCCGCCGATAAAAGCATCAAGATAGCGTTGTTGTTACCGGGCTCTGTAGCCGATGGCGGCTGGAGCATGCTCGCTTATCAGGGATTACAGGCCCTGAAGAAAGAGGGCTTTACCGTGGCCTGGAGTGAAAGCGTTCCGCAGGCACAGATGGAGCAGGTCATCAGGGGCTATGCCGACGATGGCTACACGCTGATTATCGGCCACAGCTTTGAATACGGTTCGGCCTTTGCTGAAATCGGCCCTGACTATCCGGACACGTATTTCTTTGCTTCAACCTTCAAACCAGACAACAAAGCGCCAGCCAACGTGGAATACGTCAACCTGGCCTATTTGCAGTCGGCTTATGCGGCTGGTGCGCTGGCAGCCCTGATCTCCGATAAAGGGAAAGCGGTTGGCTTCGTGGGCGGCGGGGATAACCCTACGCAGCAAGCCATGATGCGGGCTTTTATTGCCGGAGCAGAGAAAACTCGTGCAGGTGTGAAAGGTCTGGGCGTGGTCACTGGCGACTATGACAACGCTGCCAAGGGCAGAGAGGCGGCAACTACGTTGATCGGTAACGGGGCTGATGTGATCTGGCATACCGCCGACGTGACGGGATTAGGGGCATTACAGGGCGCGGCTGCGGCGAAGGTCAAAGCTATCGGCTGTTATGCCGACCAGAAAGATGTCTCGCCTGAATATATCGCCTGCAGTCTGAAGCAGAACCTCGACTGGATGGTAGAAGAAGTCGGCCATTCCGTAGCGAATAAAACGTTTATGGGCGGCAAAGAGTGGTCTCCGACGGTCGCTAAAGCCTGGTCGGTGGTGTACGGCAGTGAGCCTTACAACAGCAAACTGGTCAGCGCTGAAGCCTGGCAGAAGTTTACCGCTATCTGGCAGCAGCTGGATAACGGCAGCATCGTCCCTAAAGTGTGAGCAAAGGATTTTTGATATGGCATCAACTCCGTCAGTCCGTGTAGCGCTCAATAAGGTGACCAAGCGTTTTGCGCGCGTCACGGCCAATGACTGTGTGTCGATGCAGGTGGCCTCAGGGGAAATTCATGCGTTGCTTGGTGAGAACGGCGCGGGGAAAAGTACCCTGATGCATATGCTCTACGGATTGTATCAGCCTGATGAAGGCGAGATTGTCATCGAAGGCAAGCCGGTCACGCTGCGCGATCCCGGTGATGCGATTGCCTGCGGCATCGGTATGGTTCATCAGGAATTTATGCTGGTGCAGCCGATGACCGTGGTGGAAAACGTGATCCTTGGGCTGAAAGAGACCCGCAGCGGTCACCTTGATTTACGATCAGCAGCGGCACGTTTACAAGCTTTGTCGGATCGTCATGGTCTTGCCGTCGATCCCTGGGCACAGGTGCAGCATTTGCCGATTGGCGTGCAACAGCGGGTTGAGATCCTCAAGCTACTTTATCGGGACGCCCAGGTGTTGATCCTGGATGAGCCCACAGCCGTACTGACGCCGCAGGAAAAAGAAGGACTGTTTGCCACGCTTAAATCGCTGCGTGCCGAAGGGCGTTCGGTGATCATCGTGACCCACAAGCTGTACGAAATTATGGCGGTAGCCGATCGTGTTTCCGTTATGCGCGGCGGAAAAATGGTCGATACCGTGGCGGTAACTGAGACATCAGAAACCGATCTCGCCAGACGCATGGTAGGAAGGGATGTGGTGCTGAGGGTGAATAAGTCGCCCTGTCAGCCGGGAAAAGAGGTGCTGCACGTCGACAATATCGCGGTGCGGGACGACACCGGCCAGCAAAAAATCTGGCGTGCCTCGCTGAAAGTGGCCGCAGGGGAAATTGTTGGTATTGCCGGTGTGGACGGTAACGGGCAGTCCGAACTGGCCGATGCTTTGCTGAATCTACGCGAAGTGGAAGCCGGGCGGATCTGGCTGAGTGGCGAAGATATTACTGAGCTTTCTCCTGCCGCGCGGCGTGCCAAAGGCATTAGTTTTATTCCTGCCGATCGCCGGGGCGTGGGTTCCGTCACCTCGCTGTCGATAGCCGATAACGCCATGTTGGGCGCACAACAAACCTTTACCCACGCCAGGGGCTGGCTGCTCGACCGCAAGAAGATCGCGCTGCATGCGCGAGCCATCATCAACCACTTTGCTGTTCGCACACCGGATATCGACTTCGAGGCGGGGAAACTGTCTGGTGGGAATCTGCAAAAACTGATTCTGGGCCGGGAAGTGGCCCGTAAACCGCAGCTGCTGGTGGTGGAACAACCTACTCGTGGGCTGGATGTGGGCGCTGTAGAAGCCGTTTGGCAGGCACTCCTTGCCGCGCGTGACAGCGGTTGCGCCATTGTGATGATTTCCGCTGAGCTGGAAGAGATCCTGAACCTTTCTGACCGGGTCGCCGTGATGTACAGCGGGCAAATCGCCGGGATCCTCGATGCGTCAGACGCTACGGCAGAAAAGCTGGGTGAACTGATGGCCGGTGGCAAACTCACTTCGGGGGCAGGTAATGATCAAGCTGCTTGAAAAACGACTGTCTCCAGCCGACTCCTCAACCGCCATTGCGATAACCACTACAGGCGCAATGCTGGTGGCCTTTTTCCTCGCCGGACTGCTGTTTATTCCTTTCGGTGGCAATCCGCTCAGCGCCTACGGCTTTTTATTCAGTGAAGCCTTTGGCTCAATGCGGGGTATAGGGCAGACGCTGGTGCAGGCAACGCCGCTAATCCTGATTGCTTTAGGCACGATTGTTATCTGGCGCGCGGGTCTGGGCTATATCGGCTTTGAGGGCTGCTTCCTGGTGGGGGCGGCGGCGGCAAGTTGGGTGGCGCTGGCGGGTATGCCGCAAGGTCTTCCCTGGATGCTGCCTGGCTGGGCTTACTGGCCTGCAGTCATCGTAGCTGCTTTCGCTGCGGGATCGCTGTGGGCAGGTTGGGTTGGCTATCTGCGGGTGAGGTTCGGCGGTAACGATGTGTTGATTTCGCTGATGGCTAACTACGTGGCGATTTTCCTGATCCAATATCTGGTCTCCGGGCCGATGCGTGCAGCAGGCGATCTGCCCCAAACGCCGCGCCTGCCAAAAGAGAGTTGGTTACCCTTCATTATGGATGGCATGCGTGCGCACTGGGGATTAGGCATCGCGCTTATCGCCACGCTCTACGTCTGGTGGTTGATCAGGGCAACGCCTGCGGGCTTTGAAATTATCGTCAGTGGGCTGAACCCCAAAGCCGCACGTTACAGCGGGATTGAGGTTGGAAAACGTCAGATGAGCGCAGTGCTGCTGGGCGGTGGACTGGCGGCGCTTGCCGGTCTTTGTGCCGTATTGGGTGTGCAGCACCGTCTGATGGAAGGGTTGTCTGGCGGTGTCGGGTTTATCGGTGTGGTCGTGGCTTTGCTGGCCAGGCTCAACCCGCTGCTGGTGATCCCAACAGCGATACTGTATGGCGGCCTTGAGGTTGGCGGCAGCGCGATGCAACGCCAGACCGGCTTGCCTACTTCAGTGGTGCTTATTCTGCAAAGTCTGGTGGTTATTTTGATCCTCGCAGGCGACATCTTGCGCTATTACCGCCTGCGCTGGCCTGCTCGTACTCCGCACTCTTCTCTGACGGATGAGAAGTCATGAACGCATTAATGCATATCGATACCGCTTTTATGGTGACCTGGCTGGCAGCAGCCGTGCGCTTAGCTGGCCCGGTATTGCTGGCTGCTCTGGGCGAAATCTATGCTGAGCGCTCGGGCGTGCTGAATATTGGTCTTGAAGGCACCATTCTGATGGGCGCGCTGGCCAGCTATATGACCGCCGTTTACAGCGGTTCAACGGCGTTAGGTTTTCTCGCCGGAGGCGTTGCCGGAATGGGGGTGGGTGTTTTGCTCGCTGCGCTGTATTTGCGTGCGCATGCCAGCCAGATAGTGATAGGGATTGTCTTCAACATTTTAGCTGGCGGCGTGGCAACCTGGACCTATTCGCTGGTGATGGGGGATACCTCTTCACCGACGATCAGTATGCTCAATCCTGTCCATATTCCCCTGCTTTCAACGCTGCCGGGGATTGGCCCCGTGCTGTTCTCCCAACCCTTACCGCTTTATCTCACGTTATTGTTAGTTGGGGTTGCGCACTATGGCTTGTTCCATACCCGTTTTGGTCTCTCTCTGCGGGCTGTAGGGGAAAATCCCCGTGCTGCTCATGCCGCTGGCCTTAACGTCCTGCGCATCCGAACCTGGGGCGTCCTTCTCTCTTGCCTGGGCGCTGGCCTGGCGGGGAGCTATCTGGTTACCGCCCAGATTGGACTGTTCCGCGACAACATTGTCAGCGGCCAGGGATTTATCGCGCTCGCCATCGTCATTTTTGGCCGCTGGAGCCCGATAAAAGCGCTGATTGCCGCCTTCATTTTTGGTGCGGCTGATGCCCTGCAACTCTCGCTCCAGCTGTTTGAAAGTAGCCTTCCTCCGCAGGTGTTACTGGCACTGCCTTATCTGTTGACCATCCTCGCCATGTCAGGCGTGGTGGGGCGTACAGTGCAACCTGCGGCGTTAACCCAACCTTATCGCAAGGAGTAATGGATGAAGAATTTCCGCCTGACAAATCCCGCGGAGGCTCAGGTCTTCCGCATCAGCCCGAAAGACACTAACTACTTTGCGGTGCTGTTCGACAAGCAGTTGGACGGTATTGAAAATATCTTCGTAGTGGAGATTTTTACCGTCGGTGGCGCAACCCCGCCCAATGAACATGCACACGCGCACGAGTTCTTCTACGTGCTGGAAGGTGAGGGCGTGGCGAGCTGCAACGGTGATGAAGTCACTCTCAGCAAAGGCGATGCGCTACTGCTGCACCCCGGCAATGAACACCTGATCCGTAATACCGGCAGCGGCAAGCTGTATACCCTGACCGTAATGACACCGAATGAAGGTTTTGCGGAACTGATCCGCAGCGGCCAGCCGATGGCGCTGGATGAAGAAGATTTGCGTGTATTAAGCGGGAGATAATATGTCAGGACTGAATCCTCTGGGAAGTGCGGCACATAACCAATGGCGCGTGTCGGCCAGCGAGGTCAATATGGTGCGCCCGCCGGTCTCCTCCAATCCGGTTAGCTTGCTCAGCCGGGGCAGAGAAATCACCTTCGATCTGCAGCGGACCGCGCTGCTGGTGATTGATATGCAGAACGACTTTTGCCATCCCGAAGGCTGGCTTGGTCACATCGGCGTGGATGTCACGCCTGCGCGGGCACCAATCGAACCGCTGCAATCCCTGTTGCCTTCCCTGCGTGAAGCTGGTGTGCCGGTCGTCTGGCTTAACTGGGGCAATCGTCCGGATAAGCTGAACCTCAGCCCTGCATTGCTGCATGTCTACAACGCCGACGGCACCAGCGTTGGCCTGGGCGACCCACTTCCGGCCTCAGGTGAACCCGTGCTGCAAGAGGGAAGCTGGGCAGCCGAAGTGATTGACGAATTAGCCCCGGCAACGGATGACATCCGCATCAGCAAATACCGGATGTCTGGTTTCAAGGACACGGTGCTGGACAGCGTGCTGCGTAATATGGGCATTACCACGCTGCTGTTCGCTGGGGTGAATGCCGATCAGTGCGTGCTGTGTACATTGCAGGACGCCAATTTCCACGGCTACGATTGCCTGCTGCTGGAAGACTGTAGTGCGACCACCTCTCCGGCTTATTGCCTGGATGCCACGCTGTATAACGTGCAGCAATGTTTCGGTTTCGTCGTGAGTTCAACTGAACTGCTGCCGCAACTTTAAGGAGTTCCCTTGTCCTATCTTCTTACTGATGGCTGGATCATCACGATGAATCCCGAGCGGGATATCTACCAGCAGGCCAGCCTGTTAATCAGCGGCGATCGCATTGCGGCCATCGGCACGCGGGAAACGTTACAGGCAGCAAACCCGGAAGCCGAAGTCATCGACTGCCGAGACAGCATTATTATGCCGGGTATGGTGAACACCCATACTCACCTCTTCCAGACGCTGTTGAAGGGGCTGGGTGATGATATGGTGCTGAAGAAGTGGTTCACCTGCATGACCGGGCCGAGCGCGGTGGCGTTGACAGAAGAAGATGTATTCGCTGCAGCGCTGCACGGTTGCGTGGAATCTATTCGCTCTGGCGTGACCTCGCTGGTGGATTTTATGTATGCCCATCCCCGGCCAGGCCTGACGGCAAAAGTGATTGAAGCGTTTGAGCTGAGCGGTATTCGTGGGCATGTCTGCCGGGGATTCCTGACCACGGGCGCAGAGCACGGTATTCCGGCTGAATTGATTGAAACCCCGGAAGCGGCACTGGCCGATGCCAGGCAGGTTATTCACCGTTATCATCGTGCTGATGGGCGGGTAAAAGTGGGTCTGGCACCGAGTATGATTTGGGCGCTGGATGAGAAGGTGCTTCGTGGGACGCGTGAGCTGGCCAATGAAACCGGTGTGCTGATCACCACGCATGTCGCCGAAACGGATTTTGAGATTGCTCAGGCGCAGCTGCGTTTTCAAAGCAGCGATACCGAATTCCTCAGCGATATCGGATTTCTTGGCCCTGATGTGCTGGCGGTGCATTGCGTGCAGTGTAGCTCGCGAGATATCCGGGCGCTTAAACATCATGACGTGCGGATTTCTCACAATCCCTGCAGCAATCTCTATCTGGCTTCTGGCATCCCACCGATCCCGGAGATGCTGGCCGCCGGTCTGACCGTCGGTTTAGGATCTGATGGCCCGGCGAGCAGTAACAACCACAGTTTGTTCCAGGCGATGAAAACAGCGGCGCTGATGCAAAAGGGGGTTCACCGGGATCCCACCATTATGACGGCTGAAAAAGTGATGGAAATGGCGACAATTGATGGCGCGCGAGCCATCGGGCTGGATCATCTGGTGGGCTCGCTGGAAGTGGGGAAAAAAGCCGATGTGATCGTTATTGGCACCGATCATCCTGCTATGACGCCAATCCACCACCCGGTTTCCGCATTGGTCTATTCGGCGCTTGGACATGAAGTCACCGAGGTGTTTATTGATGGGGCCGCGGTGATGCGGGCCGGAAATCTGACGCGGGTAAATCAGCGTGACGTTTTGCTTCGATCCAGCCTCGCGGCCTCTTCACTGGCCGCCAGAACCGGCAACGATAAACCACGGCTCTGGCGTTCGGCCTCTTTCTAACCGGTCACCGAACCACGAGGCATGATATTGACCGTCTCGTGCAGTTCGGACCACACCAGCACCGCTTCGCCGCTGCTTAACTGGCGGCGAACATCCTTCACTTTCTGCTCCAGTGAGCGCTCCTGCTCGCCATAGTCGGTGCCTTCACGCAGCACAAAAGATTCAATCAGGTTATCGAGGGTTTCTGCGTCGAGCTCTTTCCAGGGAATAATCACGTTAGTTGTCCAGCCAGGTTGAAAGCCATTGAGGAATGCGTTGTTCAAGCCACATTTGTGGGTTACGTAAGGTTCCACCGACAAACCCTACGTGACCACCGTATTCAGTCAGTTGATAGGTGACGGAAGCAGGCAGCAGATCGACAGCGGGGATCACCTCGCTGGTCATAAAGGGATCGTCTTTGGCGTGGATAATCAGCAGCGGTTTCTCCACGCCAGGCAGTAATGGCATCGCGCTGCAGCGGCGATAGTAATCGGTGGCATCCTGAAAACCGTGCGCTCTGGCGGTAATGGCATCGTCAAAGTCCCGCAGTTTTTTCAACGCCCTCAGTTGCGGCAGATCGATCGGCAAGGTGCCTGGCCACGCAAGTAATTTGCGTTCGGCATTCTGCTTTAACAGGTTAAGCAGGTAGCGCTGATAGACGCGGGAAAATCCCTGTTCCAGTTTCTGGCTACAGGGTTCCAGCATAAGAGGCGCGGAAACGATTACCGCGGCATCAAGCAGGCACGCTTTGCCCTGTTTGCCCATCAGGCAGGCCAGCATGTTGCCCCCCAGAGAAAAACCAACGGCCGCCGTGGGAACATGGCCTAATTCCTCACGCAACCAGCTCAGGAAGAAGGTGGCATCGCTGGTTTCGCCAGAGTGGTAAATCCGGTCCAGGCGATTAGGCTCCCCGCTACACCCGCGAAAATGCATCACTACGCCCAGCCAGCCTCGTTCTTTACAGGCTTCCAGCAACCCATGAGCATACGGGCTGGTAAAGCTGCCTTCCAGACCATGAAACAGCACCACACGCGGCTTGTGCCTGGCGCCCTGAGGGTCTTCGCTCCAGGCTAAGTCGACAAAATCCGTGTCTGGCAGCGTCAGCCGTTGCCAGTGCGGCTTTAACGTAATCCGGCGGCGAACCAGACGCGGCAGAAGGGTTTGCAGGTGCGCATTGCTCATGCCGGTTAAAGGCTGAAAAGAGGCGGCGGTTGAGTGATTAAAATTCATGTTCAAAATGCTTGTAGGATCTCTGTCACATTGCTAGCTTCGACAAGTTCGTTTCTGGTCAGGGGGTGAGGAGCACCCGTTTCATATGGAACTGAGTTTGTTTTTATCGATGTTAGGTTTTTTATGGGTCGCGGCCATTACGCCTGGTCCTAATAATATGTTACTCACCGCCTCCGGCGCCAATTTTGGTTTTCTGCGCTCACTGGGGTTACTGATTGGCATCATGATCGGGATGCAGCTCATGCTGTTGATGGTGGCCTTTGGAATTGGCGGCCTGATCCTGCTATATCCTTCGCTGCATCTGGTGCTGAAAATTGGCGGAAGTGCTTATCTGCTCTGGCTGGCCTGGAAAATTGCCACCTCGAAGTATGAGAAACTGGACACGGAAAATGCGCCAGCCGCGCCAATGCCGTTCTGGCAAGGTGGCCTGCTGCAGTTGATCAACCCGAAAGCCTGGTTGATGGCGCTGGGCGCCGTTGCCAGCTTCAGCCTGGCCGGTGAAGCTTACCGCAGTTCGGTGATGGCCATCAGTGTTGGTATGGCGCTGGTGAATGTGGTTTCCGGCGTGATCTGGCTGGGCTTTGGCTCGCTGATTGGCCGCATTCTGCGCAGCCGCCAGGCATGGACAATTTTTAATGTCTCAATGGGTATCCTGACCGCGGCTTGCGTTCTGCTTATCTGGCATTAATCCCCCGTCCGGCAAAATAAACCACCGGCAGGAAGCGTGTTCCCCAAACGGGCACTTTTTCTGTCGGTGGTTTTTTTATGGCCTAAACCCGGTTTCTGGTTAAGTACCGCCGCATTTCATCTAAGGACGAAAAGTTATAACAGATAATTTCTAATTACTTTATTGCGATGGTTGCTGTCGGTTACAAAGAGGTTATTCAAACAATAACTATCGGCGGACGAGATCATGACGGGAAAATTCACTTTAACAATTATTGCGGCGGCACTCTCATTGTCAGCGCTTACTGCGCAGGCAGTGGAGGTCACGGTGGCTTATCAAACGTCTGCGGAACCCGCGAAAGTCGCTCAGGCCGATAATACCTTTGCCAAAGAGAGCGGGGCGACAGTGGACTGGCGCAAATTCGACAGCGGCGCCAGCGTGGTGCGGGCTTTGGCTTCAGGAGATGTTCAGATTGGCAATATCGGCTCCAGCCCTCTGGCCGTAGCCGCCAGTCAGCAGGTGCCGATCGAAGTTTTCCTGCTGGCCTCTCAGCTGGGTAATTCTGAAGCGATGGTGGTGAAGAACACCATCAAAACCCCGCAAGATTTGATCGGCAAACGCATCGCCGTTCCTTTCATCTCCACTACTCACTACAGCCTGTTGTCCGCGTTGAAACATTGGGGCATTCGTCCTGACCAGCTGCAAATTGTGAACCTCCAACCCCCGGCGATTATTGCTGCCTGGCAGCGAGGCGACATTGATGGCGCGTACGTCTGGGCCCCTGCGGTGAACGAACTGGAGAAAACCGGCAAAGTGCTGACGGATTCCAGCCAGGTGGGTAAATGGGGGGCGCCAACGTTGGATGTCTGGGTTGTCCGTAAGGATTTTGCGCAGAAGCATCCTGAGGTAGTGACAGCCTTTGCCCGCAGCGCGCTGGCCGCACAGAAAGGCTATCTCGATAATCCGGAGCAGTGGCTGAAAGAAGGCGACAACCTCAGCAAGCTTTCCCGCCTGAGCGGCGTGCCGGAGCAACAGGTTCCCGGCCTGGTGAAGGGCAATACTTACCTCACCGCCCAGCAGCAGGTTGAGCAATTAGGGAAGCCGGTTGATAAGGCGATTATCGATACTGCCCGATTCCTGAAAGAGCAGGGCAAGGTGCCGCAGGCCGCCACCGATTACAGCGATTACGTTACCGATCGCTTCGTTAAACCCCTCGCCGTGCAATAAGGAGTTCCCATGCTGACGGTCTCACATCTTACCGCTCGCTATGAAGGGCATCTCGCACTGCAGGACATCAACCTGTCGATTGATTCTGGTGAGCTGCTGGTGGTGCTGGGACCTTCAGGCTGTGGAAAAACCACGCTGCTGAATCTGATTGCCGGTTTTCTGCCTGCGGAGTCCGGCAGCATTGTGCTGGATGGCCAAGCGGTTACCGGGCCTGGCGCAGAGCGCGGCGTGGTGTTTCAACATGAAGGCCTTCTGCCGTGGCGCAACGTGCTTGATAACGTGGCCTTTGGTTTGCAACTGGCTGGCGTGGAGAAAACCGCACGCCGTGAGATTGCCCGTCAGATGCTGAAAAAAGTCGGCCTGGAAGGCGCTGAAAAGCGTTTTATCTGGCAATTATCCGGCGGAATGCGCCAGCGCGTTGGCATTGCTCGTGCGCTGACTGCCGATCCCCAACTGCTGCTACTGGACGAGCCCTTCGGTGCGCTTGATGCTTTCACCCGCGAACAAATGCAGGAGCTGCTGCTGACGCTCTGGAAGGAGAGTGGCAAAAAGATCCTGCTGATTACCCACGATATTGAAGAAGCGGTGTTCCTTGCCAGTGAACTGATCCTGCTGTCGCCTGGCCCGGGAAGGGTGATTGAAAGGCTTCCGCTTGAGTTTGGGCGACGTTATACCGCTGGAGAGTCCTGCCGTTCCATCAAGTCCGATCCGGCGTTTATCGAGCGAAGAGAATACGTTTTAGGGCAAGTCTTCCAGCAACGTGAGGTCTTTTCATGAGTCTGTTATCCACCGAGAAAACCCTGCCGCGTAGCGTCCGGCTGCGCTGGCCCTTCAGTCGCCAGATCACGCTCAGTGCAGCCACGTTGCTGGTGATCCTCGCTATCTGGTGGGCAGTGACGGCACTGAAACTGATAGCGCCGCTGTTTCTGCCTGCGCCTCAGCAAGTTTTCCATCAGCTGCTGACTATTGCCAGTTCACAAGGATTTATGGATGCCACGCTCTGGCAGCATCTGGCCGCCAGCCTGAGCAGGATCCTGATTGCGCTGTTTGCTGCGGTGATCATCGGCGTGCCGGTTGGCATCCTGATGGGACTGAGTGCAACCGCACGCGGCATTCTCGATCCGTTAATCGAGCTTTATCGGCCGGTTCCACCCCTGGCCTATCTGCCTTTGATGGTGATCTGGTTTGGCATCGGCGAAACCTCGAAAATCCTACTGATCTACCTGGCCATTTTTGCTCCGGTAGCGATGTCAGCGCTGGCTGGGGTGAAAAGTGCCCAGCAGGTCCGTATTCGAGCGGCCCAATCCCTTGGCGGTAATCGCTGGCAGGTGTTGTGGTTCGTTATTTTGCCAGGCGCACTGCCGGAAATCCTTACCGGTTTGCGCATTGGTTTGGGCGTTGGCTGGTCCACGCTGGTGGCAGCTGAGCTGATCGCAGCCACTCGCGGGCTGGGTTTTATGGTGCAGTCCGCCGGCGAATTTTTAGCAACCGATGTGGTGCTGGCTGGCATTGCCGTCATCGCCCTGATCGCTTTCACCCTTGAGCTGGGGCTGCGCGCGCTTCAGCGCCGCTTAACCCCGTGGCACGGAGTACACTCATGAACGAACGACTGACTATTACCGCGCTGGGCCCGCACATCGGCGCTCAGGTTTCCGACATCAACCTCAGCCGTCCGCTGAGTGATGCGCAATTCGAGCAGCTGTATCATGCGCTGATCCGTCATCAGGTTTTATTCTTCCGCGATCAGCCCGTTACGCCACAGCAGCAGCGTGCGCTGGCTACCCGTTTTGGCGACTTGCACATCCACCCGGTTTATCCTCACGCGCCGGGCGTGGAAGAAATTATCGTGCTGGATACCCATGACAACAATCCGCCAGATAACGATAACTGGCACACCGATGTGACTTTTATTGCCACGCCTCCGGCTGGCGCAATTCTGGCGGCTAAGCAGCTGCCGGAAACGGGAGGGGATACGCTCTGGACCAGCGGGATTGCGGCTTATAACGCGCTGTCTGACCCTTTCAAAGTGCTGCTCAGCGGGTTACAGGCGGAGCATGACTTCACCAAGTCGTTTCAGGAGTTTAAGCATCGGGGCAGTGAAGAGGAGCATGCACGCTGGAAGCTGGCGGTAGAGAAAAATCCGCCGTTGCTGCATCCGGTGATCCGCACTCACCCGGTCAGCGGTAAGCAGGCATTATTCGTGAATGAAGGTTTTACCACCCGTATTGTGGACCTGAGCCAGAAGGAGAGCGATGCGCTGCTGAATTTCCTGTTTGCCCACGTCAGTAAACCGGAGTTTCAGGTTCGCTGGCGCTGGCAGGAGAACGATATCGCTATCTGGGATAACCGGGTAACCCAGCATTATGCCAATGCCGACTATCTGCCCCAGCGCAGGATAATGCATCGCGCAACGATCCTTGGCGATAAACCTTTTTACCGGGCGCCTGGCTGATTCTTCTGGGGCCGCGGTTTGCAGCAAATCAGCGCCAGCAAATCTGGTTGCGACCAGAATGCCTGGCGTTGTAGAGAGGCTCATCCCCAGCATCATGATGCCGTAATGGCGACCAGGGACCTTGTCCAGCGACCGAAGTTAAGTTTGCTCCGGCCGCTGGAAGTCTCAGGTGTTTAGCATAGTTTCCAGTTGTTCCTGGGAATCCAGCCACTCCATTTCACACTCTTCAAGGGACGATTTTGCCGTAGCCTGCTGTTGCAAGGCGGCCGTAAGATCGGCTTTGCGGCTCTGATCATAAAGGGCGGAATCGGCCAGTTTGGCTTCTGCCTCTGCCAGCTGCGTGTTGAACTTCTCCATCTGCTTTTCCAGTTTTTCGATCTGCTTACGTAGCGGCTGGGTTTGCGTACGAAGCTCAGCTTCACGGCGTTTCTGATCCTTGCGATTCTGCGCGCTGTTGGCGCTGTCCTGCTTCGGCTCAGCAGCAAAAGTCTGCTTTTGCAGGTCACTCAGCCACTGCTGATAATCTTCCAGGTCGCCATCGAAGGGTTCGACCTGGCCATCATGTACCAGGTAGAGGTCATCCGTGGTGGAACGTAACAGGTGACGGTCGTGCGACACCACCACCAGTGCGCCTTCAAAATCAATCAGCGCTTCAGTCAGCGCCTGGCGCATGTCCAGATCCAGGTGGTTGGTCGGTTCATCCAGCAGCAGCAGGTTAGGGCGCTGCCAGACAATCAGCGCCAGAACCAGGCGCGCTTTTTCGCCACCGGAAAAGCGTTCAGTGTTCTCAGTGACTTTATCGCCCTGGAAACCAAAGCTGCCCAGATAATCACGCAGCTGCTGTTCCAGCACTTTTGGCGCCAGACGCACCATATGCTGCAACGGCGATTCATCAGCCCGTAAGAATTCAAGCTGATGCTGGGCGAAGTAGCCAAGCTTAATGCCTTTCGCCAGACCAATATCCCCCTTCAACGGAGCCAGATCGCCTGCCAGCATTTTGATCAGCGTCGATTTACCGGCACCGTTGCGGCCAAGCAGGCCAATACGTGAGCCGGGAACCAGGTTCAGCTTGATGGAGTTGAGGATGATTTTATCACCGTAACCAGCAGTGACTTTTTCCATCTTCAACAATGGATTAGGCAGGCTTTCAGGTTCGCGGAAGCTGAAGGTGAACGGGTTATCGACATGCGCAGGGGCGATCATCTCCATGCGTTCCAGCATCTTGATGCGGCTTTGCGCCTGTTTCGCTTTGCTGGCCTTGGCCTTGAAGCGGTCGATAAAGCTCTGCAGATGGGCGACTTTCTGCTGCTGGTTCTCAAACATCGACTGCTGCTGCGACAGCTTGGTCGCTCGCTGGATCTCAAACGAGCTATAGTTGCCGGTGTATTCATTCATCGACTGATTTTCGATATGCAAAATCTTGTCGACGACCGGATCGAGGAAATCGCGGTCATGCGAGATCAAGACCAGCGTGCCCTGATAGCTGTTCAGCCAGCGTTCAAGCCAGATCACCGCATCGAGATCCAGGTGGTTGGTCGGTTCATCGAGCAGCAGCAGGTCAGAACGGCAGATCAGTGCCTGAGCCAGGTTAAGGCGCATGCGCCATCCGCCGGAGAAATCACTGACCGGGCGCTGCAGCTGTTCCTGTGAAAAGCCCAAACCGTTAAGCAGGCTGGCGGCGCGAGGTTGTATTGTCCAGGCCTGAATCGCATCCAGTTTGCCGTGCAAAGTAGCGATGGCGTGGCCGTCGTTGATGTCGTTGGCGTGGGCCAGTTCCGCTTCAAGCTGACGGAATTCCCGGTCGCCATCAATCACGTACTCAATTGCCGGAACGGAAAGGGCTGGGGTTTCCTGATTGACCCAGGCCAGCGACCAGGTGCCGGGATAGCTGAAGCTCCCCGCATCGGCGCTTATCTCGTTTTTGAGCAGTGACAGCAGCGTGGATTTTCCGCAGCCGTTTTTCCCCACCAGGCCGACTTTCTGACCGGGGTTAATAGTCGCTGTGGCATTGTCCAACAGCACGCGGACACCGCGTCGAATTTGTAACGATGAGAAGACAATCATAAGCGCCGTAATAGTCAGAATATGTTAAATTAAACCATCAATTTTTTCGGAATCTCGAATTCCGTTGCGTCGAGCATGGTAGCGGAATTTCCCCGCCGTGACGATGATTTGGAGGGGAATGATGTCGCAGCCACCTAAAGTTTTGCTGCTTTACGCACACCCGGAATCTCAAGACTCGATAGCCAATCGGGTTTTACTGCAGCCGGCTTATGATTTACCGCACGTGACCGTTCACGATCTCTACGCGCACTATCCTGATTTCTTTATCGATATTCATTATGAACAGCAGCTTCTGCGTGAACACGACATCATTGTTTTCCAACATCCTCTTTATACTTACAGCTGCCCGGCGCTGCTGAAAGAGTGGCTTGATCGTGTGCTTTCACGCGGGTTTGCCAGCGGCCCCGGCGGCAACGTGCTGGAAGGGAAGTACTGGCGCAGCGTGATCACCACCGGTGAACCGGAAGCGGCTTATCATCAGGAAGGGCTGAACCGCTATCCGATGTCCGACATCATGCGCCCGTTTGAACTGACCGCGCAGATGTGCCGGATGCACTGGCTGACGCCGATGATCATCTACTGGGCACGTCGCCAGACGCCGGAAATCATGAAAAATTTTTCGCGAGCCTACAGTGACTGGCTTGCATCCCCTTTGCCTTATGGAGGTATCTGAATGGAAGGACAAACTCTCCTGACGGCAGGCGTGGTCTATTTATTTGCTGCGGTAATCGCTGTTCCTATCGCTGCCCGTCTGGGTATTGGCGCCGTACTGGGGTATCTGCTGGCTGGTATCGCCATTGGCCCCTGGGGACTGGGGTTCATCAGCGATGTGGATGAGATCCTTCACTTCTCTGAACTGGGCGTGGTGTTCCTGATGTTTATCATCGGCCTGGAACTGAAGCCTTCAAAGTTGTGGGAGCTGCGCCGCTCGATTTTCGGGGTGGGCGCGGCTCAGGTCATCTTCAGTGCCGCCATTCTGGGTGGGCTGTTGCTGCTGACTGATTTTTCCTGGCAGGCCGCGACTATCGGCGGTATTGGCCTGGCGATGTCCTCCACGGCGATGGCGCTGCAGTTGATGCGCGATAAAGGCATGAACCGCAATGAATCTGGCCAGCTGGGCTTCTCCGTGCTGCTGTTCCAGGATTTGGCGGTGATCCCAGCACTTGCGCTGGTGCCGTTACTGGCAGGCGGTGACAGCGGCCATACCGACTGGATGAAAGTCGGCATGAAGGTGTTAGCCTTTGCCGGCATGTTAATCGGTGGGCGCTACCTGCTGAAACCGATCTTCCGCTTTATTGCGGCTTCAGGCGTACGTGAAGTCTTCACCGCGGCAGCGCTGCTGTTGGTACTCGGTTCGGCGCTATTTATGGATGCGCTGGGGCTTTCAATGGCGCTTGGGACCTTTATCGCCGGGATCCTGCTGGCGGAAAGTGAATACCGTCATGAGCTTGAAATCGCTATCGATCCGTTCAAAGGACTGCTGCTTGGGCTGTTCTTTATCTCCGTTGGCATGGCGCTGAATCTGGGCGTGCTTTATACCCATATTACTGAAATCCTGATTGGCGTGGTGGCGCTGGTTTCCATCAAAGCCGGTGTGCTCTATCTGCTGTCACGCATCTTTGGCCTGCGGAGTTCAGAACGCCTGCAGTTTTCAGGCGTGCTAAGCCAGGGCGGGGAATTCGCTTTCGTGCTGTTCTCTGCGGCTTCGTCAGCAAAACTGTTTACCGGCGATCAAATGCCTTTGCTGCTGGTGACGGTCACGTTATCAATGATGACCACACCACTTTTAATGCAGGGCGTTGATAAAATTCTGGAAAGACGCTTTAACGAGGTGGATGAAAACGCAGAAAAACCCTTTGTTGAAGACGATAAACCGCAGGTTATCGTGGTGGGGTTTGGACGTTTTGGTCAGGTCGTGGCACGTTTGCTGATGGCAAATGAAAAGCGGATCACTGTACTTGAGCGCGACATCAGTGCTGTCAGCCTGATGCGAAAATACGGTTACAAAGTATACTATGGTGATGCGACGGAGTTAGAACTGCTGCGAGCGGCAGGCGCGGAAACCGCACAGTCTATAGTTATTACCTGTAACGGCCCGGAAGATGCGATGGAAATTGTGCATCTTTGCCAGCATCACTTCCCTCATCTGCAGATCCTTGCAAGGGCGAGAGGGCGTGTGGAAGCCCACGAACTGATTCAGGCTGGCGTGACGCAATTTTCCCGTGAGACCTTCTCCAGTGCGCTGGAGTTAGGCCGTAAAGCGCTGATGACGTTAGGCATGCATCCCCATCAGGCGTTTCGCGCTCAGCAACATTTCCGCCGGTTAGATATGCGAATGCTGCGAGAACTGATGCCAAACCACGCGGACAGCCAGCAGATCTCCAGAGTAAAAGAAGCTCGTCGTGAGCTGGAAGACATTTTTCAGGCTGAGATGCAGCATGAAAAACGCCAGTTTGATGGCTGGGACGAATTTGAATAGGATCAATTATGCGTAAAAGATTTATTGCGGGTGCTACCTGCCCAAAATGTAAGGCTCAGGATACGCTTGCGTTGTGGCAGGAAAATAATATTGATGTTGTTGAATGTGTTAAGTGCGGCCACCAGATGCGTGAAGCGGATAAACAGGCGCAGGAACAGGTCAGAACCAATGAGCAAGTGATTGGAATTTTCCATCCTGAGTAGCGTTATGCCACAGCTTTTTTTAAGCTGTAACACACAGCGGCATTGAAATTCGTTACAATCGGCCCAAATTAGAGTCTTTCGCGTTGGCAAACAGGTCAACAAACTAAGGACTCAACGTTCTCAACGGTTAGGAGTAATCATGAAAGTAGCTAAAGACCTGGTGGTCAGCCTGGCATACCAGGTACGTACAGAAGACGGCGTGTTGGTCGATGAGTCCCCGGTGAGTGCACCGCTGGATTACCTGCACGGTCATGGTTCCCTGATCTCGGGTCTGGAAAAAGCCCTGGAAGAGCATCAGGCTGGTGATAAGTTCGAAGTGAACATCACTGCCGACGACGCTTACGGTCAGTATGACGACAACCTGGTGCAGCGCGTACCGAAAGACGTGTTCATGGGCGTTGATGAACTGCAGGTTGGCATGCGCTTCCTGGCAGAAACCGATCAGGGCCCTGTACCGGTAGAAATTACCGAAGTTGAAGACGAGCACGTAGTGGTTGATGGCAACCATATGCTGGCTGGTCAGAACCTGAACTTCAACGTTGAAGTGGTTGCTGTACGTGAAGCCACCCCAGAAGAGCTGGCTCATGGGCACGTGCATGGTGAGAATGGTCATGATCACGACCATGACCATGACCATGATCATGACCATGGTAAAGGCGGCTGTGGTTGCAGCCACTAAGTGCCCAGCACAAAAAAACAGGAGCCTGAGGGCTCCTTTTTTTATGCCCTACATTCCGGAATTAGTAATGCGGTGGCGGGGCTTCTTCAGACTGTGACGCGATCATCGAGGGAGCAGCCGATTTCAGCTTATCGGTCAGCAGGCGCATCTGCTCACGCAGACGGGCCATCTCCAGCTCATGATGAATCACCGTTTGATTCAGCTCTTCAAGGGTATGTTCCTGAAAGGCCAGTCGGCTCTCCAGCATCTCCATCCGCTCTTCAAACAATGATTGTTGCATACGCTTTCCTCTTGTTACTGCACTGGCCGTTATACTGGCCGAATGCGGTGATTCTAGCGGGAAAGGCGGGGCTGAAATAGGGATTTTGCGGTTAATTTCGGTCCAACGGTTGAAAAAGTTCTTTCGCGTCTGCATCTCTGTGTTGAAACTTTCGCAGGTGACTGCGGTCGGAAGTTAACTTAGTTTTCATTGCGAGATTGTGTAGCTTCCTCGCACACAGTTATAGTGCAGGCCCTGACCTGTAAACGATTTCCGAGGTGAGAACCTTCGGTTTTGGAGAAATGGATGAAATCACTGTTTAAAGTCACACTGTTAGCCACTACCATGGCCGTTGCGCTGAATGCGCCACTGGCAATGGCTGCCGAAACTACCCCGGCAGCAGCACCGGCTCAGCAGGCACCACAGCAGGCACCGAAGAACGCAGCCTTCAAGAATGATGACCAGCAGTCCGCTTATGCGCTGGGTGCATCACTGGGTCGCTACATGGAGAACTCGCTGAAAGAGCAAGAAAAACTGGGCATCACACTTGATAAAGATCAGCTGATCTCCGGTGTTCAGGACGCTTTTGCTGGCAAGAGCAAACTCTCAGACCAGGAAATCGAGCAAACGCTGCAGTCGTTTGAAGGCCGCGTGAAAGGCGCAGCTCAGGCGAAAATGGAAAAAGACGCTAAAGAGAACACCACTAAAGGTGAAGCCTTTGCCACCAAATTCGCTAAAGAAAAAGGCGTGAAGAAAACCGAGTCTGGCCTGCTTTACCAGGTTGAGAAAGAAGGTACCGGCGACGCACCTAAAGACAGCGACACTGTAGTCGTTAACTACAAAGGTACGCTGATTGACGGTACTGAGTTTGATAACTCTTACACTCGCGGTGAGCCACTGTCATTCCGTCTGGATGGCGTGATCCCTGGCTGGACTGAAGGTCTGAAGCACGTGAAGAAAGGCGGTAAGATTAAGCTGGTGATCCCACCACAGCTGGCTTACGGCAAAAACGGCGTTCCGGGCATCCCGGCTAACTCCACACTGGTGTTCGATGTTGAGCTGCTTGACATCAAACCTGCTGCTAAAGCGGATGCAAATGCTCCGAGCCCAGCAGAAGCACCTGCCGCTACGCAGGCTAAGTAACACCTCTGACCGCCACACAATGTGTGGCGGTTTGCTGTTCCCCTCTTCAAAACCCCCCTTGTTTTTGCGTTCCCCGGCATTTCATGACAAAGGTCAGGACAGGCGTTTCTGATATTTGATAGACTGTGCCTCACGCATTTTCTTCAGAACGAGTCTGCCCTTGCGCCGTGCGACAGGCTCCCATAAAGGGTGGTGTCTTAATGTCTGGTTCAATTTTTACCGGTGATGTGGCCGATCTGGAATTACTGGAACAGCATCCCTTCGTACAAACTGATTTTGATATCCTCAAATCCTATGAAGCGGTAGTGGATGGCCTGGCCATGCTGATCGGTTCGCACTGCGAAATCGTGCTGCATTCGCTGGAAGATTTGAAGTGTTCAGCAGTGAGGATCGCCAACGGTGAGCACACGGGCCGAAAAATTGGCTCGCCCATTACCGACCTGGCACTGCGTATGCTGCATGACATGAATGGCGCAGACAGCAATGTCTCTAAGGCCTATTTCACGCGTGCTAAAAGCGGTGTGCTGATGAAGTCGGTAACGATTGCGATCCGTAACGGCGAGCAGCGTGTCATCGGTCTGCTGTGCATCAACATGAACCTGGATGTGCCTTTCTCGCAGATTATGGCCACGTTTATGCCGCCTGAGACGCAGGATGCGGCTTCATCGGTTAACTTCGCCTCCTCTGTTGACGACCTGGTCATGCAAACGCTGGAGTTCACCATTGAAGAGGTGAGCGGCGATCGCAATGTCTCCAACAACGCCAAAAATCGTCAGATTGTGCTTAACCTGTATGAGAAGGGGATCTTTGATATCAAGGATGCCATTAACCAGGTGGCCGAACGCCTGAACATCTCCAAGCACACGGTTTATCTCTACATCCGACAGTTTAAGAACGGAGATTTGCAGGGACACGATCGCTGATGCGTTACACCTTGCTGGTCACCGGACCGGCTTACGGTACTCAGCACGCCAGCAGCGCGTATCTTTTTGCACAAGCTCTGCTTGCCGCTGGCCATGAACTGGAGAGCGTGTTCTTCTACCGTGAAGGCGTGCTGAATGCCAGCCAGTTGACCTCACCCGCCAGCGATGAATTTCATCTCAGCCAGGCCTGGCAAAAATTACATCAGGAGCAGGGCGTTACGCTGAACATCTGTGTAGCAGCGGCACTACGCCGTGGGATTACTGATCAGCAGGAAGCGAAGAATCTGGCGCTCCCTGCAGCAAACCTGGCTGATGGGTTTCAGCTTTCCGGGTTAGGTGCGCTGGCAGAAGCCGCGCTGACCTGCGACCGTCTGGTGCAGTTCTGATGAACCGTGTGGCGTTTGTATTCAATCAGGCTCCCCATGGCACCAGTGCAGGGCGTGAAGGCCTTGATGCGGTGATGGCAATGTCTGCGCTAAGTGAGGACGTGGCGTTGTTCTTTGTCGGTGATGGTGTGTTCCAGCTTATCGCAGGCCAGGACCCCGAACAGATACTTTCCCGGAATTATATTGCGACTTTTGGTGTGCTTCCGCTGTATGACGTCGAGCATTTCTATGTTTGTGCAGCGTCGCTGTCTGAACGAGGCCTTAATGCCGAAATGATCAAAGTCCTGCCCGCTGAAGTTCTGACCCCAACGGTTCTGCGTGAAGAGCTCGGAAAGTACGATCGGATCATCACGTTTTGAGGAATTTATGCTGCACACCCTGACCACTTCCCCCTTCAAAACCGATTTAACGGCAATAGTGAGATTTTTCGCCGCTGGCGACGATGTGCTGTTACTTCAGGATGCAGTACTGGCCGCAATCGAAGGGACTCGTGCCCTTGAAATTCTGCTGCAAGCCCCTATATCCCTGTATGTGCTGCAAGAAGATGTTGTCGCGCGAGGGCTGTCTGCTCAAATTTCCGCCAGTACAGCCACAGTGAGCTATACTGATTTCGTCGCGCTGACGGTAAAAAACCCACAACAAATGACCTGGTAACTGAAGATATCCTGGTTATTTCTTGACACCTTTTGAGCTCAGCCCTAAAATTCTGCGTCCTCGTTATACCACGAGGCGATTTATCACGTGTTTACGAAGCAAAAGCAAATCCCAGGAGCTATTTAATGGCAACAGTTAATCAGCTGGTTCGCAAACCACGCGCACGTAAAGTTGCAAAGAGCAACGTACCTGCGCTGGAAGCCTGCCCGCAGAAACGTGGTGTATGTACTCGCGTATATACTACTACCCCTAAAAAACCGAACTCCGCACTGCGTAAAGTATGTCGTGTTCGTTTGACCAACGGTTTTGAAGTTACCTCCTACATCGGCGGTGAAGGTCATAACCTGCAGGAACACTCCGTGATCCTGATCCGTGGCGGTCGTGTTAAAGACTTGCCAGGTGTGCGTTACCACACCGTTCGTGGCGCGCTGGACTGCTCAGGTGTTAAAGACCGTAAGCAGTCACGCTCCAAGTACGGCGTGAAGAAGCCAAAGGCTTAATGGTTCTCCGTTAAGTAAGGCCAAACGTTTTATCTTTAATGTCATAATAAACTCGTAGAGTTTTGGACAATCCTGAATTAACAACGGAGTATTTCCATGCCACGTCGTCGCGTAATTGGCCAGCGTAAAATCCTGCCGGATCCTAAGTTCGGATCAGAGCTGCTGGCTAAATTTGTAAACATCCTGATGGTAGATGGTAAAAAATCTACAGCTGAATCAATCGTCTATACCGCGCTTGAGACCCTGGCTCAGCGTTCAGGTAAAAACGAACTGGAAGCATTTGAAGTAGCCCTGGACAATGTCCGCCCAACCGTGGAAGTTAAATCCCGTCGCGTTGGTGGTTCTACTTATCAGGTACCAGTTGAAGTCCGTCCGGTTCGTCGTAATGCTCTGGCAATGCGTTGGATCGTTGAAGCTGCTCGTAAACGCGGTGATAAATCGATGGCTCTGCGCCTGGCGAACGAACTTTCTGATGCTGCAGAGAACAAAGGTACTGCAGTTAAGAAACGTGAAGACGTTCACCGTATGGCCGAAGCCAACAAGGCGTTCGCTCACTACCGCTGGTAACAGCTTCGTAGTTGTTATTAACCCAGCGGGCGTCCCAGTGACTCACCCGCTGGGGTTTACTAACTTAGAACGTCCGAGAATCAGAGGAATCAAATGGCTCGTAAAACACCCATTGAGCGCTACCGTAATATCGGCATCAGCGCACACATCGACGCCGGTAAAACGACGACGACCGAACGTGTTCTGTTCTACACCGGTGTAAACCACAAAATCGGTGAAGTACATGACGGCGCAGCCACCATGGACTGGATGGAGCAGGAACAGGAACGTGGTATTACCATCACTTCCGCTGCGACCACCTGTTTCTGGTCTGGTATGGCTAAGCAGTTTGAGCCACACCACGTAAACATCATCGACACCCCGGGACACGTTGACTTCACCATCGAAGTAGAACGTTCCATGCGTGTGCTTGACGGCGCAGTAATGGTTTACTGTGCGGTTGGTGGTGTTCAGCCACAGTCTGAGACCGTATGGCGCCAGGCTAACAAATACAAAGTTCCACGCATCGCGTTCGTTAACAAAATGGACCGCATGGGTGCTAACTTCCTGAAAGTTGTTGACCAGATGAAAGTGCGCTTGGGTGCAAACCCAGTGCCATTACAGCTGGCCATCGGCGCAGAAGAGAAATTCACCGGTGTTGTTGACCTGGTGAAAATGAAAGCCATCAACTGGAACGATGCCGATCAGGGCGTAACCTTCGTTTACGAAGAGATCCCAGCTGATATGCAGGAACTGGCTGAAGAATGGCGTGCCAAGCTGGTTGAAGCCGCTGCTGAAGGTTCTGACGAACTGATGGAGAAATTCTTTGGTGGCGAAGAGCTGACTGAAGAAGAGATCAAAACTTCTCTGCGTAAGCGCGTGCTGAACAGCGAAATTATCCTGGTTACCTGTGGTTCTGCATTTAAGAACAAAGGTGTTCAGGCGATGCTGGATGCGGTAGTTGAATACCTGCCAGCACCAACTGACGTTACTGCAATCAACGGTATGCTGGACGATGGTAAAGATACCCCAGCTGTTCGTCACTCAGATGATGAAGAACCGTTTGCTGCGCTGGCGTTCAAAATCGCTACCGACCCGTTTGTAGGTAACCTGACCTTCTTCCGCGTTTACTCCGGTATCGTGAATTCTGGCGACACCGTTTATAACCCGGTTAAGTCAGCACGTGAGCGTCTGGGCCGTATCGTTCAGATGCACGCCAACAAACGTGAAGAGATCAAAGAAGTTCGTGCAGGCGACATCGCCGCAGCTATCGGTCTGAAAGACGTGACTACTGGTGACACTCTGTGTGACCCGAACAACGTGATCATTCTGGAGCGCATGGAATTCCCTGAGCCAGTAATCTCGATCGCCGTTGAACCGAAAACCAAAGCTGACCAGGAAAAAATGGGTCTGGCTCTGGGCCGTCTGGCTAAAGAAGATCCATCATTCCGCGTATGGACTGATGAAGAAACTAACCAGACCATCATCGCCGGTATGGGTGAGCTGCACCTCGACATCATCGTTGACCGCATGAAGCGTGAATTCAACGTTGAAGCGAACGTGGGTAAACCACAGGTAGCTTACCGCGAAGCGATTCGCGCTCGTGTCAACGATATCGAAGGCAAACACGCCAAGCAGTCTGGTGGTCGTGGTCAGTACGGTCATGTCGTTATCGATATGTACCCACTGGAGCCGGGCTCTAACCCTAAAGGTTACGAGTTCACCAACGATATCAAAGGCGGTGTTATTCCAACGGAATACATCCCTGCAGTAGACAAAGGTATCCAGGAGCAGCTGAAATCAGGTCCTCTGGCTGGTTATCCAGTAGTTGATCTGGGTGTTCGTCTGCACTTTGGTTCTTACCATGACGTTGACTCCTCTGAGCTGGCGTTTAAACTGGCTGCTTCTATCGCGTTCAAAGACGGCTTTAAGAAAGCAACTCCAGTTCTGCTTGAGCCGATCATGAAGGTTGAAGTAGAGACTCCGGAAGAGAACACCGGTGACGTTATCGGTGACCTTAGCCGTCGTCGTGGTATGCTGAAGGGACAAGAATCTAACGCTACTGGCGTTCAGATTCACGCTGAAGTACCGCTGTCTGAAATGTTCGGATATGCAACTCAGCTGCGTTCTCTGACTAAAGGCCGTGCTTCATACTCCATGGAGTTCCTGAAGTATGATGATGCGCCGAACAACGTCGCTCAGGCCGTTATTGAAGCTCGTAGCAAATAAGCTACAGTTTTAAAATATTGATCATATGCTCTCACCACGGTGTGAGAGCATTAAAGTAAGGAATATCGTCGTGGCTAAAGAGAAATTTGAACGTAACAAACCGCACGTCAACGTTGGTACTATCGGCCACGTTGACCACGGTAAAACTACCCTGACTGCAGCAATCACCACCGTTCTGGCTAAAACCTACGGCGGTTCTGCTCGTGCATTCGACCAGATCGATAACGCACCAGAAGAAAAAGCACGTGGTATCACCATCAACACTTCACACGTTGAATATGACACCCCGACTCGCCACTATGCGCACGTTGACTGCCCAGGCCACGCCGACTATGTGAAAAACATGATCACCGGTGCTGCGCAGATGGACGGTGCAATTCTGGTTGTTGCTGCAACTGACGGCCCTATGCCTCAGA
>NZ_JBAVTT010000120.1:0-40693 GCF_049696395.1 Erwinia sp.
ATAGGTCACGCCATTGAAGATGACACTGAGCGGCGTAGATTCCGCCAGGTTTACACTGGCCCCGCTGATCACCAGTGGATTTTGCGCTTCGGCAGCATTCAGTGCGTTATCGTCACTGATGGCACCAATACTCAGCGAGGCTACGGTGTTATCTACCTCAACATCGAAACTGCCCGTCGTGTTGTTGGTATTGCCCGCCAGATCGGTAACGGTAACGGTGAACGCCTGATTACCATTGCCTAATGTCTGCAACTCGCTGGCTGGCAGCGTAATGCTCCAGCCGCCACCTGCTGTAACGACACCGGTGTAGGTGTTCTCTCCCAGCGTAAGCGTAACCAGGCTTCCCACAGGCGCATTAGTGGTTGTTCCGGTCAGAAATTGATCCTGAGTGACTTCAGCACCATTCAGCACGCCGTCGCCAGTCAACTGATCCACAGTGATAGTCGGCCTGTTTGCCGGGTCTGCGGCGAAGGTCACATTGGTATAAGTTTCAGTGCTGTTGCCCGCGGCATCCGTTGCCGTCACCGTCACCTGATAGGTGCCATCCGCAATAGCGGATTTGATCTCATCAAGCGAAACGGTCCATGCGCCGTTTGCGGCGACTGTAGCGGTGAGAGTCTCACCGTTAATCTGCACCAGCACGGTACTGCCCGGTTCAGTTTGACCGTTTATTGACAGTGGCAGCGCCAGCTCACTTTCATTGACATACCCATCTGTTGAGATTGTTTCAACACTGACAGTCGGCGCAGCGGTATCGACGTTAAGGGGGGTGGTAATTGGCGTACTGGTATTGCCATAGGCATCTGTGGCGGTGACAGAAACCGTGTTGTCACCCTCACCAAGTTTCTGCAAATCAGAAGCCGGAACGTTGATGCTCCAGCTGCCGTTCGGGTTCACCGCTGTGGTGTACGTCAGGCCACCCAGGGTAACAGTAACGGTTTCGCTGCCGTTGCTCACCCCGCTAATGGTCAGCGGCTGGTTCACTTCAGTTTGATTGAGCACCGAATCTGAGAGTTCAACCGTGACGGTTGGCAGGGCGGTGACCACATTGACGGGTGTCGTTGAGGTAGCCGTGTTCCCGGCAGGATCGGTCACCACCACGATGATATTTTGGCTGCCCTGAGGCAAATTCTGCAAGGTTTCTGGCGGCACGGTGACCGTCCAGCTGCCGTCGTTATTTACCGTTCCGGTGTAGGTTGTGCCGCCAACAGTCACAGTGACAGTCTGCCCGCCACCTGTTGCTCCGGTATTACCGGTTAGCGTCTGAGGTGTGCCAGCTTCCCCGCCACTCAATACGCCGTCACCGAACGGCACATCAATCGTGGCATTGGGGGGGATTGTGTGAACATCAAGCGAAACGGCAGAGCTGTTTTGGATCACCGAGCCATCAGGCAGCGTCACCGTGGCTGTCACAAGGTTCGACCCTTGCGGCAGCTGTTGCAAATCTTGAGGAGGCACAGTCACATTCCAGCTACCGTTCGCACCCACGGTAGTGGCGTAAGACTTCCCGTTCAGCGTCACGCTGATGGCGGTCCCGGCGGCAATCCCGGTGGCAAAACCAGAGATGGTCAATGGAGACTGGGATTCCGTGGCGTTCAGCTGTCCGTCACCACTCAGTTCGTTGATGCTAATACTGCTGACAGAAATCGCCTGCACGTTGAAGGTGTGTGAAGCAGACACCGAGTTTCCTGCAGCGTTGCTGACCGTGGCGCTGACGGTAAATGCCCCGTTAGCCAGCCCCTGCAAGACACCGGATGGCACCGAAATACTCCAGTTGCCGTTCGCGCCGACGGTAGCTGTATAGGTATTCTCACCGAAGGTTATGGTGACAGTGCGCCCCTGCTGAACATTCCTGGTCGTTCCGCTGAGGGTTTGTGAGGTTTCTCTTTCGGCACCATCCAGAACATCGTTACTCGCGAAGGCATTGATCGCTATTGAAGGCACGCCTGGCTGCGTATCAGCCTGAACCGAGATCACCTCACTGGAGGTCGCCGTGTTACCGTCGGTATTGGTCACGCTAACGTTGATGGTGTTGTTACCGGTGGGCAACGCAGCCAAATCAGCCGCAGGCAAAGAAAGACTCCAGCTGCCATCTGCGCCAACGGTGGTGGTATAGGTCTTACCGTTCAGCACAATGGTCACCGTGCTGCCCGCTTCTGCGTTGGTTGTGGTGCCGCTCAGCGTCTGGTTCTCGCCCTTTTCGGCCTGAGTCAGCACCGCGTCACCGGTAAAGGCATTCACACTGACAGTTGGGGTAAGGGGCGGGGTTCCCCCGCCATTGTTGCCACCGTTGTTACCGCCATTGTTGTCATCGTTGCCTCCGCCACCACCACCGCCACCACCGGCAAGGGCGCCAACGGCCAGTCCGGCCAGACCCAGAGCACCAATACCTGCGGCGGTGATTACGCCGTTGGAAGCGCCATTATCAGCCAGCAGCAGCGGTTCAATCGATCCCAGAGATTCATATTCCGGGGTAACGACCATGGCAGTCTGTGCATCGGCAAATTCGTTAGTGATCGGGAAAAGAGCGTGCTCAGGAGGGTTAACGCCATCGTCGAAGACCAACTCGCTGTGGTCACCGTCAACGTCGTCGAAGAAGAACTGCTGGTAGCGAACTACGCTACCGTCGCGCATATGCAAAATCAGGTCGTTACCCTGCCGCTCAAACTCGGTCACCATATCGCGGGTACCGTGAATCCTCACCACGCTGGGTTGATTCAGAAGGACATTATGCGACGCGCCCGCATTGGCCTGTGACAGGATTGTTCCATCATCGCGTGAGACGATATCTACGCGGCCATCATTGAGCTCTGCCATGGGTAACCTCTATATGCACCAGAAAATTTTCATTATGTGTTTCGCGCGCGAAAATGAAGAAAATCTTCACAATCAAGCGCAAAGCAAGGGATAACCAACACACTAAAGTGGTTTGGTTTTTACCTGGTGCATAACCGCCCCCACGGGGAGCGCAAAGAATTACCTGCGACACTCAGTCAGGCTGAGCGACTATTTTTTCTAGCCTTTCCTTACACATACTAAGAAAAATCCGCCATCTTTACTTGATTAATATTTATCAAATAGATAAAAATATTTAATCAAAAACACAATTCATTAACAAGAGGCGGCGTCAAAAATTGCTAAATAAACATTGAGTAACTCAGGTAAAGATTTGATTTAATGCGAGGAAAATTCTTATCGATTTAGCGGGCTTCAGGGAAAAGCTGACTTAAAACGGGTAATTTTCGGATAATTCAGGTGCGTTACTATGCGAAAATTTCCCTTAGATTCGTGATAATCAGCACAACCTGACCTACCCTCATTCGCATGAATTGTAATCACCACCAGGTCGGTCATCGGGACTAAAAATCGTTTTTTCTATGTAACACCAATGATTTGAGTTAAGGCGCGAGATTCTTCCGCATCGCCAGGAGTCATCTGTAAATTGGCATTTAGCCGATAAATCTGATTAACAGCCCTGTTTTTCCCTGTTATTAACTTGCAGGCCTTAATAAGCAGGGGATGTCACGTAAGTTTGTTCGGCTCTTTCTGGCGCTAATCTTCATTAATTTTGCAATTTATGATAAAAAGTAGCGCTCATCAGGGCAGGTTTCAAACGGATATCATGACGACACTGGATGCTCGACCAGCGCTTGCCAGCGCGGTAACAACCCAACACGCCACGCGAACCATTTTCTTTATTGCGGGTATTGGCATGGCAGCCTGGGCGCCGCTGGTTCCTTATGCTAAAGATCGCGCACAACTCAGCGACGGTGCACTGGGCACGTTGTTACTGTTCCTTGGGTTGGGCTCACTGATAGCCATGCCGCTGACCGGGATACTGGTGGGGCGTTTTGGCTGTAAACGGGTAATGGCCCTTGCCTGCCTGTTTATCTTGCTGGTGTTACCGCTGTTAGCGACGCTCTCCACGCCGGTTGGCCTGGGGTTAACATTGATGGCTTTTGGTGCCGCCATTGGTCTGGTCGATGTGGCTATGAATATTCAGGCAGTAGAAGTTGAGAAGGCCTCCGGCAAGGCCATGATGTCCGGTTTCCATGGTTTCTTCAGCGTGGGCGGCATCGCGGGTGCTGGTTCAGTCAGTGCGGGTCTGGCGTTGGGGCTGTCTCCTCTGCTGGCCGTGAGTGTCATTGGCGTGTTGATCGTTGTGCTGTGGCTGCTGTGCCAGCGCCATTTGCTTAGCGATCGCCTCCATCAGGAGGATACCCCGCTGTTTGTGGTTCCCCACGGCTGGGTGCTGTTCCTGGGCGTCCTGTGCTTTATTTTATTCCTGACGGAAGGCTCAATCCTGGATTGGGGCGCACTGTTTCTGACGCAGACTCGCGACCTGCCCCATTCACAGGCGGGTTTGGGGTATGCCCTGTTCTCCGTTGCCATGACCATGGGTCGGCTGACGGGCGATCGCATCGTGAATTATTTCGGCCGTTTTCTGACGCTTTTCTGCGGCACTTTGTGCGCTTCACTGGGGCTTTTACTGGCGGTATTCGTGCCAAATACGCTGGTGGCCCTGGCCGGCTTTTTGTTCGTTGGCTTTGGCTCGTCGAATGCGGTGCCGATTATGTTCAGCGCCGCCGGTAATCAGAAAACGATGCCGGTGAATCTGGCGATATCTTCCATGACAACCATTGGTTATGCAGGTATTCTGGCAGGCCCGGCACTGGTCGGATTTCTCTCACAGTGGTACAGCCTGGCGACGGCATTCTGCGCCATAGCCATATTGCTGTTAGCCGTGGCCGCAAGTGCCAGGCTGATTACACGTTAACTGGGGTATCACGCTACGCTATGCTGCCATACAAATTTCCACTGACATCAGGAAACGTTACGCGCTTTTTTGTGATGTTTATTTTGGTGCTGTTAATAGCGTCGGGATTTATGATCCACAACGCGGTCAATGCCTGGCTGACCGACAAGCGCTATGCCATGGCGGATATCGCCCATGCGATGCAAAAACGCATTGATACCTATCGCTTCGCGACCTGGCAGATTTATGAAAACCTGGCCGCCAATGCCGCCGGTTCTCCGCCTAACAGCCTGCAGGAAACCCGCCTGCGCCCGGACGTGTATTATCTTGAAAAGACCCGCCGTAAAACAGAAGCGTTAATCTTCGGTTCACACGACAGCAGTACGCTGGATATGACCCAGAGGATGTCCACCTATCTGGATACGCTGTGGGGTGCCGAAAACAGCACCTGGTCGATGTACTTTCTGAATGGTCAGGATAACAGTCTGATCCTGGTCTCTACCCTGCCGTTGAAAGACATGGCAACCCGCTACAAAGAAAGTGCCATCAGCAATATTGTTGATGCACGTCGCGCAGAGATGTTGCAGCAGGCGAATGCGTTAGATGAGCGCGAAAGCTTCTCGCCTTTACGCCGCTTCACCTGGCAGAACGATCACTACTTTACCGTGCGGACAACGTTTAATCAGCCGGGCCATCTGGCTACCGTGGTGGCTTTTGATCTGCCGATTAACGACCTGATCCCGCTGAATATGCCGCTGGAATATTTCCAGCTGAAGCAGGACGCGACCAACACAGCAAACAGTGCCGATGCGGATGATGCAACGCACAGCACCACGGTGACGCTGGCTAATCCTAATATTGAAATTGCCGCTTCGCTGACCAGCACGCCGCTGAAGTTAGTGTATCGGGTGCCGTTGCTGGGTCTGATTGTCGACACGCTGCATAACCTGATGTGGCCATTACTGGCGAACCTCGGCCTGCTACTGATGTCGTTAGCTGGTCTGTTCCTGCTGCGCCAGCAATCTTTGCGACCGAGTGAAAACCAAAGCGCCGAGCTGGATTCCCTGCGCATATTAAATGAAGAGATTGTGGGTAGCCTGCCTGTCGGGCTGTTGGTGTATGACTTCACTAACAACCGCACCCTCATCAGCAACAAGATTGCTGAGCATCTGTTGCCACACCTTAACCTGCAGAAAATCATCAACATGTCCGATCAACATCAGGGCGTTTTGCAGGCCACCGTCAATAACGAAGTGTACGAAATCCGCCACGCCCGCAGCGTGCTGTCGCCAAATACGCAGATCTTTATGATGCGTGACCAGGATCGTGAACTGCTGGTGAACAAGAAGCTGCAGAAAGCACAGCAGGTATTGGATAAGAACCACCAGACTCGTCAGCAGTTGCTGCAGAACCTGGGGCATGCGCTTAACCGGCCGCTGGATAAAGTCGTCGCGCATCTGCTGGAAATCAGCGCGGCGCATCCTGCCGAAGACCTCCGCGATACGCTGGAAGAGTCACAGGCGTTGAGCCGGCTGGTAGACGATATCGTGCTGCTCAACCGTCTGGAAACCCATGACTGGGCGCCGGATTCCGGTTCATTTACGCTGCAAAGCGTGCTGGATGACCTGGTGACTGAGGCACTGCCATCGCTCCGCCGCAAAGGCCTGAATCTTGTGGTCAGCAACCGGCTGAACAGCGATGAGAGCCGCTATGGCGACCGCCGGGCATTGTATAAAATTCTGACGACCCTGCTGCATTATTCGATCACCAGCACCAGCTGGGGCCGCATCAGCATCGAGGTCAGCCATCCAGCAGATCGTCCCGATCGGCTGGCCATTGAAATTGTCGATACCGGCGCAGGTTTGCTGGTAGATGAGATGGGCAATACCGATTTCCCGTTCCTGGGTGAAACCAGCCAGGATCGCTTTGGTCAGGCTTCCGGGCTGGCCTTTTTCCTTTGCAAACAGCTTTGTAAGCAGCTGGGTGGACATCTTGAGATTGTGGCACGGCCCGATATTGGTACCCGTTACAGTATTCAGATCCACGCGCCGCAGGAACAGCAGCACGATCAGGAAGAAAAACTGCTGGAAGGCTTAACTACCCTGATTGATATCACGGTAGATGAGGTAAGAAAAATAGTGGTTCATCAACTGGAGAACTGGGGAGCAAGCTGCATTACCCCTGATGAACGCTTTTCGGGCCAGGACCATGATGTTCTGGTGACTGACGATCCGGCGCGCTTGACGCCATGGTCGTTACTGCTCACGGATGATGAAACAGGCTTTAGCGCACTGTCACACGATCAATACCGGGTCAATTTTAATATCAGCAGCGCGATGCAGGATGCCCTGCTCCAGTTGATTGAACACCAGTTGGCGCAGGATGAATCAGTAGACGAAGTGGGAGACGACCAGGATGCGGCGCAGCTTTTCGCCCCAGGTTACTTCCAGCTGTTTGTTGATACAGTACCAGATGATGTAAAGAGACTGTATAATGAGGCTGCGGAAGGGGACATGAGTTCCCTTGCTCAGACTGCGCATCGCCTGAAAGGCGTGTTTGCCATGCTCAACCTGACTCCAGGCAAGCAGCTTTGTGAAACGTTAGAACAGCACATTACTGAGTGTGACGATTCAAACATTAAAAATACCACCAGTGAAATTGACCACTACGTCAATCTACTGCTGCAGCAAGGTAACCAATAAAATGAACAACTTGAACGTAATTATTGCCGATGACCATCCGATTGTTTTGTTCGGTATTCGTAAGTCTCTCGAGCAGATCGAATGGGTAAATGTAGTTGGTGAGTTCGAAGATTCCACAGCATTGATCAACAGCCTGTCCAAACTGGATGCCAATGTTTTAATCACCGATCTGTCGATGCCTGGCGAAAAATATGGCGACGGCATTACGCTGATTAAGTACATCAAGCGTCATTATCCAGATTTATCTATCATCGTTCTGACCATGAACAACAATCCAGCGATCCTGAGCGCCGTTCTGGACCTCGATATTGAAGGGATTGTTCTGAAACAGGGTGCACCAACCGATCTGCCAAAAGCGCTGGCCGCTTTGCAGAAAGGCAAAAAGTACACTCCGGACAGCGTGGCAAAACTGCTGGAGAAAATCAGCGCGGGTGGCTACGGCGACAAGCGTCTTTCTCCAAAAGAGAGCGAAGTGTTGCGTCTGTTCGCAGAAGGCTTCCTGGTGACCGAGATTGCCAAAAAGCTGAACCGCAGTATCAAAACCATCAGTAGCCAGAAGAAATCAGCAATGATGAAACTGGGCGTGGAAAACGATATTGCCCTGCTGAACTATCTCTCTTCCGTCAGCAGCATGCCGGTTGACCGGGGCTAAGCTTCACTTGCGTCAGAGATAAGACCGACAGCAGTCCAGAATGCCAGTCTGTGAAAACAGACTGGCATTTTTTATGCCTGTCTGGCGGCATCCGGTGCTGAGTGGTCAGCTGGCCGTTACTCCCTGCCCTTTCTGACACGCTCGGCATAAAACGCCAGCGCCGTATTCAAGGTGTCCATCGTCACCGGTTTAGACAGACAGTTATCCATTCCCGCTTCCATACAACGCTGCTTCTCTTCTGCCAGCGCATTCGCCGTTACGCCCACAACCGGGAACGTCAGCCCCAGCTGGCGCAGACGTTGCGTCAGACGGTAACCGTCCATATTCGGCATATTCACATCGGTCAGCACGATATCAATCTCGTTACGGCTCAGCACGTTAAGCGCATCAACACCGTCCTGGGCCGTCTTGACGCGGTAGCCAAGCGATCCCAGCTGATCGGAGAGCAGCATACGGTTGATCGGATGATCGTCTACCACCAGGATCAGGATATCTTCGTTGCTGGCCCGCTTATCTTCAATATCCGGCACGCCTGGCAGCGCATCCGGCATGGCCACGTCAACCCGATAAATGCGGCCCAGCAGCGCTGGCAGTTCATGAGGTGTGGTGGTGCCGTAAACCCAACGACCGGCGGCCTGCTCATGCGGCGCCCCATTGTGACTGCCGTCGAAGCGGATCACCGAACGCGGTTTTTGCTGGGTCTGATAGTCGTAATCCGTCACAATCACATCGTCCGGGCCACAACAGCTGCCCTCCTGCCACCGCTGCACGGTTATTCCATGCTCGCGCAACAGTTTTTCAAGGAAGACAGCCAGATCGTCATTACGAATTTCCAGCCAGCAGTGTTTGCCCTGCAAGCCATCGTGCAACACCGGCGTCATCACCTGACTGTTGTAGAGCGGTATACGCACGATAAACTGGCTGCCCATGCCGGGTTCAGAATCAACCTCAATATCACCGTCCATCATGTTGATCAGCTTTTCACAGATCGCCAGCCCCAGACCGGTTCCCTGGAAATTGCGCTGCACACCGTTGCCAACCTGGAAGAAAGGATCGAACAGACGCGTGATCTCTTTCGCCGGGATGCCCACACCGGTATCGCGCACTCTGAAGGCCAAATAGCCGTCCTTCACATACACATGCAGGATGATGCCGCCAGTATGGGTAAATTTGATGGCGTTGTTCAGCAGGTTGGAAATCACCTGTTGCAGGCGCAGCGGGTCACCGTCCAGCGTGACCGGAACATCGCTGTCAATAAAGCACCACAGCGTCAGGCGTTTCTTCACCACCATCGCCAGATAGTTTGAAGATATGTGGGTAATCACTTCACGCGGGGAGAATTCCCTTGGCTCGATGCGCAGCTGCTCGGACTCAATTTTTGAGAAGTCGAGGATGTCGCTGATGATCTTCAACAGCAGGCTGGACGAGTTATTCATCGCCGTAACCAGTGACTCCACGCCCTGCGGTAACGATTTGGTCTGCAGTAAATCGAGGTTACCGATAATGCCATACAGCGGCGTGCGCAGCTCATGGCTGACCGTGGCAAGGAACATCGACTTGGACTGGCTGGCCTGTTCCGCCGCGTGTGCCATCTCCTGCAGGGACTCTTCCATCTTCACGCGCGCACTGACATCCACCAGCACGCAGATCGCCACGTTCTCATTGCGATAGCGTGAATGCACAAAGCTGATTTGCAGGTTGGTGTTGCTGCCCGTCAGCACGTCGACAAAGTTAACCTGCTGACCACAGATGATCTCCGTCAGCCGCTGCCGATCTTCCTGAGTCAACATGCTGAGGTAGTTATGCGCCAGTTCGTTACTGAGAATATTGGTGCCGTCACTGGTTCGCAGTATGCAGATGCCTACCGGGGCAGAAGCGACGATTTTGCGGTTAAATTGCTCGTGCTCTTCCAGACGGTGCGCATTGTCTTCGGCAGGTAAAAACATGCGGCGTTCAAACAGCCAGGCCAGGGTAAACAGGATGATAGCGAAGATCACGTTCAGCAGGACCGCATTGATAATCAGCACTTTCAGTTTGGCAACCAGCTCGTCAGTCTCCACCGAATAGACCACCGTCAGCTCGGAAGGCGTCAGGGTTTTCTTCAGCACCAGCTGTTTGTAGCCGTTGATGTAGCCAAACCAGCTGTGATCGTCTGGCAAGTCATCCAGCGAGACAGTCCCGGCAGTACGGGAAGTGGACATCAGTCGCTGATTATTGGCATCAATCAGGGTGGCAGTCACCGGGAAGCTGCCCGGCAGAATGAAATCTTCAAGACGAAGGGTTTGTTCTATGCCCAGCAACGCAGCCATTTTATTGGCGACATAGATTGGCGTGATCAAATAGTAGTAACCCACGCCCTGCTGAGCCGACTGAGCAATCCAGACAATACTACTTTTGCGCTCTTCTTCATTGCCGTTACGGTATTTGAGGATCCGCTCATGCAGCGACTTCAGCGCACGCTCGCGGTTTGCTGAAGAGTTGCCCACGCCAAAATCTGCCATACACAGGCTTTCACCACCGACAAAAAAGACCCGGTTCAGCTCATAGGCTGAAGCAAAATTCTCTTTCCAGTAGTGCAGAAAATAGCTGAGTGACTCCAGCGAGTTACGCCAGGTGTTGCTCATCGAGCTACAGTCGGAGTCAGAATAAAGAGGGTAGAACTGCGGTAGCGTGGTTTTACCCGGGAATACACCGTTCAGCACGTCCAGGCCGTTAGCCGACGAGTTCAGCCGGTTTTCCGCAATGTATTTCAGCTCACGAGTGACGTCAGAAGAGTGGCGCACATACCACTGAGCCTGCTCGAAGTTCGCGTTCAGCTCCTGACGAACCTGCGACTCTTTCTCATGCAGCACATTAATGATGTAAAAGGTGGTCAGCAGCGCACCCAGCGTCCAGAGCATTAATGCCAGCGCCCTGAACAGATAGCGGGAGATCCTTAACGTGGTTCTGAACGAGACAAGATATTTCAAGCGAAACCTATAAGTGGCGACGGGGCTGAAGGAGAAGTCAGATCCCGTTACAGTACCGTCAGAACAGGAAAAAAGCCAGTTGCTGCGGGCTGTTGGAGGGATAAAAAAAGGCCGGTTCAAAGAACCGGCCTCTGGCACTAAAAGCGCAGACGATTATTCGTCCTCATCGCCTTCTGGTGCTTCATCGGCTGCATCATCTTCTGCTGCATCGTCTTCAGTTTCAACTTCCGGGGCGATATCCTCATCCCCTTCTGCTACGCTGCCGTCAATGCCATCCAGCTCTTCTTCAGCGACTGGCTCAGCCACGCGCTGCAGGCCGACCACGTTTTCGTCTTCTGCGGTGCGGATCAGAATAACACCCTGGGTGTTACGCCCTACCACACTCACTTCAGAAACGCGGGTACGAACCAGCGTGCCAGCATCGGTGATCATCATGATCTGATCGCTGTCGACAACCTGTACCGCCCCGATTACCGGTCCGTTACGCTCGGTCACTTTGATCGAGATAACGCCCTGCGTAGCACGGGACTTGGTTGGGTACTCGCTGGTGCTGGTACGCTTGCCGTAACCATTCTGCGTAACGGTCATGATCGCGCCCTCTTCCTGAGGAATGATCAGCGATACCACGCGGTCGTTTTCGGCCAGCTTGATACCACGAACACCGGAAGCGGTACGGCCCATCGCACGGACGGCTGTCTCGGCGAAGCGAACCACTTTACCCGCAGCGGAGAACAGCATCGCTTCGTCTTTACCGTTGGTCAGTGACACGCCGATCAGTTCATCTTCATCACGCAGGTTGACGGCAATAATCCCGGCGCTGCGTGGACGGCTGAACTCGGTCAGAGCGGTTTTCTTCACGGTACCGCAAGCGGTAGCCATAAAGATGTTCCACCCTTCAGCGTACTCACGTACCGGCAGGATCGCGGTGATACGTTCGTTAGGTTCCAGCGGCAGCAGGTTGACGATTGGACGTCCACGTGCGCCACGGCTGGCTTCTGGCAACTGATAAACCTTCATCCAGTACAGACGGCCACGGCTTGAGAAGCAGAGGATGGTGTCATGGGTGTTGGCCACCAGCAGGCGGTCAATAAAGTCTTCTTCTTTTATACGTGCTGCAGATTTGCCTTTACCACCACGACGCTGTGCTTCGTAGTCGGTCAGAGGCTGATACTTCACGTAGCCCTGGTGAGACAGGGTCACCACAACGTCTTCCTGGTTGATCAGGTCTTCGATGTTGATGTCTGCAGTGTTAGCGGTGATTTCGGTGCGACGTTTGTCACCGAACTGATCGCGGATCAGTTCCAGCTCTTCACGGATCACTTCCATCAGACGCTCTGAGCTTTCCAGAATGCGGATCAGTTCAGCGATCTGCTCCAGCAGCTCTTTGTACTCATCCAGCAGTTTTTCATGCTCAAGGCCGGTCAGTTTCTGCAAACGCAGATCCAAAATCGCCTGAGCCTGCTGCTCGGTCAGGTAGTATTCGCCGTCACGGATACCGAACTCGTCTTCCAGCCACTCAGGACGCGCAGCATTATCACCAGCACGTTCAAGCATGCCAGCAACGTTACCCAGCGCCCATGAACGCGCTACCAGGCCAGCTTTCGCTTCGGCCGGGTTTGCCGCATGGCGGATCAGTTCGATAATCGGATCCAGGTTAGCCAGCGCAATCGCCAACGCTTCCAGGATGTGTGCACGGTCACGCGCTTTACGCAGTTCGAAGATAGTACGACGGGTAACGACTTCGCGGCGGTGACGAACGAAAGCTTCCAGAATATCTTTCAGCGGCATAATTTTTGGCTGTCCCTGATGCAGGGCAACCATATTGATACCGAAAGAGGTCTGTAGCTGAGTCAGCGAGTACAGGTTGTTCAGCACAACCTCGCCCACTGCATCACGTTTCACTTCCACGACGATACGCATACCGTCTTTGTCAGATTCATCACGCAGGGCACTGATGCCTTCCAGACGCTTCTCTTTCACCAGCTCAGCGATTTTCTCAATCAGGCGAGCTTTGTTCACCTGATAAGGAATTTCGTGGATGATGATCGTTTCGCGACCGGTTTTCGCATCGGTTTCCACTTCGCCACGGGCACGGATGTAAATCTTGCCGCGACCGGTGCGATAGGCTTCTTCAATCCCACGGCGGCCATTGATGATGGCAGCAGTTGGGAAGTCCGGACCTGGGATGTGCTCCATCAGCCCTTCAACGGTGATGTTCTCATCGTCGATATAAGCCAGACAGCCGCTGATGACTTCAGTCAGGTTGTGCGGGGGGATGTTGGTTGCCATGCCCACAGCGATACCGGACGCGCCGTTGATCAGCAGGTTCGGCACTCTGGTTGGCATCACTGCCGGGATCTGCTCGGTGCCGTCATAGTTCGGCACAAAGTCGACGGTCTCTTTTTCCAGATCCGCCAGCAGCTCATGGGCAATTTTGGACATGCGTACTTCGGTATAACGCATTGCTGCGGCGGAGTCGCCGTCAACGGAACCGAAGTTACCCTGACCATCCACCAGCATATAGCGCAGCGAGAACGGCTGCGCCATACGAACGATGGTGTCATACACGGCACTGTCGCCATGCGGGTGATATTTACCGATAACGTCGCCGACTACACGGGCAGACTTTTTATAAGGTTTGTTCCAGTCATTGCCCAACACGTTCATGGCGTAGAGCACACGACGGTGAACTGGCTTCAGACCATCGCGAACATCTGGCAATGCACGGCCAACGATGACCGACATGGCATAATCGAGGTAAGAGTTCTTTAACTCTTCTTCAATATTGACCGGTGTGATTTCTCTGGCTAGGTCGCTCATGGAGCCGCTATCCCTCTACGTTATACCCGGATTCAAAGGTGCGAAAGTATATCACCTTTACACCTGGTGGTGAATGGAAAGCGTCTTTTTGGCCGCTTTAATACGCACTCAGTGCCGTGAATGCCGGGCGGTGAACATTCCGCTGAGAAAACAGATATACTGCCCGCAAACTTTTAGCGAGTGAGGGACCTATGAAGGCTGAGCAAAACGCCACCACGGCTAACGTGGATCATAATGAAATTGCCAAATTTGAAGCAGTAGCCTCCCGTTGGTGGGATCTGGAAGGCGAGTTTAAGCCTCTGCACCGCATTAATCCGCTGCGTCTTGGCTATATTGCCCAGCACAGTAACGGCCTGTTCGGCAAGAAAGTGCTGGATGTAGGCTGCGGCGGCGGCATTCTGGCGGAAAGCATGGCGCGTGAAGGTGCAGAAGTCGTTGGCCTGGATATGGGCGCAGAGCCTTTAGAAATCGCCCGCCTGCACGCGCTGGAAAGTGGTGTAACGGTGAATTACGTGCAGCAGACCGTCGAAGAACACGCTGAGCAATTTGCTGGCCAGTACGATGTAGTGACCTGCATGGAGATGCTGGAGCATGTGCCGGACCCGCGTTCAGTGGTTCACGCCTGCGCGAAGCTGGTGAAACCAGGCGGCGAAGTGTTCTTCTCCACGCTGAACCGCAACAGCAAGTCCTGGCTGATGGCGATTGTTGGCGCTGAATATGTGCTGCGCATGGTGCCACGTGGGACGCACGACATTAAGAAGTTCATCCGCCCTGCTGAGCTGTTGAACTGGGTAGATGAAACGTCACTGCGTGAACGTCACATCATTGGCCTGCATTACAACCCCCTGATGAACAGCTTCAAGCTGGCGCCAGGCGTTGACGTAAATTACATGGTGCACACCCACTCTGTAGCCGAATAACGTCCGCCGTACTCACGTGCAGAGCAGTCACCCGAATTGCTCTGCACGTTTGATCCTTAAGTAAAATTCCCTTCCGCCTTAACCCAATTGTCATAAGAATTTCTTAGCATGTTGGCGACGTCAGATCGTTTTCCTTTTGGACAGACCTGGTACTGCAACGGCAGGATGAACGGCTTAGCCATGAAAGTTTTTTTTCTAAGGTTATGAAGAGACGATTTTTCGCCACTTCAGGGCTTTTTGTTCGCAAAAAAAACGCCAGTTTTTCGGCGCTGAGCAAGAAACCCGCGCTTGATCAAATTTCTAAAAATTTCTTCAAACTGTTGACATGGCTCCTGGCCCTTGAGAAACGTGGACTTAGGAAATATGCCAGGCTCCGTTCAGTAATTTCAGCGGAAAATCAAGCCTTGTTGACTGGTGAGAAATGACTAAAATACTCACCATATTGTTACCCAAACTTCGTTTACCCCCTACATATAGTGTTTATCCACAGAGTTACTCACATAAGAGCATTCTGTGGATAAACGGGGGGTTTTCCTCTGCAAGGATATTACGCGACATGAATCAAAGCCTACTTGTCACCAAACGCGATGGCCGCACCGAACGCATCAACCTCGATAAAATCCACCGCGTGCTTGACTGGGCTGCTGAAGGTCTGCAAAACGTCTCCGTCTCACAAGTAGAGCTTCGCTCGCATATCCAGTTTTACGAAGGCATCAGAACCTCTGATATTCACGAAACCGTGATCAAATCAGCCGCTGACCTGATCTCGCGTGATGCGCCTGATTACCAGTACATGGCTGCGCGCCTGGCTATCTTCCACCTGCGTAAAAAAGCTTACGGCCAGTTTGAACCGCCGAAGCTGTACGATCAGGTGAAGCGTATGGTGGATATGGGCAAGTACGACAGCCACCTGCTGGAAGACTACAGCGCCGAAGAGTTCGAGCAGATGGACGGCTTTATCGACCACTGGCGCGATATGAACTTCTCCTATGCTGCGGTGAAGCAGTTAGAAGGCAAATATCTGGTGCAGAACCGCGTCAGCGGTGACATCTACGAAAGCGCCCAGTTCCTGTATATCCTGGTTGCCGCCTGCCTGTTCTCTGGCTACCCGCGCGACACCCGTCTGGATTACGTGAAGCGTTTCTACGATGCGATCTCGACCTTCAAAATTTCTCTGCCTACGCCAATCATGTCCGGCGTGCGCACCCCAACCCGCCAGTTCAGCTCTTGCGTGCTGATCGAGTGCGGCGACAGCCTGGACTCGATCAACGCCACCTCCAGCGCTATCGTTAAATACGTTTCTCAGCGTGCTGGTATCGGCATCAACGCGGGTCGCATCCGTGCGCTGGGCAGCCCGATCCGTGGCGGTGAAGCCTTCCATACCGGCTGTATTCCTTTCTATAAGCACTTCCAGACTGCGGTTAAATCCTGCTCTCAGGGCGGCGTGCGTGGCGGTGCGGCTACGCTGTTCTACCCAATGTGGCATTTGGAAGTGGAAAGCCTGCTGGTGCTGAAAAACAACCGTGGCGTGGAAGGAAACCGTGTCCGCCATATGGACTACGGCGTACAGATCAACAAACTGATGTACACCCGTCTGTTAAAAGGCGGCGACATCACGCTGTTCAGCCCGTCTGACGTGCCTGGCCTGTATGACGCGTTCTTTGCCGATCAGGAAGAGTTCGAGCGTCTGTATACCAAGTACGAAGCCGACCCGGCTATTCGCAAGCAGCGTGTGAAAGCCGTCGACCTGTTCTCTCTGATGATGCAGGAACGTGCTTCTACCGGTCGTATCTATATTCAGAACGTCGATCACTGCAACACCCACAGCCCGTTTGATCCGGCTATCGCCCCGGTTCGCCAGTCGAACCTGTGCCTTGAAATTGCCCTGCCAACCAAGCCGCTGCTGGATGTAAACGACGAAAACGGCGAAATCGCCCTGTGTACCCTGTCGGCCTTCAACCTGGGCGCGATTGACAGCCTGGACGATCTGGAAGAGCTGGCCACCCTTGCGGTTCGTGCGCTGGATGCCCTGCTGGACTACCAGGACTATCCAATTCCTGCAGCACAGCGCGGTGCAATGGGCCGTCGTACGCTGGGTATTGGCGTCATTAACTTTGCTTACTACCTGGCTAAGCATGGCGTGCGCTATTCCGATGGCAGCGCTAACAACCTGACTCACCGGACGTTTGAAGCCATTCAGTTCTACCTGCTGAAAGCCTCTAACGAACTGGCGAAAGAGCAAGGTGCCTGCGCATGGTTCAACGAAACCACCTATTCGCAGGGCATCATGCCGATCGACACTTACAAGAAAGACCTGGATGCGATCAGCGACGAGCCGCTGCACCTGGACTGGGACGGCCTGCGCGAGCAGATCAAAACCCACGGTCTGCGTAACTCCACGCTGTCTGCGTTAATGCCGTCTGAAACCTCTTCGCAGATTTCTAACGCCACCAACGGCATTGAGCCACCGCGCGGTTATATCAGCATCAAGGCCTCTAAAGACGGCATCCTGCGTCAGGTAGTGCCCGAGTACGAGCGTCTGAAAGACAGCTACGAGCTGCTGTGGGATATGCCGAACAATGACGGTTACCTGCAGCTGGTAGGGTTGATGCAGAAATTCATCGACCAGGCGATCTCGTCCAACACCAACTATGACCCGACCCGTTTTGAAAAAGGTCGCGTACCGATGAAACAGCTGTTGAAAGACCTGCTGACCGCGTACAAGTTTGGTGTGAAAACGCTGTACTACCAGAACACCCGTGACGGTGCTGAAGATACGCAGGAAGACCTGGTGCCTTCCATTCAGGATGACGGCTGCGAAAGCGGTGCCTGCAAGATCTAAACACACTCTGCGGAGCTAAGGGCCACCCCTTCGCTCCCCATCATCATGTGTCAGGGCCGCTTAGTGCGGCCCGCAATCACTGGATTACTATTCATGGCTTACACAACGTTCTCGCAAAATAAAAACAACCAGCTGGAAGAACCGATGTTTTTCGGCCAGTCAGTTAATGTCGCCCGTTTCGATCAGCAAAAATATGACATCTTTGAGAAGCTGATTGAAAAGCAGCTCTCCTTCTTCTGGCGTCCGGAAGAAGTAGACGTCTCACGCGACCGTATCGACTATCAGGCGCTGCCAGACCATGAAAAGCACATCTTTATCAGCAATCTGAAATACCAGACGCTGCTGGACTCCATTCAGGGACGTAGCCCGAACGTGGCGCTGCTGCCGCTGATCTCTATTCCTGAGCTGGAAACCTGGATTGAAACCTGGGCGTTCTCCGAGACGATCCACTCACGCTCTTACACCCACATCATCCGTAATATCGTTAACGATCCGTCGATTGTGTTCGACGATATCGTGACTAACGAGCAGATCCTGTCACGCGCCAAAGATATCTCTGGCTACTATGACGATCTGATCGAGATGACCAGCTACTGGCATCTGCTGGGTGAAGGCACACATCAGGTCAACGGTAAGTCCGTGACGGTGAGCCTGCGCGCGCTGAAGAAACAGCTGTATATCTGTCTGATGAGCGTGAATGCACTGGAAGCTATCCGCTTCTACGTCAGCTTTGCCTGTTCGTTCGCTTTCGCAGAGCGCGAGCTGATGGAAGGTAACGCCAAAATCATCAAACTGATCGCCCGTGACGAAGCGCTGCACCTGACCGGTACTCAGCATATGCTGAACTTGCTGCGCAGCGGTGAAGACGATCCGGAAATGGCAGAAATCGCCAAAGAGTGCCGTCAGGAATGTTATGACCTGTTTGTGCTGGCAGCCGAGCAGGAAAAAGAGTGGGCTGAATACCTGTTCAGCGGCGGCTCCATGATCGGCCTGAATAAAGACATTTTGTGCCAGTACATTGAATACATCACCAACATCCGCATGAACGCGGTTGGCCTGGACCTGCCGTTCAAAGGACGCTCAAACCCTATTCCCTGGATCAACTCCTGGCTGGTGTCTGACAACGTTCAGGTTGCGCCGCAGGAAGTAGAAGTGAGCTCTTACCTTGTGGGTCAGATTGACTCCGAAGTGGGCGAAAACGACTTCGACGACTTCCAGCTGTAAGATGGCAGGTTCGAGGATTATCCTGCGTGCTTCCGGCACGCAGCTTGACTGCAAGAACGAGCACCCTTCGCTGCTGGCTGCGCTTGAAGCGCATCAGGTCTGCGTTGAGTATCAGTGCCGGGAAGGGTATTGCGGCTCCTGCCGTACCCGGCTACTGAAAGGAGAGGTTTGTTATACTGCCAAACCGCTCGCTTTCATTCAGCCTGATGAAATCCTGCCTTGCTGCTGCACTGCCAAGGGCGATATTGAGCTGGAGATGTGATCACCCTTTCAGCGTTTCCACCACCTCAATCCAGCCGTGACCGGTAGACACTTCCATGCCGTTCATCCAGCGTCGCAGCATATTCAGCGCCATCATCGCCACCATGTCCTGACGGGATTTCAGATCATGGCGGTTGACGGTAAATTTTACGCCCTGGGCCCAGCTTCCTTCCGGCGTATGCAGCGCAAACCCCAGTTTTTCATCCTGAAGCCCACCCACTATCAGTGACAGAGTCGCCCCAGATTCGGCGGCCAGCTGCTTACTGCGCTCGAGCAGCGTCTGCAGCGACTCTTCGCGCGTTGGCAGTACGTTTCCGGCGGCTAACGGCGCTTCAACTGAAGCCATCTGCCATTGCAACAGTCCGGCGGTGAACTGCTCACTGATCGCCAGCCTGTGGCCTTTCTCTTTCAAACGTCGGGAAAGCTGTGCCGGCAAGCCTTCGAATCCTTCAAAGATAACGCTCTCGCCCGCTATTTCGCGCACCTGTTGCCAGAACGTCTCCATTTCCGGCAGTTTCTCTGCCGGGCCATTCAGCTTCAGCTCAATGATCGGCATCGAAGCACGGTAGCCCATCACAATGCCATCAGGGATTGGCAGCGGCTCGATCTCTTCAGCCAGATCGCTTTCGCCACGGCCAAAGGTGGTCATGCGCAGGCAAACCGGCGGCTCTGGCAGCTTAAAGCGGGCTTTCAGGCGTGGCAGGATCTGCTGTTCTACCATCACTTTATATTCGGAAGGGACGCCAGGCGTGAAGAAGATCCAGCAGCGGTTCAGCTGTAGGGCAAATCCACAGGCAGTGCCAACCGGGTTATCCAGCATCTCTGCGCCTTCAGGAATTTCGGCCTGCTTGCGGTTGCTGGCGGCCATTTTGCGGCCACGCCCGGCAAAGAAGGCTTCCATCTTCGCCAGCCACTCTTCGTGCATCACCAGCTTTACGCCAGCGGCTTTCGCCGCAGCAAACGCGCTCAGGTCATCACTTGTTGGCCCTAACCCCCCGTTAACGATCAGCACATCGGCCACTTTGCTGCGCTCGGTGAGCACGTTTACCAGCTCATCAATATTGTCGCCAACGGTCTGGCGACTGGTCATGGGCAGGCCGTTCTCAAACAGCACGCCAGCCAGCCAGGCGGCATTGGAATCCACAATCTGACCGTGCAGCACTTCATCGCCAGTCGCGAGCATTTCCACTCTTATCATTTTTATCTCCAGTTCGGGCAGCGAATGTTAACTGTATGAAGACACCCGGATAAACACAATGCACTTTTCCATTAAGTTGTGTTTCAGAGCGGGAAACGAAAGCCAGAAAGGGGGAGAAGTTGAGCTGAACCGCACCCCGGATATCCACCTTGCTGAAGCAGAAAGGCGATTATCGAGCTGGAATAAGTCTGTCGGGCGGCTTAGCGCTACCCTTGTTCCTGCTCTGCAACCCACTGCGTCAGCTTCTTGCGGGAGGGCTTGATGCCTCCCGTATTCAGCTCTGGCAACAGATACCAGCTCACCGGACGCTGGAAGCCTGCCAGCAACTCTTTTGCCCACTCGGCTATTACCGCTAAGGGCAGATCTGCCTGTAAGGCCACCAGCGCCACCGGTCGGTGACCAAACTCCTGATCTTCCTGCGGCACCACAAACGCCTGACTGACGCCGGGATGTGACAGCAGGACTGATTCAATCTGCTCCGGCTGTATGCCCTCTCCTGCCGAGAAAAACTGGTTATCCAGTCGTCCTGTTAACACCAGTTCACCCTGACGGAAATAGCCGCCGTCCCGGCTGGCAAACCAGCCATCGGCATCGGTTAATGGCAGTAGCTCGCCATCACGCCAGTACCCGCAGGCCAGCGCCTGAGTTTTCAGCTGCACTTCACCGTTGATGACCCTGATCTGCTGCCCTGCCAGCGCGCTACCCACGCCACTCCGCCCGTCAGCGCGCTTTGCCGCGACTGTCGAAGCGGTTTCCGTCAGGCCATAACCACACCAGCAGGCAATCCCTCGTTCTTCTGCCTGTTGCGTTAAGGTGTGCGGAATGGCTGCTCCGCCCAGCAGCACGTTGCACAAGCTGGTGGGAAGACCGGGCTGCTGCAACAAACGCCAAAGCTGCGTAGGCACCAGAGAAGCGAAGGAACAGTTTTCCAGCGCCTGATGCAGTGCGGCATCACCAGCCACAGCCAACTCTGCGCCGCGTGAAAGCCAGCGCCAGACAATCCCCTGTCCGGAAACATGAAACAGCGGCAGAGACAGGAGCCAACGGTCTTGCTGCGTAAAATTCATCCCGGCCACAACGCCTGCCGCGCTTGCCAGATGAGCAGCAAAAGTGTGTGCTGCCGCTTTAGGCTGTCCGCTCGAACCGGAGGTTAAGGTTAAAGTAGCAATCTGCTGCCCATCCCAGGTGTGCCGGGGTGTCCCGTTAGCCAACACCCAGCTCAATGGGGAAAGACCAGCCAGAGGCTCACCGTCCAGCGACAGCGAGAAATCACAGTTTAACGAGGGAAGCAGCGTGGCCAGTTGAGTAGCAGGAAGCTGGGGATTGAGCGGTAAAACCCGCGCACCACACTGAAGAAGTGCCAGATAAGCCAGTAGTGCGGGTTGGCTGTTACGCGCCTTCAACACTACGCCACACCCTGTTCGCACGCCCTGCTGAATGAAGCCGGTCGCAAGCTGGTCGATCTGCCCGGAAAGCTGCGACCAGCTAAGCGTGGCACCTTCCCTGAAGAGTGCGGGTTGAGTAGGTGTCAGCGTTGCCCACTGTCGCCACGGCCAGTCCGTCAACTCTGCCATACCACCTCCAGCGCTTCCGGGGAGATCAGCGGCAGCTCGCAGCCAGGCCAGCGGCGCAGTAGCTGAGAATGCATCAGATTAAGGGTATCCAATCCTGGTGTGCTGCCCGGCGTTAACCAGTGAGCAATCCGTGCCAGTTGTGTCAGCCCCAGGCTGGACTCCAGCGAGGAACTGATCACCACCGTCAGCCCGGCTTCTTGCGCCATTAACGCCATTTTTCGCACTTTCTTCAGGCTGCCAAGCAGCGTGGGTTTGAGGATAATGGCGCTGACGTTGGGTTCTGCCTGGGGCTGGAATCCCGCTTCCCTGGTGCTTTCATCCCAGGCAATCGCTATCCCCGTTTCACTGGCAAACAGCCTGGAATCCAGCTGGCTACGGCAAGGTTCTTCCAGAAAATCGATGCGGGAACGCTGCTCTTCAGGCACAAAACGGGCAAACTTAAGCGCCTTCTCCAGGCTCCAGCTGCGGTTTGCATCCAGCCTCAGTCTGAGCGAGGGATGGGCCTCAAGCAGCAGAGTAACCATCATCCCATCGCGCACCGCCTCATACAGGCCAACCTTCATTTTCGCCAGCGGTTCTGCCTGCTGGTGCAGACGCAGAAGGATTTCGTCAGGATCGCCAACACACAGCAGCGCACTGTCGAAATGCCCCTCTTCTGGTAACTCTCCTGCCAGTTCCAGCAAGGCACAACTCAGCCCAAAAGCCACAGACGGCAAACAACTTTCTGCGGGGTTTTTGCCCCTTGCCCAGGCGTCAAGCCAGGCCAGCGCGTCTTGCTGGGCCTCAACCAGCGACTCTTTGCTGAAGCCAGGCAAAGGCGCAATTTCGCCCCAGCCCTGTCGCCCGTCTTCCGTCAGCCTCACCAACAGACCGCAGCGTGTTTTGAGACGACGATCGCGAAGAACCACGCCCGCCTCAAGCGGAAGTTCCCAGCTATAGATCACGGCGCTGCGCATCAGGGATTCCGCTTAAACTTACTGAAGTCCGGTTGACGCTTCTGATTGAAAGCATTGCGCCCTTCCTGCCCTTCTTCCGTCATATAGAACAACATGGTGGCGTTACCGGCCAGCTCCTGCAAACCGGCCTGACCATCACAGTCGGCGTTCAGCGCCGCCTTCAGGCAGCGCAGCGCCATCGGGCTGTTTTGCAGCATTTCACGGCACCAGCGAACCGTCTCTTTTTCCAGCTCTGCTAACGGCACCACGGTGTTGATCAGCCCCATCTCCAGCGCCTGCTGAGCGTGATACATCCGGCACAGGAACCAAATCTCTCTGGCCTTTTTTTGCCCAACAATCCGCGCCATATAAGCCGCTCCCCAGCCGCCGTCGAATGAACCCACTTTTGGCCCTGTCTGACCAAACTGGGCGTTGTCTGCCGCGATAGTCAGGTCACAAAGCATATGCAGTACGTGACCGCCACCCACTGCATAGCCTGCCACCATCGCCACTACCGGTTTTGGGCAGGTGCGAATTTGGCGCTGAAAATCCAGTACGTTAAGGTGATGAATGCCGGATTCATCCTGATAACCGCCGTAATTGCCGCGCACTTTCTGATCGCCCCCGGCGCAGAAGGCTTCATCTCCTTCGCCGGTCAGTATGATCACACCGATTTGATCGTCATGACGGGCATCATTCAACGCTATCAGCAGCTCTTTCACCGTCTGCGGCCGAAAAGCATTGCGAACCTCTGGACGGTTGATAGTGATCTTAGCGATGCCATCACGGGTTTTGTGATAGCGAATGTCGCTGAAAGGCTGCTCAGAATCCTGCCACTCAACGGGGGCAGAAAGCAGGTTTTCGTCAGGATAAATCATCAGAGATCCTCAGAAGTGAGCCGCTGTGCCAGTAATTGGGCAAAGGCGGCAGGATTTTCACGGTGAGCGTTATGGCCCGCCGCAGGAACAGAGGTACAGGGAAGGGAAGATTGCCCGGCAAGCTGGAGAAACTGGCTGTCCCGCTCGCCGCAGAAATAGCTGACAGGCACCTTCAGTCGGAGCAACTCGGAAAGGAGACAGGGCTGCTGTGAAAGAGAGGTAGCCTGCAGCATTGCGGCAACGGCTTCGGGGTGATTGCTCCGCCTGTCTTTGATCACTTCAGCCCTTTGCCGATCCGTAAGATCGGCAAAAACCGGCTGGCGATACCACTCATCAAGCGTCTGCGCTAAGGGCTGAGAACGGAATTTCCCGGCCCAGTCTGCATCACGGGCCTGCCGCTGCTGCCGTTGGGTTGAGTCCTTCAGGCCGTAATGAGCCCCTTCAACGATGACGCCTTGCAGCTCCGGACCGGCATGGCGGCAGGCGTGGAACAGCGCCACTCGCCCGCCCAGCGAATAGCCAATCAGCCAGTAACGGCGGAGATGATGGCTGCGTAGCGTCTGATTGAGGCTGGCCGACAGCCGATCAAAATCGCGAGTTTGTTGCGCCTGCGACCCACCGTGGCCGGGGAGATCGACCGCTAACTGCGGCCAGTCTTCCAACAAGGACTGCACAGGCTGCCAGTCCTTTGCGCTGCCCAACAGACCGTGCAGCCACACCAGCACCGGTTTATCGCTTTGACGGTTTCCCTGCCAGCAGGCATGAAGATTCATCCGCGACCTCCCTTCCCGACTGAAGCCAGGCTCAGTGCGCCTTCCGCTGATTCAACCTGCACTTCAATCAGCGTGGCCTTGCCCTGCCAGCCTTGCTCCACGGCAGCGTTCAGTGCCTGCCAGTCTGCGGGCCGGTGAAACTGCAGCCCAAACAGCTGCGCGGCGGCAGCAAAATCCACTTGCTGAGGCATCGAGAAAAAGCGATCTCTTTCCGCTTCAGGCGTTGGCAGCAGTGAAAAAATCTGTCCACCCGCATTGTTAACGACGATTATCACGATCGGCGCGGTGGCCTGCTGGAGCAGCGCGAGGCTGTTCACATCGTAGAGCGCGGAAATGTCGCCAACTATTGCCAGCAGCGGCTTTTCGCTGCCACGCTGAACCCCTGCCGCCGTGGCAATCAGACCTTCAATACCGCTGGCCCCACGGTTGGCAAAGACCGGATAGCCCGGAGGAAGTTGGGCAAAGGCATCCACCAGCCGGATAGTCAGGCTGTTACCGAGAAACACCGCGCCGTGCTCGGGTAATAAAGAGCATAAGTTTGCTGCCAGCCCCGCCTCACTGAAAGGGGAAGGGTTAATCGTCGCGGTCAGTTTCTTTACCAGCGCAGGGAGCTCAGGACACCAGGCAGGCTGAAGTGTCGCCGGGTGCGCAGCCAGCCAGGATTGAATGTCTGCCACGATGCGGCTGCCACGGTGACTGGCCGGATCGCGCCTCTGCGGCATGGCTTCAATCAGCCAAAACTGCTCGGGTCGACAGGCGGCGAGCCAGTTGCTGACTTCTTTGCCGGTCAGATGGCTGCCGAACTGCACCACAATTTGCGTGGCTGAAAGCCAGTTAATGGCCTGCGGATGCTGCAACCATCTTGCCGCTGAAGGCAACGGCTGCCCGCTTTGCGACTGCACATCGGCTATCAGCGGCCAGCCCAGATCGCTGGCCCAACGGGCTACGGCAATTCCCTCTTCGGGAGACATTTTCCCGGCGATCGCCACGCCTGGGGCATTGTGCCAGCGACCCCATTCCGGCATCACCGGCGTGGCTTTGGCTGCCACCTGCTTCAGCCAGGGGGCGTCGTCCTGCCACCAGTCAGCCAGTTCATCCTGCCAGCACTGAAACGCCTGCGGATCGCCACCATACAGCGGCTCAGCAAAAGGACAGTTAATCTGTACGGCACCGGACTCCTGCTGTCCAAGCAGCGAATCAATAGCCGAAACCAGCCAGCTGGCGGGAATATCGGGGGTGGGTCGGGGAAGATTCAGTGAGACGGCGTGGCTGGCAAACAGCCCGGTTTGCTCAATCGCCTGGTTGGCGCCGCAATCGATCAACTCGGCAGGTCTATCGGCACTGAGCACAATCAGCCGCTCGCCGGTCAGACGGGCTTCAATAATGGCCGGATAGAGATTGGCAACGGCGGTGCCAGAAGTGACGATGATGGCGACAGGCTGGCTCGTCGATTTAGCCAACCCAAGCGCCAGATGCCCAAGCCCGCGCTCATCGAAGTGGGTATGACAAATCAGTTTTCGCAGACTGGCGGCGGCCAGCGTCAGGGGCGCAGAGCGGGAGCCAGGCGCGATGCAGACATGCGTAACGTGATGGCGTGTTAACGCCTCAAGGACAACACCAGCCCAGCGGCGGTTGAAAGTACTGTGCGACATAACCCACTCCCGATCAAAGCAGGCAGGCAGTATAAAAGAGGCAAAAACGCTTCATCTTGATTTGGGGCAGGATCCCTGCGCTATTTCGACCGCCAGCAGGCTTGCCAGACCGGAAGCCTTCTGATTGATCTCCTGCCACTCGAGCCTGGCTTCTGAACCAGCCACAATCCCGGCCCCGGCATACAACCGCACGCTATTCCCTTCGACCAACGCAGAGCGAAGCGCCACGGTAAACTCACTCTCATCTGCCGATAACCACCCAACCGAACCGGCATACCAGCCCCGTGCGAAGGATTCATGCTGCTGAATAAACTGCTGAGCCGGCTGGCGGGGTAATCCGGCGACGGCAGCGGTAGGTTGCAGACGTTGCAGCACCTTCACATCATCCTGCTGGTGAAGATGGCCCTGAATATCGCGCTTGAGGTGCTGGACCTTACGCAACCGCACAATCCGGACTGGGGAAACATCCAGACCGCCGATCAGCGGCTGCAGGCGCTGGCAAATATCCTCCACCACCAGGCCATTTTCCCGGCGGTTCTTTTCATCCTTTAATAACGCGTCCGCCAGTTGCTGCGCCAGATGCGGATCGCTGTCGCTGGCACAGGTTCCGGCCAGCGCTTCGCTGCTTAACGCCAGCCCCTTGCGATGAAAAAGCTGCTCAGGACTGGAGCCAATAAACGCCTGCTGCGGCGTCAGCGCCAGCATAAAGTGATAGCATTCGCGGTTAACCTTGCGGCTGGCATTCAGCAATGCAGCCGGAGAAATTTCCTGTGAGAAGTGTAAATCCGTGGCTCGCGCCAGCACCACTTTATCCAGGTCGCCTTCACGAATGGCCGCTAACGCCGCCTCAACCTGCTGCTGCCAGCCGCTAAAATCCGGAGAATGTTGACGCGCGGTCAACCGTTGAGGAAGGTTGCCAAGGGGTTTTTCGGGCAGGAGCCGATCGATAAGTTCCAGCGCGTTTTGCGCCTCTTCCCGCAAATTACCCTGCAGGAAAACGCTTAGAGTGTCCTCGCGAAACAGCACTCTGGGCAGGAACAGACAACAATGCTGAAGGGCAAATTCATTAGCCCCCACCAGACAACCTTCGTCAGGTAGCGAACGGAGGAGGTGATCTGCTTGTTGCAATGACTCTGCGCGGCAGACTTCGCCCAGCGCCATCAACGTTTGCCCGCCGCTGCGGTGTTGCCAGTAAAACTGCGGCCACACCGGCTGCGAGGCCAGCCAGCCTAAGGCATCAGGTTTGCCAGAAACCGTTGCCGAAAGGCACAGGAAACCCTGCTGAGCCAGGCTGACAGAGCGCAGTTGTTGTTGCAGTTGTTGTAAGGCGGAGGCAAATGACATGGTGCAATCCAGACAAACTCAAGTCAGGCCAGTCTACCCGCCGGGGCAACGGCAGCCTTTGATCTGAGCCAGGTCTGAGCGGGCAAAACCGGCTGAGAAGCGCCGGAGGCTGATGCGCAAAGGTCGGCAGAAACAAAACGGGCGTCCCGAAGGACGCCCGCAGCTTTTGCCTGATGACGCAGACCTTAACGGCGCGCCAGCAGTAATCCTACGACCAGGCCCAGAGTGGCGCCAACGCCAATTCCCTGCCATGGCTTTTCATGCACATATTCATCTGCACGATACGCAGCTTGTTTCGCACGAACGTAATAGGTGTCAGTGGCGTTGCTCACGCGTGACTTAACCTCGTTCAGCGAGTTCTCAGCTTTCGCCTTCAGCTCCATGTATTTCTGATCCGCTGGATCTCCGGAAGATTTGAGAACCTCTTCCAGTGTTTTAGTCAGCAGCGCCAGGTCGTCGTCCAGGCGGGTGTCTTCAGGTGCAATCGTTGTAGCCATAACATCTCCTTGTGCGAATAAGAATCTCCACTAACTATAGACAGTTTTTGCCAGACTGCCTGCGCAGACGACCAGGAATCGACTGATAATGTTGCCTTTAACGCTTGCCGTCATTTTGCGAACATGCTGCTGATCTCTTTGAACGCCTTGAACTCCAGCGCGTTACCGCAGGGATCGTAGAAGAACATGGTCGCCTGTTCCCCCACCTGCCCTTTAAAGCGGACGTAAGGTTCAATCTCAAACTTCACCTGGAAGTCTCTCAGGCGCGCAGCCAGTTGTTCCCACTCTTCCCAGCTCAGCACCAGGCCAAAATGCGGAACCGGCACGCCGTGGCCGTCTACGTGGTTGGTGTGCACTTCAGCTGGTGCCGCATTTTTAGGGGCCTGATGGATAACAAGCTGATGACCATAAAAGTCGAAATCAACCCATTGCTCGCTGGAACGCCCTTCAGCAAGATTGAACACGGTGCCGTAAAAGTGGCGGGCAGCCGCAAGGTCATGAACAGGAATTGCCAGATGGAAGGGGCTGAGGGCCATGGTTATCTCCGGAAAACGCTAAAGGTCATTGTGAACCCCCATTCTTAACGAGTATATTTTTGATGAAAAGCGAATATATTTGCAACGAATCAACACTTATTTTGCTGAGTGGATGCCATGTTACGTGAACTGAAAACCTTTGTTGCCGTCAGCCAGTTCGGCACTTTTTCCGCTGCTGGCCAGCGAGTTGGTCTGACGCAATCTGCGGTCAGCGCCCAGATGCGGACGCTGGAGCAAGCGCTGGGGATGCGTTTGTTTGACCGTTCTGGCCGCGCCATAGCGATAAATGCTGACGGCACAAGAGTACTGCCGATGGCAGAAGAGATCCTGGCGCTGTTTGCCCGCATGGCTCAACCGGAAAATCTGGCTGATTATCGCGGGGTGATTAAAATTGGTGCCATCTCTTCGGTGCAGACCGGGCTGCTGCCAGCCGTACTGGTCAGCGTGCATCAACAGGCTCCTGCCCTTGAAACCAAGCTGATCCCTGGCGTCTCGTCCAGCCTGTTGACGCAGGTGGATGCCGGGAATATCGATCTGGCAGTGATCATTAAACCCAGCTTCGCCCTGACCAAAGATCTCTACGCGCAGACAGTGCAAAAAGAACCTTATGTCCTGATTACCCCGCAAGGTATAACCGGTGATGATGTCGTTGAGATCATTCAACAGCAGCCTTTTATCCGCTACGACCGGTCCTCTTTTGGCGGCAGAATGGTCAGCCAGTTCCTGCGCGAGCAGCGGCTGGATCCGCAGCTGGCGCTGGAAATCGATGAAATTGATGCCATCGTAAAAATGGTGGAGATGCAGTTAGGTGTGGCCTTAGTGCCTCTGGCGGGATTGTGGCGAGATCGCCCGGCAAATGTGCGTATCCTGCCGCTTGGTGAGCTAACCTTCTATCGCGAGCTGATTGTGGTGATGAGACAGGCTAACCGTCAGGCCCCCTTACATAAATTCTTTACTGGCACGCTAATCAAACACGCCATTTCAAAACAGGAACCGTCTGATAACGGCTGAAAAGCGCCTGCTTTCAGAGGAAAACACTGCTTTTGTTAGATTTATCTGATAAATTTTTCGTTAACTGAATCTTTGAACTCACGGACTGTCCTACTTTGCTGTGATGAAGTTCACACATGAGTAGGCAAGGCTGCAGGTCAGCTACAGTGTGCAGCTACACGACAGTCTCTCCAAACTCCGTTAAGCAAAGGGAATGACTTCTGGCATGAATCGAAGAAAGTTTATGAAAGCCTCGATGGCTCTCGGTGCGGTAAGCGGCATGTCCGGTTTATCGGCCTTATTTGCACAAGCAGCCTGGGCTGATACCGATATCGCCGATGGTTCCGCTAAGAAATTTGATTTCGATGTGCTTAAGCAAATGGCAGCCAGCCTTGCGAAAAAACCTTACGGTGGCGCGCCAGCTCCGTTGCCAGAAACCCTGGCAACGATGACCCCGCAGGCTTATAACGAAATTCAGTACGACGCCAATCACTCATTGTGGAATGACATTCCCAATCGTGAGCTTGACGTTCAGTTCTTCCACGTAGGCATGGGCTTTAAGCGCCGCCTGCGCATGTTCTCTGTTGATGCTTCAAGCCGTGAAGCGCGTGAGATCCACTTCCGTCCGGAGTTGTTTAACTACAACAACGCCAAAGTGGACATGAAACAGCTGGAAGGGAAAACCGATCTGGGCTTTGCCGGTTTCAGGGCGTTCAAAAAACCTGAGCTGGCCAGCAAGGACATTGTTTCCTTCCTGGGAGCAAGTTACTTCCGTGCCGTGGATGAAACCTATCAGTACGGTCTTTCCGCCCGTGGTGTGGCTATCAACACCTTCGGCAGCCATGAAGAGTTCCCTGACTTCACCGCATTCTGGTTTGAAACGCCGAAGGCTGATGACACCACCTTTACCGTCTACACCCTGCTGGATGGCGAAAGCTGCACAGGCGCCTTCAAATTCATCATCCACTGCGAAGATAAGCGTGTGGTGATGGAAGTGGAAAACCACCTGTATGCGCGTAAAGATATTGAGCAACTGGGCATCGCGCCGATGACCACCATGTTCAGCTGCGGCAACAACGAACGCCGCATGTGCGACACGATTCACCCACAAATTCATGACTCCGATCGCCTGGCGATGTGGACGGGTGGAGGGGAATGGATTTGCCGTCCGCTGAACAACCCGCAGCGTCTGACGTACAACGCTTATAAGGATGAGAATCCGCGCGGCTTTGGTATGTTGCAGCTTAACCATGACTTCCAGGATTATCAGGATGTGATTGGCTGGTACAACAAGCGGCCAAGCCTGTGGGTTGAGCCTGTCGGGAAATGGGGTAAAGGTGCCATCAATCTGATGGAGATCCCGACTACGGGTGAAACGCTGGATAACATTGTTTGCTTCTGGCGTCCTGAAGAAGCGATCAAGGCAGGCAGCGAGCACAGTTTCAGCTATAAACTTTACTGGAGTGGCTTGCCACCAGTGCGCAGCGGCTTGTCCCGCGTGAACGCAACCCGCACCGGCATGGGCGGCTTCCCTGAAGGCTGGGCACCGGGCGAACACTATCCGGATGTCTGGGCTCGTCGCTTTGCGGTGGACTTTGTCGGTGGCGATTTGAAAGCTGCTGCGCCGAAAGGCATTGAGCCGGTGATCACCACTACCTCAGGCACCATCAAGCAGGTGGAGATCCTCTACGTTGAGCCAATTGACGGGTACCGCATCCTGTTCGACTGGTATCCAAACAGCGACTCGGTCGAGCCAGTGAACTTACGCCTTTTCCTGCGCACCAAAGACGAGACGCTGAGTGAAACCTGGTTGTATCAGTATTTCCCGCCAGCGCCAGACAAACGTAAATACGTCGATGACCGCCAGATGACGGCAGGTTAACAGACAGGAAAAGGGCCGCTTAGCGGCCCTTTTTGGCTTCAGCTGGCTGGATAAGTCGAGATAATTTCCAGTATGCCGTTAATGATAAACTGCACACCCATGCAGATCAGCAGGAACCCCATCAGACGCGAAATGGCTTCAATGCCGCCCTTCCCTAACACCCTCATCACCCCGCCCGCACTGCGCAAACATCCCCACAACAGCACGCCTATCGACAGGAAGATCAGCGGCGGTGCCACCACCAGCACCCAATGTGGAAAATCGACGCCATGACGTATCGTTGACGCAGAACTGATAACCATCGCTATCGTCCCTGGCCCGGCAGTGCTTGGCATGGCTAAGGGCACAAAGGCAATGCTGGCCTCGGGTTCACGCGCCTGCTCATCCGTTTTGCTTTGTATCTCAGGCAAATTAACGCCCTTTGGCGGTGGAAACAGCATCCGGAAACCGATATAGGCGACGATTAACCCTCCGGCCACGCGCAGGCCAGGGATAGAGATACCAAAGGTGTTCATCACCAGCTGGCCAGCATACCAGGCCACCATCAGGATAATAAAGACATAAATCGAAGCCATCATGGCTTCCTTGTTGCGCTCGGCGCTGCTCATCTGTCCTGCCAGCCCCAGAAACAGAACCACGGTGGTCAACGGGTTAGCGAGTGGCAGAAGAACCACTAATCCCAGGCCGATCGCCCTCAGTAAATCCGACATTGTGTTGCTCCCAAGATGGAGAAAAATACCCCGGCAACACCGCCAGGTTTTCTGAGTATAGAGGCTGTTACCGCAACAAAATATGAATCGCCAGCGGTTTCCTCTGTTCATCTTTCTTTAGCGCTTAAAACAGAATTGCATAAGCCCTCGTTTTTAAAACAATTCCCACTTTGGTCGCGGATACCCTGCTGCGGGTTTTTCACCTTTTAAAGAGTGAGGTTTCTAATTTAATTCTGTGAATTGAATTAACCTGGCAGGACTGATGGATTGAGCTGAAGGTTAAGACTATATTTAATCGAACTTCAATATCATTATTCGAGGCGGGCATGTTTCTTAACTACTTTGCACTGGGCGTACTGGTCTTCGTTTTTATCGTTATTTTTTACGGGATCATCATCCTGCATGATATTCCCTATCTGATTGCGAAGGCGCGTAATCATCCTCATGCTGATGCTATTCATGTGGCCGGTTGGGTCAGCCTGTTTACCTTACATGTCATCTGGCCATTCTTATGGATATGGGCCACGCTCTACCGCCCGGAAAGGGGCTGGGGAATGCAAAACGAAAGTGCTGTTCTGCAGCAATTGCAGCAACGCGTCGCCGAATTGGAACAGAAACAAGCTGGCATCAACACGCCGCCTCAGGAGTAATGTTATGGATCTGCTCATTATTCTTACCTACGTTGCTATCGCCTGGTCTGTCTTTAAAATCTTCAAAATTCCGGTCAATAAATGGACAGTCCCGACGGCGGTATTAGGCGGGGTGTTTCTGGTTAGCGGATTGATTCTGCTGATGAATTACAACCATCCTTATACCTCGTTAGCCCAGAAGGCGGTAATAACCATTCCGATCACCCCTCAGGTAACCGGCGTGGTCAGTAAAGTCACCGACAAACAAAATGTCCGGATAGCAAAAGGTGAAATGCTGTTTGAATTAGACAAATCCCGCTTTCAGGCGCGGGTAGACAGACTGCAGGCTGATTTGGTTACTGCCATTCACAACACCCAGGCGATGAAGGGACAGCTGGATGAAGCGGTTGCAATCACCTCTAATGCCACAGCCGATCGAGACCGCCTTTTTTCAGACTATCAACGTTATCTCAAGGGCAGCAAAGCTAAAGTCAATCCGTTCTCTGAAAGAGACATTGATACGGCCCGACAAAACTTTCTGGCACAGGATGCGCTGGTGAAGGGGTCTCTGGCCGAGCAAGCGCAAATCAAAAGCCAGCTGGATAGCGAGGTTAATGGCGAGCAGTCGCAGATTGCCAGCCTCAGAGCTCAACTGACCGAGGCTAAGTATAATCTTGAACAAACGGTGGTTCGCGCCCCCAGCAATGGCTATGTCACTCAGGTCCTCATCCGCCCGGGAACCTATGCCGCAGCGCTTCCGTTGCGGCCGGTGATGATTTTTGTCCCCGAACAAACCCGACAGATCATCGCCCAGTTCAGGCAAAACTCGTTGCTTCGGCTTGCCCCAGGCGATGAAGCTGAAGCGGTATTCAATGCGTTACCTGGCCAGGTGTTCAGAGGAAAACTGATCAGGGTCCTGCCAGTGGTGCCTGGTGGCGGCTACCAGGCACAAGGAACGTTACAATCGCTGAATGTCACTCCCGGTTCCGATGGTGTGCAGGCAGTGATAGAGCTGGATGTCAATCCTCAGATCGACTCCCTGCCTGACGGCATTTTTGCTCAGGTAGCGGTCTATTCCGATCACTTCGAGCATGTCTCAATAATGCGGAAAGTATTATTACGGATGACCAGCTGGATGCATTACCTCTATCTTGACCATTAATGAGTAAGCAGGCTCTTTGTTTAAGTCAGGGCGTTGCATAACGCACCTGACTTTTAACGCTTCATTATGCATAAAAACCTATACAAATTTATTTACCTCGTACAAATAAGAGCGGAAAGGTTTTATTTCAGACAATGGAATAATCCATAATCCCTGAGAAAGAAAACCGCCCTGAAAAAAACGAAAATTCGCTTCTCATCACAAAACAAAAAATACCCTTGTTAAAATTAGACAAGCACAGAATGGCAAGCTATAAATTTATTACCCTAAAAATTTCACCTTCCCCTTTCTTCTTAAAAAAGGATATACCAATGAAAAAAGTCATTTTTGGTCTGGCATTGTGTGCATTTTCCGTCAGTTCATTCGCGGCTGAGATGATGACGAAGGCCGAGTTCGAAAAAGTCCAAGATCAGTATACGAAGGTAGGAAACGTGACAACAGCTGGCGAGACCAGTACAGCGGATGCAAAAGCCGAACTGTCAAAAATGGCAGATGAAAAAGGCGGCGATGTTTTTGTCCTGACCTCCGGTAACACCAATAACAAAATCCACGGTACTGCAGACGTCTATAAGAAAAAGTAACCTCTTCCTGAAGAGAGTTCTAGCCTGCCCGCTCTGTTGAGAAGGACAGAGTGGGCAGATTCAACGACCTTTCTCCCTTCCTTTGTGCCTGACCTGCCCTCCCTAATCTGTTGAAAGAACGTTGCGCTTGCCGTGGATGATCCAGTCCTATTTTTCCATATCAATATGCGGAATATTGTCTTCCAGATACTCGTCGCTGACGGGTTCAAAACCAAACCTGCCATAGAAATCCTGGAGATGAGCCTGTGCCGAGAGGAAGATTTTTTGCTGCGGCCAGAAATGTTCGCAAGTGGCAATCGCCTGCTCCATCAACCGGTGTCCCAGACTCAGCCCTCTGGCCTCGCTGGAGACAATCACTCTGCCGATCTTCACTGGCTTGTCTGCCGACTCCGGCGCGAGAATACGGGCATAGGCCAACAACTGCTGATCGAATATTGCCAGCAGATGACGGTTTTCGCCCTGTAAGTCGGCACCATCAAGATCCTGATAAGGGCAATTTTGCTCAACCACAAACACCGCATTTCTCAGCGCCAGCAGCTGATAGAGCTGAGCCGCACTAAGCTCACTGTGATGTAGATCCTGCCAGTACACTTCCATTCTCTCTGCTCCATTATTCAGTTATCTCAATAATGTACAGGTTTCTTTGCCAGAACACTGCTGCCCACTTAACAAGATTTCTTGCACGCCACGACAGTCAGAACTTGTGGTCAGGGAAGTCCGATCAAGCGGCATTCCACATCCCCGGCAGCAGGCAAAAAAAAAACGGACTCTTGCGAGTCCGTTTGTTGGTGACCAGCGTTGATTACATCAACGGTTGAGCCATCTGCACCAGCGAAATCAGTGGCTGAGGGTAAATACCTAACAGCAGCACCATGATCGCGGAGATCAGCACCACCACACCGCCGGCCGTGAAGGCCCAGTTAGCAGGCGTATCACGCTGCAGCAGTTCTGGTGGATTCAGGTACAGGCTGACAGTCACACGTAAGTAGTAGTAAAGACCAATCGCACTGCCTACCACGACAGCGGCAGTCAGCCACCACAGATGTGCGCCAACACCGACCGCAATGATGTAGAACTTACCAATAAAGCCCAGCGTCATTGGAATACCGGCCAGCGACAGCATCATCACTGTCATCACGGCTGACAGAATCGGACGGTGCCAGAACAGACCACGGTAAGAGTAGAGCGAGTCTGCATCCGGGCCACGGTAAGGGCTGGACATCAGGCTGACCACACCGAAGGCGCCCAGGCTGCTGAACAGATAACCTGTCAGGTAAACGCCGGTCGCTTCCAGCGACATCTGGTGAGTCTGGATAGCGATCAACGCCACCAGCAGATACCCAAGGTGCGCGATAGACGAGTAGCCCAACAGACGCTTGATGTTGCTCTGCGAGATAGCCATCAGGTTACCGAACAGAATCGAGGCCACAGCGATAATGGCCAGCACCGTGCGCACTGCTTCGCTATCCGCCACTGGCGCATAGAGGAACAGACGCATAACCACACCGAAGATGGCGATTTTGCTGGCGGTGGCCAGGAAAGTCGAGACCGGTGCAGGCGCGCCCTGATACACATCCGGCGTCCACAGCTGGAAAGGCACCAGCGAAAGCTTGAAGCCCAGACCGACAATCATCATGCCCAGACCGGCCATCAGCAGCGGCTGATGAAGAATGCCATCATTCAGGCTCTTGCCCAGCGCCACAAAGCTCAGGTTGCCGGAGTCAGCATAAATCAACGCCATACCGAACAGCAGGAAGGACGACGCCACCGCAGACATGATGGTGTATTTGATACTGGCTTCCAGCGAGCGTTTTTGCTGGAAAGCATAGCCAACCAGACCAAACAGCGGCAGAGAAATCAGTTCAATCCCAATGAACAGCGAAGCCATGTGGTTGGCGCTAGCCAGCACAATGCCGCCCAGCGCAGCAATCAGCACCAGCAGATAGAACTCTTCGCGGTTATCCGGGTAACCCGCCAGCCACGGATAAGCAAAGGTGCAGGTCGCCAGGCTGGCAAGAATAACCAGCCCGGTATACAGCATCGAATACCCATCCACCCGCAGCAGCGGCGTGACATCCATCGGACCAGCCTGGCCCACAAAGTACAGCGAGAACAGCGCAATGTTCAGGCCAATCACCGCCAGCGTGGCATTGGCGAAGTGGTTGCGTCGCCACGCAATGGACAGCATCACAACTACCACCGTCAATCCGACGATCAGCAGCGGCAGAAGCGCGATCAATTGTTGAGGAGTTATTGTCATGGCGAATTACGGCCTTGTAGTTGTAATTGAAGCGGTATACCACTGCTGAATGTTACTCATCGCAGCATGTGAGGTGTCCAGAATCGGCTGTGGATAGACACCCAGCAGCACCAGCAGAACCACCAGCACCATAATCATCAGGAACTCACGCGCATTCATGCCGCGCAGAGGCGTTTCCGATTTTGGTGCGCCGTAATAAGCACGTTGCATCATGACCAGCGAGTAAACGGAAGCGAACACCAGTCCGAAGGTGGCGATAACGATAATCACCGGCACGGTCTGGAAGCTTCCGGTCAGGATCATAAATTCCCCGACGAAGTTACCGGTACCTGGCATCCCCAGGTTGGCAACAGCGAAGAACAATGACAGACCCGGCAACCATTTAATGCGTGACCACAGGCCACCCATCTGACGCATATCACGGGTATGCAGACGCTCGTAAAGCTGACCACATAGGATGAAGAGTGCTGCGGCTGACAGACCGTGAGCAATCATCTGCACTACCGCACCCTGGAACGCCAGCTGGCTGCCGGTGTAGATAGCAATCAGCACGAAGCCCATATGCGAAATAGAGGTGTAAGCAATCAGACGCTTGATGTCGTACTGCGAGAAGGCCATCCACGCGCCGTAGAAGATCCCGATCAGGCCCAGCACCATCGCAATCGGTGCGAAGTCGTGCGAAGCATTAGGGAACAGCGGCAAGGCGAAACGCAGCAGACCGTAGGCCGCCGTTTTCAACAGGATCCCTGCCAGGTCAACAGAACCTGCAGTAGGTGCCTGACTGTGCGCATCCGGTAACCAGCCGTGCAGCGGAACTACCGGCATTTTCACCGCGAAAGCGATAAAGAAGCCCAGCATCAGCAGATATTCAACATGCTGCGACATTGGCGTTTTCAACAGCTCTTCATAGTTGAAGGTCCAGACGCCGGTTGCATTGTAGTGCACAAACACCAGGCCCAGAATCGCAATCAACATAATCAGGCCGCTGGCCTGGGTATAGATGAAGAACTTGGTGGCTGCGCTGATACGCGTTTTACCGTCCGATGCTTTGTGACCCCACAAGGCGATCAGGAAGTACATCGGCACCAGCATCATTTCCCAGAAGAAGAAGAACAGGAACATGTCGATGGCAAGGAACACGCCGATCACGCCGCCGAGGATCCACAGCAAGTTCAGGTGGAAAAAGCCCTGCCATTTTTCAATTTCATTCCACGAACAGAGGATCGCCATCACGCCCAGCAGACCAGTCAGCACTACCATCAGCAGTGAAAGACCGTCCAGTGCCAGATGCACGTTGATACCAAAACGTGGGATCCAGGAGACGAAGAATTCAGACTGCCACTGCGGAATGCCCGCGGCCTGAGTCAGTGAGTAGCCTCCCTGCAACCAGAGTTGCAGCGAGAGCGCCAGCGTCAATCCCATTGAGATCAGGGCTATCCAGCGCGGCAATTTAGCGCCGAAGCGCTCAAGCTGCCAGCTTAGCAGGCCACCGATGAACGGGATTAATATAAGCCAAGGTAATAACATGGCGGGTTCTTCCCTTCTCTTGTTCCCCGGTCAGGGGAAATATTTTCACAATTCTTTGTTGGGGTAAGGCAACCCGCCTCACCCCGCTCACTAACCTTTAGATCGCCACCAGCAGCGCCAGTACTACTACAGCACCGATGCTCATTGAAGCGACATACCAGCGTAGATAGCCGTTTTCGCTGACCACCAGCCCTTTGTTCGCCAGGCGGGAGAACAGAGCAGGCAGACTCATCAGGCCATCAAGCGGATCGCGTTTCAGTACCCAGGCGACGAACAGATAAGGCTTAACGAACACTTTGTCGTACAGCCAGTCGAAGCCCCAGGCCGCGAACCACCAAGTCGAGAAGAAACGACCCGGCGCGCTTTTGGCGATGCTGGTCACCAGCGTGCGTTTGCCCAGCCACAGGGCTGCCGCCAGCAGGATACCCACAATCGCTACCACGCCAGAGGCGATCTCCAGTGTCAGAACGCTGCCGTGCGCCAGTTCGGCGGTATCCGGCAGAACGCCTTTCAGCGGAGGCACGATCAGTGCGCCAATAAAGGTTGAGAGGATAAGCAGCACAATCAGCGGCAGGTGATGAGTAATCCCTTTGCCCGCGTGCGCTTTGATTTTCTCTTCGCCATGGAAGGTGATAAAGATCATGCGGAAGGTGTACAGCGAGGTCATAAATGCCCCCACCAGACCCGCCACCATCAGATTGAGGTGACCGTTCGCCAACGCACCAGCAAGGATTTCGTCCTTACTGAAGAAGCCAGCGGTAATCAGTGGCAGGGCTGAAAGCGCCGCGCCACCCACCAGGAAGCAGACATAGACCAGCGGAATGCTTTTACGCAGGCCACCCATCTTGAAAATGTTTTGCTCGTGGTGGCAGGCCAGAATCACCGAACCGGAAGAGAGGAACAGCAGCGCTTTAAAGAACGCATGGGTCATCAGGTGGAAGATCGCCGCATCCCAGGCTTGAACGCCCAGCGCGAGGAACATGTAACCAATCTGACTCATGGTTGAGTAAGCGAGAACACGTTTGATATCGGTCTGCACCAGCGCAGCGAAGCCCGCCAGCACCAGCGTTACAGCACCGATAATGCCCACTAAGTGCAGCACTTCAGGCGTCAGCAGGAACAGGCCGTGGCTGCGTGCAATCAAGTACACACCAGCGGTTACCATGGTTGCCGCGTGGATCAGCGCTGAAACAGGCGTTGGACCGGCCATCGCATCTGCCAGCCACGTTTGCAGCGGCAGCTGTGCTGATTTACCTACAGCACCACCCAGCAGCATCAACGTTGCCCACTGCAGCATATGATTGTCTGCAGCGAAGTGCGCCGGCGCCAGCTCAACCATTTCACGGAAGTTCAGCGTCCCCAGCTCGTTGTAAAGAATGAACAACGCAAAGGCCAGGAACACGTCACCAACACGGGTAATGATGAAGGCTTTCATCGCCGCCGCGCCGTTGTTCGGGTTGTTGTAGTAGAAACCAATCAGCAGGTAAGAACAGAGGCCCACACCTTCCCAACCCAGATACATCAGCATCAGGTTGTCGGCCAGCACCAGAACGACCATGCTCGCAATGAACAGGTTGGTGTAGGCGAAAAAGCGGGAGTAGCCCTCTTCCCCACGCATGTACCATGAGGCAAACATGTGGATGAAGAAGCCAACGCCGGTCACCACGGACAGCATAGTCAGTGACAGGCCGTCCAGCGTGAAGTTGACGTCGATCTTAAAGTTGCCAACCTGCATCCAGGTCCACAGCGCCTGAGTATAAGGAGCCTGACCCTGACTGAAGAAATCCATTCCCACGAAGACAGTGGTCAGTGCCGCCAGACCGACGGACCCCATTCCTACAGTGGCAGAAAGATTTTCTGACCAGCGACCGCGTGAAAAGGCCAGCAGCAGAAAGCCAATCAGCGGAAAAAGTACGGTTAAATAGAGAAGATTCATCCGCGCATCTCGCTCACTTTATCAATGTTGAGGTTCTGACTGCGACGATGAAGCTGAAGCAGCAGCGCCAGACCAATACTGGCCTCAGCAGCGGCAAGGCTGATCGCCAGGATATACATCACCTGTCCGTCCGCCTGTCCCCAGTAGCTGCCCGCGACCACGAACGCCAGTGCGGCGGCGTTAATCATGATTTCGAGGCTAATCAACATAAACAGCAGGTTGCGGCGGATAACCACGCCCGTCAGTCCCAGGACAAACAGAATGGCTGCCAAAATAAGGCCGTGTTGCAGAGGGATCATGCGCGTTCCTCCTTGTTGCTTTTCGGTTCGTCACCAGGACGGTTGCTCAGGACTTCGCCCTGACGCTGTTCACGTCCGATATGGTAAGCCACCACCAGACCAGCCAGCAGCAGCATCGAAGCCAGCTCAACGGCCAGAACATAAGGACCAAACAGGCTGATGCCGACCGCTTTCGCGTCAATCA
>NZ_JBAVTT010000121.1:0-5225 GCF_049696395.1 Erwinia sp.
TCTTACCCAAGAAGCCGCGCCTGAGGTTTTTTTTTGCTCATTTTTCGTTAGGGTTCAGGAGACAGGGTAATGCACTATCAGCAGCTGGCAGATGAAATCATCGAAGGTGTCGGGGGTAAGAACAATATTCAAAGCGTTATGCATTGTGCTACCCGTTTGCGTTTCAAGCTGAAAGACCGCAATAAAGCCAACACCGACGCCTTGAAGGAGAATGCTGGCGTGATCATGGTGGTGGAGAGTGGCGGCCAGTATCAGGTGGTGATCGGCAACCATGTCGCTGAGGTGTATCGTGAGTTGGGAACCGATGGCATCAGTGCAAACAGTGAGGAACAGGGCAAAGAGAACTTGTTCGCCAGATTTATCGATTTAGTCTCCGGTATTTTCACGCCGTTTATCGGGGTGATGGTTGCTACCGGGATCATCAAAGGTCTGCTGGCGCTGGCGCTGGTTTTAGGCGTTATGCAGGCGGATAGCGGCAGTTACAAAGTGCTGTTTGTTGCCAGTGATGGCCTGTTTTACTTCCTGCCGATCCTGCTCGGCTTCAGTGCCGGTAAAAAATTTGGCGGCAATCCTTTTATCAGCATGGCAATCGCTGCTGCGCTGGTACATCCGCAAATTATGGCGGTGTTTGAGAGCCAGAAGCTCGGACAGTCGCTTAACTTTTTTGGCATCCCGCTCGAGATCCTCAATTACAGCTACTCGGTCATTCCGATTATCTTTGCCGCCTGGGTCGCCAGCCTGATTGAACGAGTGGTGCATCCGCGCTCGCCTTCTGCCGTACGTAACTTTACTACCCCGCTGATTTGCCTGCTGTTAGCGGTGCCGCTGACGTTCCTGATCATCGGTCCGGCTGCGACCTGGCTAAGCCGCGGCCTGGCAGAAGGCTATGTCTGGGTTTACAGCCTGAGTCCGACAGTGGCTGGCGCAGTGATGGGCGCCATCTGGCAGATTTGCGTGATCTTCGGTCTGCACTGGGGTCTGGTTCCGCTGATGCTGAACAATCTGGCTGCCTTTGGTCAGGACACGTTGATCCCGTTGGTGTTGCCTGCGGTGATGGGGCAGGCAGGCGCGACTCTGGGCGTGATGTTTAAAAGCCGCGATGCAAAGCTCAAAGCGATTTCAGGGTCTGCTTTTACCGCCAGTATTTTCGGCATCACTGAACCGGCGGTGTATGGCGTGACGCTGCCTCATCGCCGGCCGTTTATCTTTGGTTGCATCGGCGGGGCATTGGGCGCGTCCATTCTGGGTTATGTCCACACCACGATTTATTCCTTCGGCTTTGCCAGCATCTTTACTTTCCTGCAAATCGTGCCCAGCAGCGGGCTTGATGCCAGCGTCTGGGCGGCATTTGTCGGGGCTGCTGTTGCGCTGATCTTTGCTGGCGTGGCGACTTATTGCTTCGGCTTACCGGCCACGCCTCTTGCGGTAGCGGTGCCAGCAGAGTCACCAGCTCAGAAAGCCGCTTCACGCAGGCTAACGGTGACGAGCCCCATCAGCGGCGAAATACGGCCACTGGAGCAGGTTCAGGACGCAACGTTTGCCAGCGGGTTGTTGGGCAAAGGTGTGGCGATTATTCCGCAACAAGGGCGCGTAGTGTCGCCGGTCAAAGGCGTTGTTTCCTCGATATTCCGTACCGGCCACGCGGTGGGCCTGACCTCAGAGGAGGGCGCTGAAGTGCTGATCCACGTTGGGCTGGACACCGTCAAACTCGACGGCCAGTTCTTCTTCCCTCGGGTCACCAACGATCAAACCGTCAATGTCGGCGATCTGCTGCTGGAATTTGATCTGGAGGCGATTAAAGCAGCGGGCTACGACCTGACTACGCCAGTGCTGGTCAGCAACAGCGATGACTACATTGACGTACTAATCCTCACTGACGGCGCAGTAACTGAAGGTACGCCGTTGCTGACTGTATTGAACTAACAGGAGAGTCACTATGAACAAACGTTTTCCGGACAATTTTTTATGGGGCGGCGCTGTCGCTGCGAACCAGGTCGAAGGGGCTTACCAGCAGGGCGGCAAAGGGTTGTCGACGTCTGACCTGCAACCCAAAGGCATTTTTGGTGAGCGAGTCGTCCGTCAGGAAGGGGATTCTGGCATCAAGGACGTGGCGATCGACTTTTACCATCGTTTCCCTGAAGACATCAAATTGTTCGCTGAGATGGGCTTCACCGTCCTTCGAACCTCCATTGCCTGGACACGCATTTTCCCGCAGGGAGATGAACAGGCGCCCAATGAGGAAGGGCTGGCGTTTTACGATCGTCTGTTTGATGAGATGGCCAAATACAACATCACGCCGCTGGTCACGCTGTCTCATTACGAAATGCCTTTTGGCCTGATTGAGCAATACGGTGGCTGGGGAAGCCGCACCACCATTGATTGCTTCGAGCGTTATGCCCGCGCGGTGTTCACCCGCTATCAGCACAAAGTGAAGCACTGGCTGACCTTCAACGAAATCAATATGTCCTTACATGCGCCGTTTACCGGCGTTGGGTTGCCGGAAGAAAGCAACAAGGCAGAAATCTATCAGGCCATTCATCATCAGCTGGTGGCCAGCGCCCGTGCGGTGAAGGCTTGCCATGAGATTGTCAAAGGCGGGCAAATCGGCAATATGCTGTTGGGTGGGCTGCTGTATCCGTTAAGCTGCCGCCCGGCGGATGTGCTGGAAACGCTGCAACAAAACCGTGAATGGCTGTTCTTCGGTGATGTGCAGGTGCGCGGCTACTATCCAGCGTATATGAAGCGCTTCTTCGCCGACCGCAACATCGAACTGGTTGTCACTGAGCAGGATAAGCTGGATCTGCAAAACACCATCGATTATATCTCCTTCAGCTATTACATGACCGGCTGTGTGACCACCAACGAAGAAGAGAATCAGAAAGCGCGCGGTAACATTCTCTCTATGGTGCCGAATCCGCATCTGGCCAGTTCTGACTGGGGATGGCAGATCGATCCGGAAGGCCTGCGCATTCTGATGAATCTGCTGTATGACCGCTACCAGAAGCCGCTGTTTATCGTGGAAAACGGCCTGGGCGCGAAAGACAAAGTGGAGGCCGACGGCACCATTCAGGATGACTACCGTATTCAGTATCTGAACGATCATTTGGTGCAGGTGCGCGAAGCGATTGAAGATGGCGTGGAAGTGATGGGCTATACCTGTTGGGGGCCGATTGACCTGGTCAGCGCCTCGAAAGCAGAGTTCTCCAAGCGCTATGGCTTTATCTATGTTGATCGTGACGATCAGGGGAAAGGGACGCTGGCTCGTTCGCGTAAGCAGAGCTTCTATTGGTATCAGCAGGTGATCCGCAGCCACGGTGAATCGTTGAGTTAAGCTGTGTTGCCGGGCGTCTGTCGCCCGGCTTCAGGCCTCGTCCGCATCCTCTTCCAAAGCCAGCGTTTCCTTCCGCACTCGCTCAATATGAATGGTCAGAAACATGCGCTCCTCACAAGAGAGCGTGTAGTGGTGTTTTTGCTGGATATGCTGGTCAATTTTCTGCGCGCACTGGTAGGAAAGGGGGTATTTCTCGCGGACCACATCATGTAATGACTCATCCTCACTCCATACACCGCGTTTGCCGAGCATGCGTTGGGCGAAAAACTTCAGATGGTTTACAAAGCGGTTATAGCTCAGGCTGTCGATGCGGTAATCAAGCTGCAAACGGTATTTCACGATATGCAGGATCTCCTGCATAAACTGAGTGATGTGTGAGACATCGGACATATCGCTGCCCAGCTGAGCGTTGACCAGATGCAGGGCAATAAAGCCGGCTTCATCTTCAGGTAGCTGAACAACCAGCCGCTTTTCAATCAGCTCAAGGGCTTTCAGGCCAAGCCCGAACTCTTTCGGATACAGCGTTTTGATTTCCCATTTAAGAACATTACGGATCGGCAGACCCTGCCGGTGACGTTCCAGGGCAAAGTGGCAGTGATCGCTCAGGGCAATCGACAGGCTCTCATGCAGGGGGGTGCCCAACTCGCTGCGCGCCTGGGCGATAATCAGCTCGGTGGTGGTGATCACCTCAAGCGGGATTTCCGACAGCAACTCGCTCAGGCGACCGGTCAACGCATCATTTTGCAGAGCGAAGACTTTTTCAATCAAGCCGGGATCGAGTTCATCGCCCACTTTTTTTTGAAAGGCTAATCCCCGTCCCATCACCACTTGTTCTTTGCCGTTGTCTGCCAGAATGATAGCCACGTTATTATTCAGTATTTTCGCGATCTTCATTTATTTACCCTGAAAATAAAAAAACCTGACCCACCGGGAGAACGGTGTAGCCAGGTTTTGCCTGTGCAAAGCACAGTAACAATCATGCGCCATGATTAACGGACGTTGCGGAGACCGCAATCACTTAATCCGTGAACTGTGATGCATATCCGTTAATAAAACAGACCAAAGTTGAGTAAATTTTTGTGCAGATCAGTGCAGTAGTGCGTAAGCCTGGTTAGCATGAAGGAAGATGTATCATGAGTTCAGGACAAAGAGAGGCGTTAACGTGGGGAAAGTCATGGCGGACAAGTGGCAGTTGTGGATGGCAGGCGCCTGTTTAACCGTAGTAGCAGGAATGGCACACGCCGACTCGCTGGAAGCTCAGCGTGGTCGTTATTTGCAAATCAAGCAGGCGTGGGACAGTAATCAAATGGATACGGTGGCGCAGCTGATGCCCACCTTACGTGACTATCCTCTTTATCCTTATCTTGAATACCGTGAGCTGGCTCAGCATCTGGATCAGGAGACCGGGCTGGCTGTGAAGGCATTTATTCAACGGTATCCTACCCTGCCGCCGGTGCGCTCCCTGCCTTCCCGCTTTGTAAATGAGCTGGCTCGCCGTGAAGACTGGCGCGGCTTGCTGGTGTTCAGCCCGGAAGAGCCGAAGCCGGTTTCTGCACGCTGTAACTGGTATTACGCCAAATGGGCGACCGGGCAGCAGCAAGTGGCCTGGGATGGCGCAAAAGCTATCTGGTTGCGCGGCACTTCTCTGCCAGCAACCTGTGACAAGCTGTTCAGCGTCTGGCAGGGATCAGGTCAGCAAACACCAATCACCACTCTGGAGCGTATTCGTCTGGCGATGAAAGAGGGGAATACCAATCTGGTTAACTTCCTCGCTAAACAGCTGCCGGAGGATTATCAGACCATGGCGAACGCGGTGATGGATCTGCAAAACAACCCGCAGACTGTCATGACCTTTGCCCGTGCCGTTGGGCCAACTGATTTTACCCGTCAGGCC
>NZ_JBAVTT010000122.1:0-30970 GCF_049696395.1 Erwinia sp.
ACGCCTGACCCCGCGCCCTGAGGAAGAGAGCGAGTGTCGGCTGGCAGGTTAGCCACGCCCCAGTGCCACCAACCTGAACCTGTTGGTGCATCAGGATCGTAACAGGTCACCACAAAGCTTTTGGTGCCTGCTGGCACGTCATCCCAGGCTAAATGCGGCGACAGATTGCCTCCTTCGTAACCCATGCCATTGAAAACCTGGCGCTCCGGGAGCTTATCGCCGTCGTTAAAATCCTGGCTAGTCAGTTTCATGCCCTCTCCTGTGTTATCGATGAAGTAATTTAAGCAGCTCTTCGGCTGCTGCTGCGGAGGATGCCGGGTTCTGTCCGGTGACCAGGTGGCCGTCGGTCAGGGTATACACGCCCCAGTTGTCGGTTTTCTCATATTCTGCGCCCAACGATCTGAGCACATCCTCAACCAGGAAAGGTACCACATCTGTCAGCCCCACGGCTTCCTCTTCCGTGTTACTGAAACCGGTGACCCGCTTACCGGCAACTACCGGAGTTCCATCAGGTTTTTTCACATGGCGCAGCACACCAGGCGCATGGCAGACCGCGCCGACCGGCTTGCCGTTGGCAAAGAAGTTTTCAATCAAATCGATACTGACCCGATCTTCGGCCAGATCCCAAAGCGGGCCGTGACCGCCTGGGTAAAACACCGCATCAAACTGGGTGCTGTCGATGGTTTCCAGTTTTTGCGTATTGGCCAGCGCTTGCTGAGCAGCAAGATCCCCACGGAAGCGGTCCGTGTCGGCGGTCTGAGCATCGGGCTCATCGCTCACCGGATCCAACGGAGGTTGCCCGCCAGCAGGCGAGGCCAGCACCACGTTAACGCCCGCATCGCGGAACACGTAATAAGGTGCGGCGAACTCTTCCAGCCAGAAACCGGTTTTTTTTCCTGTTTCACCCAGGCGATCGTGTGAGGTCAGCACCATTAATATTTTCATGTTTTCACTCCTTGAGGTTTATCGGCCGCGACCCGAATCAGCACTTTACCGAAGTTATTGCCCTCGAGCATGCCGATAAAGGTTTCCGGTGCGTTATCCAGCCCGTCGACGCTGTCTTCGCGGAAGACGAAGCGTTCCTGCTCCACCCACTGGCTCATCTGGCTGAAGAATTCACCGAAGCGGTGGCCGTAATCCTGAGTGATGATAAAGCCTTCCACACGCAGACGTTTACGCAAGATAGCGCTCTGGAACTGCGGCAGAAGGTCCGGGCCTTTGGCGGCTTCAGTATTGTTGTAGTCGGCAATCAGACCACAAACCGGGATGCGGCCTTTGGTGTTCATCAGCGGCAGCACGGCATTGAAGACTTTACCGCCAACGCTTTCGAAATAGACATCGATGCCGTCACGGCAATAGCGTTTCAGCGCTTCCGCCAGATCGGCTGACCGGTGATCAAGGCAACGGTCGAAACCGAGAACCTCTTCGGCGTAGCGGCATTTCTCTTCGCCTCCGGCAATGCCGACGACATAACAGCCTTTTAGTTTGGCAATCTGGCCGACCATGGAGCCTACTGCGCCAGTTGCAGCGGCAACCACCACGGTTTCACCGGGCTGCGGATTACCGATATCCAGTAAACCCATATACGCGGTGAAGCCGGTCATCCCCAACAGGCCTAACGCCCAGGAAGGGTGCTTCAATACCGGCCCGGTAAGTTTGAACAGATCTTTGCCGTTGGAGACGGCGAAATCCTGCCAGCCGCTCTGGCTGACAACCCAGTCGCCGGGGGCATAGTTTTCATTATCAGACTGTTCAACGATGGCTACGGTCCCGGCGCCCATCACTTCATTGATGCCAATCGGAGGAACGTAGGAAGGTGCGTCGCTCATCCGGCCACGCATATAGGGATCTAAAGAGAGCCAGACGGTACGAAGTAAGACTTCGCCTTTTCCAGGGGTAGGAACGTGCTGCGATTCAAGACGGAAATTGTGTTCCGTAGGCGCACCGTGCGGACGTGAAGCCAGTACGATACGGCGGTTAGTCTGTTTATCTTGTGGCATAAATTTTCTCCTTTGCGGGATGTTGCCCCGTAAAAGCGTAGTGCATCAGCGGGCTCGCTGCTTTGTGGTGACTCTCATTGGCGAAAAGCAGGCGCAGAGAGGGGGCAGATGAAGTGGGGGTAAATAGGGGTTTTTCTCCCGACAAAAGCCGGAGAGGACAGTTAAGTTTCTCTGTCGGTTTATGGCCATTCAGCGGAGGGCTTGAGCGCAAAATTCTGAGCGAAATTGCGGTTAGGCTAATCTTAATTCGCTGCGATATTAAGAATTATCTTAATGCTAAGTGTATCAAATTTACCTGACCGGCGTTTTTCCCTCCGTCGGCAGGGGCAGATAAGTTGTAAAAGAAAATGTTCTCTGCAGTCTGGAGGCATGGTGAGGTTTGGAAAGTGAGTTTTCGGTGGGGCTTTGTTGTCTATAGCTTTTTGTCCTGGTTTTTAAACGCGACAGCGATCGGTGCAAGGGTGATTTAAGAATTCCCCATGGAGGTGAGACATCAATAGAAACAGATAAAGTGTGGGAGTAGTCCGATAGTGAGGTTTGTTTTAGTTTGGTTGATGTTGCCAATATTCACACTTATTCCATTGAAAGAGTCTGCAGTGAAAGTAAGATTTGGTTATGTGAGATGAGAAGAACAGAGGGTTAATTAAGAAAAAACTCTGTTTCTCTTAAATATTATTAAGGGTTAATAATGCCAAATATTTATAAGGTTGAGATAAAAATACGGGCTGGCGTTTTCTGAGCATTATCTCATTAATCCAATGTTTAAGAAAATAGCGTTGATTTTATTCTTCCTCTGTTGATAATTATAGTCAGAATGACAAAGTAGAGATTAAAGCAATGACGCAAAAAAACTTGTCTGTGATTATCCCTGCTTATAATGTCGGGACGTATATCGTTGAATGTGTTGAATCCCTGTTAAAGCAAATTTCATTGCCCAATGAAGTGATTATCGTGAACGACAGTTCAACCGATAACACCCTGGCGTTAATTGAAGAGAAGTTTGGCCATTCGCCCGTGGTGAAAATCATCACTATTCCTAACGGCGGTGCGGGTAATGCCCGCGATCAGGGGATAAAACTGGCCACCGGTGATTTTGTCTTCTGCTGCGATCCTGACGATATAGTCTGCGAAGGTTTCTATCAGGAATTCAGCGAGGTGATTGAAAGCCATCCTGAGGTTGAGTTATTTTGCTTCAATTCTCAGACATTTGTGGATGGTACACCTTCCCAGACTGGCGTTAAGGTCAAACATGAAGTGTTCGGCCTGGTTCCTTCGCAGAATGTCATGGCCGGCCTGCTGCGCAACGGGTCTTATACCTCTGCGTCCTGGAACTACGTGTTGAAGCGTGAAGCCATTACCCGCTACAACATGCAGTACCGCGACCGTCTGCATGAGGACCACCGCTACACGCTGGAAGCGTTCATGCGCACCGGGATTGCCTGGGTCAGTAAACATATTTACTACCGCCAGCGCATCAGAAACGGTTCGTTGACTAACAGTGCCAAAGGTGACGTTTATTTCCGTCAACGCTACGATGCCTTTGTTTGCTCCTATGAAAAACTGATGAGTATGCCAGGCAGTGAGCCTTCGCAGAGAGAGATCAGGCGCCTCTACTTAATTCACTCCTTTAAGTTAATGGTCCATTTATCGTTAACGAATGGCACGCCAGTGCCGGATTATGTTAAGCATGCTATTCATTATTTTGGTCGCGATATGAAGTCTGGTTCCCTGGTGAACTGGATTATGCTGCATCACCCGGAGAGCTATGCCGCTTTATTAGGACTTAAAAAAAAACTGCGCAGAGCCTGATCGTACATCGTGGTATTCGGGACAATAGTCACCTGACGCATTCCGCCTGAATAATAAGTGGCACTGTATTACCCTCGTCCGGTTTTAACAAATCGGGGATATTCATAGCGGAGAGTGGTTACGCTTTGTTACCGGAAAGAGTTCGGTCATGTCACTCTTTTAGGAAAAGTGCCTCTATGCCATTTTTACCCCGATTGTTAGGGTAGGTAACACTTTAGTGAACGGCGCTCCGCTAAGCAAAAAGAAGAAACTATGTCGATTAAGCGTAATGCACTGGCGAACTACGTTGGACAGATTTATTCAACGCTGGCTGGCATACTCGTCGTGCCGATGTACATTCATCAGCTTGGTATGGAAGCCTATGGCCTGATTGGCTTTTTCTCTATTCTATTAACCTGGCTACAGCTGCTTGATGTGGGCATTTCCACCACGCTACTGCGTGAGGCGGCGCGCTATCGTGCCAATCCCAAAGAGAATCCTTACTTCCCCAGTCTGTTTGCCAGCCTGGGCAAGTTTTTCCTGCTGACCTCCGTGGTGCTGGTGGTGCTGGGGTGGATCTTCACCCCTTATATCGCCGAACACTGGCTAAATGCAAAAACGCTGCCTTACCGTGATTTAGTTGTGGCGGTTGCGGTGATGGTTGTGACGGCGGCAATCCGCTGGCGTACCGGTCCGTTCCGTTCCGTTATCGTGGGCTACGAGCACCAGGTCTGGCTCAACGTGCTTAACATCATCTCTATTACCTTGCGGACTTTTGGCGCGGTATTTGTGATCAGTTTTGCGCCAAATCCGGTTATTTACTTCTTCGCTTTCCAGCTGATTATTTCTATCGCCGAAGCCGTCTGTTGCGTTTATAAATCCTACCAGCTGGTGCCAAGAGAAAAGCGCGGCACGCAAAAAACCGAGTTAAAAGGCGTGCTGAAACCCTTCCTGCGCTTTGCGGTCGGGGCAGCGTTTTCCAGCGCTATCTGGACGTTCATTTCACAGATCGACCGCCTGGTGCTGTCGAAAACGTTGCCGCTCTCTACTTACGGTGCCTTTACTGTAGTGGCGACGGCGGCCACCGGCATTGTGATGCTCAGCAGCCCGATTATGCAGGCTATCGTGCCTCGTATGACCGGGATGCGGACCAACAAATCGCACGGTGAAGCCGAAACGCTGACGCTTTATCGTTACACCACTCAGGCTGTCAGTATTTTTATGGCGCCGCTGAGCATCACTATCGCGCTCTATTCCGGTCCACTGATTTGGGCATGGACGCAGAATCCGCAAATCGTGCAGGAAATGTCGTTTGTGATGACGCTTTATGCGCTGGGCAGCGGCCTGCAGGCCATTTGTGGTTTGCTGTACCACCTGCAATACGTTAACGGCAGCCTGTCGATGCATGTGAAAGGCTTCACTATTTTTGCCGTGGTGCTGATCCCCCTGAATATCTTCGCCGCTATCCATTACGGTGCGCTGGGAACCGGCATCGTCTGGCTGGGGCAAAATATCTTCTATCTGGTGGTCTGGGCCTATATCGTTCATCGCAAGTTTGCCCCGACCATTCACACTCGCTGGCTCACCAGAGATGTCGCGATGATCTGGCTGGTCTCAGCGGGCGTAGCGCTGCTGACCCACTTGATTCCGTTCGAATGGAACCAGAATCGCTGGATGAACTTGCTGTATCTGGGACTGATTGGGTTGGTTAACCTGGGCGTTTGTTGCCTGCTGCATACCAAGTCGCTGGAGATTATCGGCCGCTACACCTTTAAACGGACCAGCCTCAGGAGCGAAAGATGATCCCCTTACAGCCTACAGTGTCGGTGATTATGCCGGTGTGGAACGGCCGTGAATTTATTGCTGAGGCGATTGATTCACTGCTTAATCAGAGCCTGCCACCGGCGCAGATTATCGTCATTGATGACGGTTCAACGGATGGCACCACAGAGCTGATTGAAACGTATGTTCTTAAGCATCCTCAGATTTTGCTGATCCGTGCGGAGCACGGCGGCGTCAGCGCGGCCCGAAATTTGGGACTGACTCGGGTCAGCAGTGACTACGTTTACTTTATGGATGCCGATGACGTTGTAGCGGCAACGCTGTTTGAAGATTTCAGCACCGTCTGGCGAGACCGGACAGATCTGGAGCTGTTCAGCTTCTCTGCGCAGAAATTCAAGGATGCGCCAGCCGGGCAACGCCAGTTTGAAGGCACGCATCCCCGGAACCTCAGCGGAGAGATGAAAGGCGGAGCGGAATTGCTGACTAAGCTGATTGAACGGGGTTCTGCCCACCGCGTACTGTGGTCCAGTATTATCTCCAACGCGCTGATCAAGCGGGTGAATACGCCGTTCCTGCCGATCCAGAACCACGAAGATGCGCCCTTTATGTTTGGCGTCTACCTTTATGCCCGCAAGGCGTTCTTTACCAGCAGCGCCTATTACCTTAAACGGGTGGTTGAAAGTTCGCTGTCGATCAGTACCCGGGATTTTTCCTGGGTGAAGAACTACTTTATTGCGCGGGAAAGCACCGACCGGTGGCTCAGCCAGCGTCCGGTGGCCAACGTCGATCGGGCATTGGTTGACCGTTATTACGCTGCATTGATGGGCGGCTGCCTGATTGAGATCAGGAAAAACAAGATGACGGTGCCGAGTGAGTATCAGCAGCAAATTGACCAGCTTGCCAGCCAGATGACACGCAGCAACCCAAGGCTGCTGCTGCTATGGCGTTTCTATCCACTCTATACCGGCATGGTGTACTGCAAGCGGATGCTCAGCGGTCGGCGGGCGTTGGCCTGACCAACCCCCCTCACTTGTCAGGCTGGTTTACTCAGCCAGGAACAGGTCCGGACGATCGAGCGCCTGCGCAATGGCATCGGTCAGCCTGGCCAGCGCCTGCGGCTGAATAATGTAAGGTGGCATCAGGTAGATCAGCCTGCCAAACGGCCGTATCCACACCCCACGCTCCACAAAGAAAGCCTGCAGGGCGGCCATATTCACTGGTCGCCGGGTTTCAATCACGCCTATCGTTCCCAGCACCCGAGCATCAGCCACCTCTGCTTTTTCTCGCAATGGAAGCAGGGCGGTTTTCAGCTGAGCTTCAATTGTCGCGACCTGCTGCTGCCAGTGACCTTCCTGCAATATGGCCAGACTTTCGCTGGCTACGGCGCAGGCCAGCGGGTTGCCCATAAAGGTTGGGCCGTGCATAAAGCAACCCGCTTCACCGTTACTGATGGTGTTGGCGACTTCTCTGGTGGTGAGCGTGGCCGAAAGCGTCATCGTGCCGCCGGTCAGCGCTTTGCCCACGCAAAGAATATCCGGTGAAATGCCGGCATGTTCGCAGGCAAAGAGCTTGCCCGTGCGGCCAAATCCGGTGGCAATCTCATCCGCTATTAGCAGCACGTTGTGGCTATCGCACAGTTCGCGAACCTTCTGCAGATAGCGCGGGTGATAGAAGCGCATCCCGCCTGCACCCTGAACAATCGGCTCAAGGATCACCGCAGCCAGTTCCCCGGCATGCAGGCGGATCAGCCGCTCGAAGTCGTCAGCATCGCTTTCCTGCCACTCATCCGCAAAGGCACAAGCTGGCGCGGTAGCGAAAAGGTGTGAGGGCAGATAACCCTGATACAGGCTGTGCATCGAATTTTGCGGGTCGCACACCGACATCGCGGCGAAGGTATCACCGTGATAGCCGTTGCGCAGCGTAAGAAAGCGCTGACGTCGCTCGCCTCTGGCCTGCCAGTATTGCAGCGCCATCTTCATCGACACTTCTACCGCCACCGATCCCGAGTCCGCCAGGAACACACACTCCAGTCCCTTTGGCGTCATCTCAACCAGCTTGCGGCAAAGCGCCACCGCGGAAGGATGGGTAATGCCACCAAACATCACGTGGGACATCTGCTCAATTTGCGCGGTCATCGCCTGGTTCAGGCGCGGATGGTTGTAACCATGGATCGCGGCCCACCACGAAGACATGCCATCAACCAGCTGACGACCGTCGGCCAGTTTCAGGGACGTCTCCTGAGCGGCAACCACCGGATACACCGGCAGTGGCTGGCTCATAGAGGTGTAAGGATGCCAGATATGGTCACGATCGAAAGCGAGGTCGGCTGGAGTCATAAATTACTTGTAAACCAAATTCAAAAAAATTAGTTTACAAGTATAACCACGCAAAGATGATTAACGACAGATTTTTTTGGAGCAAGCAATGGCAACTCGTTGGACGATCCCACAGGCTCAGGCCCTGTTTGACAAACCTTTTCTGGAACTGATGTTTGAAGCGCAGCAGGTACATCGTCAGCATTTTGATCCTCGCCAGGTGCAAGTCAGTACCTTGCTGTCGATTAAAACCGGTGCCTGCCCGGAGGACTGCAAATACTGCCCTCAGAGCTCTCGCTACAAAACCGGGTTGGCTACAGAGCGCCTGATGGAAGTGGAAGAAGTGCTGACTTCTGCCCGTAAGGCGAAAGCAGCAGGTTCAGATCGCTTCTGCATGGGGGCAGCCTGGAAAAACCCTCATGAACGTGACATGCCGTATCTGGAGCAGATGGTAAAAGGCGTCAGAGAAATGGGGCTGGAAACCTGCATGACGCTGGGCACGCTCAGCGATGAACAGGCGCAGCGTCTGGCGCACGCCGGGCTGGATTACTACAACCACAACCTGGACACCTCGCCGGAGTTTTACGGCAATATCATCACAACCCGCAGCTATCAGGAACGTCTGGATACGCTGGGGAAAGTACGTGATGCCGGGATCAAAGTATGCTCTGGCGGGATTTTAGGCCTTGGCGAAACCGTCAACGACCGTGCTGGTCTGCTGGTGCAGTTGGCTAATCTGCCAACCCCGCCAGAGAGCGTGCCGATCAACATGCTGGTGAAAGTGAAGGGAACACCGTTAGCGGATAACGATGACGTCGATCCCTTTGATTTTATCCGGGCTATCGCCGTTGCCCGCATCATGATGCCAACCTCGCACGTGCGCCTTTCTGCCGGACGTGAACAGATGAGCGAGCAGACCCAGGCGATGTGCTTTATGGCTGGCGCCAACTCAATCTTCTACGGCTGCAAACTGCTGACCACGCCCAACCCGGAAGAAGACAAAGATCTGCAGTTGTTCCACAAACTGGGACTGAATCCGCGTCACACCACCACGGAAGCGGGTGATAACGAGCAGCAGCAGGCGTTAGCGGGGCAGTTGCTGACCGCCGATACCGAGCAATTTTACAACGCGGCCGTGTAAATGAGCTGGCAGCATCGACTCACCCTGGCGCTGACGGCGCGCCAGCAAAAAGGGCAGTTTCGCGAGCGTCGTGTTAATGAGCACAGCGATGCGCGGACCCTGCAGACAGACGGGAAGCGCTACCTGAACTTTGCCGCCAATGACTATCTGGGGCTGAGCCATGATCCAAGGCTGATTTCCGCCTGGCAACAGGGTGCGGAACGTTATGGCGTTGGGGCTGGTGGTTCGGCCCACGTTACCGGTTATCACGCCCCGCAGGCGGAGTTCGAGCAGCAGCTTGCTGACTGGCTCGGCTATCCCCGCGCCTTAGTTTTTATCTCGGGTTTTGCCGCTAATCAGGCGGTTATTGCTGCGATGTTGGCGAAAAACGATCGTATCTTCGCCGATAAGCTGGCACATGCCTCTCTGTTGGAAGCGGCCTCTCTCAGTCCCGCCACGTTGCGCAGGTTTGCGCATAATCAGCCTGCTTCGCTGGAAAAACTGCTGGAAAACCCAGCAGACGGAGAGACGCTGGTCGTCACCGAAGGCGTATTCAGCATGGACGGAGACAGCGCGCCACTGGCTGAACTTCATCAGCTAGCCCAGCGCACGGGCAGTTGGTTGATGGTAGATGATGCACATGGCATCGGCACGACTGGCGAACAGGGACGAGGAAGCTGTTGGCAACAACAGGTGAAACCGGAGCTGCTGGTGGTGACTTTTGGCAAAGCCTTTGGCCTGAGTGGTGCGGCGGTGCTGTGTGATGACTCAACCGCTGACTATTTGCTGCAGTTTGCCCGCCATCTTATCTACAGCACGGCGATGCCACCCGCGCAGGCCTGTGCTCTTCAGGCCGCTTTGGCCTGCATTCAACAGGGTGACGGCCTGCGTCAGCGCCTGCAGCAAAATATTGCGCTTTTCCGCCACGGAGCTCAGGAGTTGGGACTGGCTTTACTGCCTTCCGCCACGGCGATCCAGCCGTTGATTGTCGGGGAAGAACAGCAAGCGCTGGCCCTGGCAGAAAGGCTTCGTCAGCAGGGATGTTGGGTAACGGCTATCCGTCCACCCACAGTTCCGCCTGGTACTGCCCGATTACGCATCACCTTAAGTGCCGCGCATCAGCCGGAAGATATTCACCGCCTGCTGGAGGGATTGCACCATGCAAACCGTCAATAAACAGGCCATCGCTCAGGCCTTTGGTCGGGCGGCGCAGAGCTACAATCAACATGCCAGCCTGCAACGGCTCTGTGGCGAAGAGTTAGCCCGTTATGCCCGCCAACAGCACGGCCAGAAAGTGCTGGATGCAGGCTGCGGTCCAGGCTGGTTCAGCCAGCACTGGCGCGCTGCCGGTAATCATGTAACGGCCCTCGATCTGTCAGCAGAGATGTTGGTTCAGGCTCAGGCGCTGCAAACCGCTGACTGTTATCAGACCGGTGATATTGAAGCGCTCCCCTTCAGTGAACCGACGTTTGATCTCTGCTGGAGCAACCTTGCGGTGCAATGGTGCAGTGACTTACGGCTGGCACTGACAGAACTTTACCGGGTGACCTTACCGGGGGGCCAGGTGCTGTTTTCAACGCTGTCCGCAGACTCGTTACATGAGCTGTCATCAGCCTGGAAACCGCTGGATTTACCCGCTCCGGTTAACCGCTTTTTGCCCTTTGAAGCCATCGCACAAGCCGGTGAACATCTGCCGATGAAGCTGATGCAGCAAACCTTAACGGTAGGATTTCCCGACGTCCTTAGCGCGTTGCGCTCCCTGAAAGGCATCGGCGCCACGCATTTGCATCAGGGCAGGAGCAGAGGTCTGCTCAGCAGAAGGCATCTGCACCAGCTGGAGCAGCACTGGCCGCGCGATCGGCGGGGTTTTTTACTGAGTTATCATCTGGTTTATGGAGTCATGCATTGTGAGTGAACGTTGGTTTATCACCGGAACAGATACAGAAGTGGGCAAAACGGTAGCCAGTTCAGCGCTGCTTCAGGCGGCTAAAGCGGCTGGTTTTCGTAGCGTGGGGTACAAACCGGTGGCATCAGGCTGCGAAATGACGGCAGAAGGGTTAAGAAACGAAGATGCACTGGCGTTACAAAAGTACAGCGTGGTGCAACTGCCTTATGACAGCATCAACCCTCTGGCCTTTGAAGAGCCAACCTCGCCGCATATTGTCAGTGCCGAAGAGGGCAGGCCGATTACTTTTGAGCAGCTTTCTGCCGGACTGGCCGCGTTGACGCAGCAGTCTGACTGGGTGCTGACCGAAGGGGCGGGCGGATGGTTTACGCCGCTCTCAGAGCAGACAACTTTTGCGGACTGGGCCCGGCATGAGCAATTGACGGTGGTGTTGGTCGTTGGCGTGAAGTTAGGCTGCATCAATCATGCGGTATTAACGGCACAGGCCATTCAGGCCAGCGGACTGCGTCTGGCAGGGTGGATAGCGAATGACATCCAACCGCCCGGAAAACGGCACGCAGAGTATCTGGCGGCGCTTAAACAGCGTTTGCCAGCGCCGATGCTCGGCGAAATCCCCTGGCTTACGCAGCCAGAAGAGTTTGAGCAGCTGGCACAGTACGTCCAGCTGCCACTGTAACTGTTAACAGCTTAAGACACCGTCATCCAGGTATTGAGCATGCTTTCGTCCAGCTGGGCGACTTTACCGTGTGCCACGTTGCGGCCACGGTGCAGCAGCAGGAAGTAATCAGCCACCTTGCGGATAAACGAGATGCGCTGTTCCAATAGCAGGATCGTCAGGCCGAAATCGTGGTTCAGACGATGAATCAGGTTACCCATCTCCTCTTCCAGCCACGGCGACATGCCTTCGGTTGGTTCATCCAGGATTAACAGCTTAGGCTGCAGCACCAGCGCTCTGGCGAGGGCCAGCTGCTGCTGCTTTTCTATCTGCAAATCACCGCTGCGTTGATGGCGCAAGGAGTAAAGGGCAGGGAACAGGTCATAGACCATCTGCGGGATGGCGCGATGACGCTCCAGACCTGCACCGGCCAGCAGCGCAATTTGCAGGTTTTCTTCCACGCTAAGCTGGGAGAACAGCTGTCTCCCCTGCGGGACGTAGCCAATGCCCAACGCAGCGCGTTGTTCCATCGGTTGCAGCAGCAGATCTTGTGGAGGGCGGTTAGCCTCCTGCCAGATCATCGAGCCGCTGTTGATCGGCAGATGTCCCATGATGCAGTTGACCAGCGTGGTTTTCCCCATGCCGGGACGTCCAAGAACGCCGGTACAGGTGCCTGGGGCGAGATCCAGATCAACATCCCACAGGATGTGATTCTGTCCATAAAATTGGTTAATTGAACGTAAGCTGAGCATCTGACACTCTCCTCCAGACAGTTTTCGATCGCACCTGGTTGCATCCGCTCTACGTCGTGTGGCAAACAGTCGTCAACGTCTCTTGCGAAACGCCTGCGGCTTTGTGCTTCTCGCTCTGGTGTTATGAAAGCGTGAGGCGGTTAGACAGAGTCTTGCAATTGGCAGGCCAACCTGGCAAAAGTCTTAGAAATCCCCGGCGCGCCTGATGATTAGCACCAGCAATTAGTAATAAAACTTAACCAATTGCTCTCGGTAATTTTCCGCTGCACTTTGTCAGTGCTCCGGACGAATCTTTTCTGGTGCAGTTGCCTGTCTCAGTGGCAACCCCTCGCTGTCATTAAACTGAAAAAAACGCCGAAAAAAGGCTAGCAGCAGCGGGGGAAATATGCCTTTCAGTACCATTGATCCTAAAGCGTCAGGCGAAAATAATGCAAAAAAAAATATTTGCGTGCCCGCTCGCAGGCCAACAACGATTTATACACATCAGACGGCTCGGGCGCTCAAATCAGTTATCCACCATTCCTGTGGATAACCATGTGTATGAAGGTCTGAAAACTTACGGCAAGCGAGAGCGGACGCGGGTTGAGCACGAGTTGACGCGAAACGCATCTCCCGATTGAACGTGTTATTTATCAGTATGTTAATTAAAATCAAGCCTCTGATTATTCTCAGATAGCTGCACCGCTGCATTTTGTCAGCGCTGCTTGACAAATGTTAAACTTATTTCCCATCTGGGGATAACCTGTCCGACCAACTGCTCGGCTTGTTGCTCGTTAAGCCGGAAAAGGGCATCGCTGCAGTCCTGAACAATATCTTGCAAAATTACTGTAATTATATCCAGTCTTTTTTGCTGGTAAATTCGCAGTAGCAGAGTAAAATTAGGATCCTGTTCGCGTCATTCATTACCAGGTAGCTACTCAATGAGCAAAGTCTTTAAACTCAACTCCGAATTCAAACCCGCTGGTGACCAGCCCGAGGCGATCCGTCGACTTGAAGAGGGGCTGGAGGACGGGCTGGCGCATCAGACGCTGCTCGGGGTTACTGGCTCAGGTAAAACGTTCACCATCGCCAATGTGATTGCCGATCTGAACCGGCCAACGATGGTGCTGGCGCCAAATAAAACGCTGGCGGCGCAGCTCTATGGTGAGATGAAAGAGTTCTTCCCGGAGAATGCGGTGGAGTACTTCGTCTCTTATTACGACTACTATCAGCCGGAAGCTTACGTTCCCAGTTCAGATACCTTTATTGAGAAAGATGCCTCAGTAAACGAACACATCGAACAGATGCGCCTGTCAGCAACCAAAGCGCTGCTGGAGCGGCGGGATGTGATTGTGGTGGCGTCAGTTTCGGCAATTTACGGGCTGGGCGATCCCGATCTGTACCTTAAGATGATGCTGCACCTTAGCCGGGGCATGGTGATCAATCAGCGCGACATTCTTCGCCGCCTTTCTGAACTGCAGTACTCCCGTAACGATCAGGCTTTCCAGCGCGGCACCTTCCGTGTGCGCGGTGAGGTAATTGATATCTTCCCGGCCGAATCGGACGATTATGCGCTGCGTGTTGAACTGTTTGACGAAGAGGTGGAACGCCTGTCGATCTTCGACCCGTTAACCGGGCAGGTCGATTCCGTTATTCCCCGTTACACCATCTACCCGAAAACCCACTACGTGACCCCGCGCGAGCGGATCCTGCAGGCAATGGAAGAGATCAAAGTGGAGCTGGCGGACAGGCGTAAATTCCTGCTGGACAACAACAAACTGCTGGAAGAGCAGCGCATTGCTCAACGTACCCAGTTCGATCTGGAGATGATGAACGAGCTGGGCTATTGCTCAGGGATTGAGAACTACTCTCGCTATCTCTCTGCTCGTGGGCCCGGCGAAGCGCCACCCACGCTGTTCGACTATTTACCTGCCGATGGCTTGCTGGTAGTCGACGAGTCCCACGTGACGATCCCGCAAATCGGCGGGATGTACAAAGGTGACCGCTCGCGTAAAGAGACGCTGGTGGAATACGGTTTCCGTCTGCCTTCAGCCCTCGATAACCGCCCAATGAAGTTTGAAGAGTTTGAGTCGCTGGCGCCACAAACCATTTATGTCTCCGCCACGCCAGGCAAATATGAACTGGAGAAATCCGGTGGTGAAGTGATCGATCAGGTCGTTCGCCCAACCGGCCTTCTTGACCCGGTAATTGAAGTGCGTCCGGTTGGCACTCAGGTTGATGACCTGCTGTCTGAAATTCGTAAGCGTGCAGCGATTAATGAGCGCGTGCTGGTTACCGTACTGACCAAACGAATGGCGGAGGATTTAACCGAGTATCTGGAAGAGCATGGCGAGCGTGTGCGTTACCTTCACTCGGATATTGACACGGTGGAACGAGTGGAAATCATTCGTGACCTGCGCCTGGGCGAGTTTGATGTGCTGGTCGGCATCAACCTACTGCGAGAAGGTCTGGATATGCCGGAAGTGTCGCTGGTGGCGATTCTGGATGCCGATAAAGAGGGCTTCCTGCGTTCCGATCGCTCGTTGATCCAGACCATTGGTCGAGCCGCGCGTAACCTTAACGGCAAGGCCATTCTCTATGCCGATAAAATTACGCCGTCGATGGAGCGGGCAATTGGAGAAACCGAGCGCCGCCGCGAGAAACAGGAACTTCATAACCAGGAGAACGGCATTGTGCCGCAGGGTCTCAACAAGAAAATTGCCGATATTCTTGAACTGGGGCAGGGCCTGGCCAAAAACAAATCCAGAGGACGAGCCAAAGCCGGACGCATTGTGGAAGATGATGCACCGCACCTGGATCTGTCACCGAAAGGACTGCAGAAGAAAATTCACGAGCTGGAAGCGAAAATGCAGGAGCATGCGCAGAATCTGGAGTTTGAAGAGGCGGCGGGCATCCGTGACCAGCTGCATAAGGTCCGGGAACTGTTTATTGCGGCTTCCTGACCGGGTGTGTACAGCGGGCGGACGATCTCGCCCGCTGTCGTTCACGCCAACAGACGTTAGCTTTTACTGGCGTAACTCTTTACTGCAGTTTCCCTCTTACTGAATAGCCTGGATCGCATGCTCCAGCGCCGTGTGCAGCAGCTGCCGATCGTGGCGATACTTTATATCTGCCGCCTCCAGCGGTTCCTGAATAATCAGCCGATCGGTCACGTTGGTGGTGTCCACTGCCGGGCCGACCACCACTGCATCAATCACTTTCTTGCCGATAGACTTTTCCATCATTTCCAGTTTGCCAGCCAGGTTTAACTGGGCCGCCGCCGGACTTAACTCTTTGCCCAGATTACCGATAAACACCATGGTGGCGGGCGTCCGACGTAGCGCCTGCGCCATATCAGGCATCAGCAGTACCGGCATCAGGCTGGTGTAAAAGCTGCCGGGTCCTATCAGGATCAAGTCGGCTTCTGCTACCGCTTCAATCGCCTCACGCGTGGCGCTAACGTTGGGGGATAGCATCAGTTCCTGCGGCGGGAGTTGCATCTGGTCAATCTCGGTTTCGCCATAAATATGATTGCCCTCACTGTCGACGGCCACCAAATCCACTGGCTGCTCTGACATTGGGATCAGGAAAGCATCGACCTTCAGCAGATTGCGGATCAGGTTGATGGCTTCAAACGGGCGAACGCTGAGGTGATCCAGCGCTTTCAGCATCAGGTTCCCCAGATTGTGTCCAGACAGCTCGCCGTTACCACTGAAGCGATATTCAAACATCGCTGAAGCTACGCTGGGTTCGGCGATCAGCTGATTCAGGCAGTTGCGCATATCGCCCCAGGCGATCCCGCCTTCAGAACGGCGAATGCGTCCCGTGGAGCCTCCGTTATCGGTAGTGGTTACAATACCGGTAAGGCGGGAACCCAAAGGGGAAAGGGCAGACATCACACGGCCAAGGCCATGTCCGCCGCCTAAAGCCACCACTCTGTCGAGATCGGCTAATGTGCGATTACGCATAAAAATCCTTCATTATGTTGATGCTTTATTGAGGAATCCGCCAAGCTACTGGCAACAAGGCAATTTTAGCGAAAATAAGGGTAATTATCTGACAAAAAACGTTATATATCAAAATACATAGCGAAAGACTGTTGTGGCAAGACCTTGCCGTTAGCGGTAGAATTTCACCACCCTGATATACCGGTGTTCGGTATATCACACTTAGCCCTGACACCTAAGTCTCCTGATACGGTGTCCTGGCCGCAACCTCGAGTTGCCAGGGTGCAGAAAGAAATGCCTGCATCTCCCGATTTGGAAGGTGTTCTGGTGTCACAATTTCAAGATAGCTTCGATCGCAAGTTTTACTACCTGCGTCTGTCGATCACTGACGTCTGCAATTTCCGTTGCAACTACTGCCTGCCTGACGGTTATAAACCGCAGGGCAACAGCAATAAAAGCTTCTTGTCGCTGGAGGAAATTCGGCGTGTTACCCGTGCCTTCGCGGCGGCGGGAACGGAAAAAGTGCGTCTGACCGGCGGCGAACCCTCCTTACGTCGCGACTTTACCGAGATCATTGCCGCGGTGCGTGAAAACAGCGCCATCAGGCAGCTGGCCGTCACCACCAATGGTTATCGTCTGGCTCGGGATGTGGCGCAATGGCGTGAAGCCGGTCTGACTGCGCTCAACGTCAGCATAGACAGCCTGGATGCCCGTCAGTTTCATGCCATCACCGGTCAGGATAAATTCCAGCAGGTGATGAACGGCATTGATGCTGCCTTTGAGGCCGGTTTCAGCAAGGTGAAAGTGAACACCGTGCTGATGCGGGACATCAATCATAATAGCCTGCAAACCTTTCTGGAGTGGATCCGCACCCGGCCCATTCAGCTCCGCTTTATCGAGCTGATGGAAACCGGCGAGGGCGGCGATCTGTTCCGCAAACACCATATTTCCGGTGAGGTGATCCGTGCCAGCCTGCTGTTGCAGGGATGGGTTCGCCAGGCCAGCGAGCGCAGTGCCGGACCGGCGCAGGTGTTCCGCCACCCAGATTATCAGGGCGAGATTGGCCTGATCATGCCTTACGAAAAAGATTTCTGTGCCACCTGTAACCGTCTGCGGGTTTCCGCTACTGGCAAGCTTCACCTCTGCCTGTTTGGCGATGGCGGCGTTTCGCTGCGTGATTTGCTGCAAAACGACGATCAGCAGGATGAGTTACAGGAGCGCATTGCCGCCAGCCTCAGAACCAAAAAGCAGACGCATTTCCTGCATCAGGGCAACACGGGCATTACGCAGAATCTCTCTTATATTGGCGGTTAACACTAAGGACGTTAAAAATGGGCAAACCTTCGGCTGAATTTGTGCCGCTCAACGTAGCTGTTCTCACCGTCTCTGACAGTCGCGATGCGACCAGCGACAGCTCTGGCGATTATTTCCGGGAAGCGCTGACCGAAGCGGGTCACCAGGTGCTGGATCACGCGCTGGTGAAAGACGATCGTTACCGTATTCGCGCGGTGGTTTCCAGCTGGATAGCCAGCCGTGATGTGCAGGCTGTTTTGATCAACGGCGGCACTGGCTTTAATACTAAGAACTGTACGCCAGAAGCGCTACTGCCGCTTTTTGACCGGGAAATTGAGGGCTTTGGCGAGCTGTTCCGCATGGTCTCTTATGAAGATATCGGCACCTCAACGTTGCAGTCTCGTGCCGTTGCTGGCGTGGCGAATGGCACGGTGATCTTTGCCGTACCGGGTTCGACCAATGCCTGCCAGAGCGCGTGGGAGAGGATCATTCAGGAACAGCTGGATGCCCGTACCCGTCCCTGTAATTTTGTTTCGCATGTGAAGAAGCCCTAACGTTATGTCGCAACTTACCCATATTAATGCCTCCGGCGAGGCGCACATGGTGGATGTCTCCGCCAAAGCTGAAACAGTGCGCGAAGCGCGTGCTGAAGCCTTTGTGAAGATGCATCCTACTACCCTGAAGATGATCATCGACGGCAGCCACCATAAAGGTGATGTGTTCGCCACCGCGCGAATCGCGGGGATCCAGGCTGCCAAGCGCACCTGGGAACTGATCCCGCTTTGCCATCCTTTGCTGCTCAGCAAAGTGGAAGTGACACTTTCTGCTGATGTGGAAAACAGCCAGGTACGCATTGAGTCGCTTTGTCGTCTGACCGGTAAAACGGGGGTTGAGATGGAAGCCCTGACCGCCGCCTCCGTGGCCGCGCTGACCATCTACGATATGTGCAAAGCGGTACAAAAAGATATCAGCATTGAGATGTGCCGTCTGCTGAGTAAAAGCGGCGGAAAATCCGGTGATTTTCAGGCGGTGAGTCATGATTAATGTACTGTTTTTTGCCCAAACGCGTGAACTGGTTGGCACAGGAAGCGTTACCGTCACCAGAGATTATACAACGGTAGAAGAGCTACGTGCCGTGCTGGCCGCTAAAGGCGATCGCTGGTCACTGGCGCTGGAGTCCGGCAAGGTGCTCTCGGCAGTGAACCAGACGCTGGTGTCGCCGCAGCATAAGCTCAAAGCGGGGGATGAAGTGGCTTTCTTCCCGCCGGTTACCGGGGGCTAAATGGAAACGCGGATCAGAGTAGGGCAGGCGCCGTTTGAGATGGGCGAAGAGTATCGCTGGCTGGCGGCCTGTGATGAAGACGGTGCGGTGGTGACCTTCACCGGGAAAGTGCGCAACCACAATCTGGGTGACAATGTGTCGGCTCTGACGTTGGAGCATTATCCGGGAATGACGGAAAAAGCGCTGGAAGAGATCGTGGCAGAAGCGCGTGAACGCTGGCCGATGCAGCGCGTAACGGTGATCCACCGTATTGGCGAACTGTTCCCTGGTGATGAGATCGTGATGGTTGGCGTCAGTGGCGCACACCGCGCAGGGGCGTTTGCTGCTGCCGAATTCATTATGGATTACCTGAAAACCAAAGCCCCGTTCTGGAAGCGTGAAGCGACGCCAGAAGGTGACCGTTGGGTTGAATCGCGCGACAGCGATCATCAGTCCGCAGCGCGTTGGAAGTAACTGGCAGCAATCAGCCACCTCTCATGGCGTATTGCCGCCTCGCTGTGTACCCTTCGACAAGTCGCTATTTAAAGAACAAGGAAAGTCATGATCCGTTCCCTCCCCAAACGACTCTCGCTGCTGGCACTGATGGTGCTGGCGGGCTGTACCAGCCAGCCTAAAAAGCAGGTCCCCGAGCAGCGTCCTGCGGATGTGAAAGCGCAGATCTCCCGGTTGCTTCCGGCAAAGGTGAGCGACCGTCAGGCCTGGAGCAACGATATCTTCGCGGCCTTCAACGGACAGGGGCTGGATCCTTCGGTCTCAAATCTTTGTTCGGTGATTGCGGTAACCGATCAGGAATCCACCTTTAACGCCGACGCGAATGTGCCCGGTTTGCCGAAAATCGCCTGGGGCGAAATCGATCGTAGGGCAAGCAAGTTGCATATCCCTTCTTTCGTTGTTCGCACTGCGCTACTGATCAAATCACCCAACGGCAAGAGCTACACCGAGCGGCTGGATAACGTGCGCAGCGAGAAAGAGCTGAGCGCCATTTTCGATGATTTTATCGACATGGTGCCGATGGGACAGAAACTGTTTGGCAATCTGAATCCGATCCACACCGGCGGCCCGATGCAGGTAAGCATTGAGTTCGCCGAGGCTCACGCTAAGGGCTATCCGTATCCGGTTGACGGTTCGATCCGCCGCGAAGTGTTCAGCCGTCGCGGCGGCGTCTGGTTTGGGACGATGCATTTGCTGGGTTACCCGGCGGATTACAGCCGCCAGATCTACCGTTTTGCGGATTTCAACGCCGGATGGTATGCCAGCCGCAACGCGGCTTTCCAGGCCGCCGTCTCGCGGTTGAGCGGGATTAAGCTGGCGCTGGACGGGGATTTGATTCAGTACGGTTCTGATGCGGCGGGGTCAACAGAGTTGGCGGTCAGGACGTTGAGTAAACGTCTGGATATGAGCAACCGTACCCTGCGTAATGCGCTGGAGAAGGGCGACAGTGAAGACTTTGTGAAAACAGAGTTGTGGCAGAAGGTGTTTGCGATGGCCGATAAAAATGCTGGCAGACCTCAACCGCGTGAGATGCTGCCAGGCATTAAGCTGGAGAGTCCAAAAATCACCCGCAATCTGACCACGGCCTGGTTTGCCCAGCGAGTCGACGGACGCTACCAAAGCTGTCTGGCGCGCGGGAAATAGCGGACGTTACGCGGCATCCAGCCGGAAAATCTGTACGGTTTGCGCCAGCTGCTTCGCCTGGTCTTCCAGCGAAGCGGCGGCGGCAGACATCTGCTGAACCAGCGCGGAGTTCTGCTGGGTGGCGCCATCCATCTGATTAACGGCCACCGTCACCTGCCCAATCCCCTGTGACTGCTCATCAGAGGCGTGCACAATCTCGCCAATAATGGTCTTCACCGAGTTCACCGCCGCAGTCATCTCCTGCATGGTTCTGCCAGCGTCCTGAACCAGCGACACGCCCTGATTCACCCGCAGTGTGGATTCCCCAATCAGTCCTGAGATATCTTTAACCGCGTTGGCACTTCGCTGTGCCAGGCTGCGAACTTCCGCCGCCACTACCGCAAAGCCACGACCTTGCTCGCCCGCGCGGGCAGCTTCTACCGCCGCATTCAGCGCCAGAATATTGGTCTGGAAAGCAATGCCGTTGATGATGCTGGTGATCGCGCCAATTTTGCGTGAACTGTCGTCAATCTGCTGCATAATCTGCACAACTTGCTGCACCAGTAACTCACCGCGCTGAGCAATATCGGTGGCGTTCTCGGTCAGGGACGTGGCCTGATGGGCGTTGTCAGCATTGTGCTTTACCGTTGCGGTCAACTGCTCCATGCTCGCGGCGGTTTGTTCCAGTGCGGCTGCCTGCTCTTCGGTACGGGAAGCTAAATCCAGATTACCGGAGGCAATCTCTTCAGCCCCCTGACGGACTGAATCGCTGGCGGAGATAATCTCGCCGACCATGGTTCTCAGCTGCTGCTGCATCGTCTGCATGGCGAAGAAAATACTCTGACGGTCACGTTCGCCAACCGGGATCTCCGCCGTCAGATTGCCTTCGGAGACACCCAAAGCAATGGCTGCGGCTTGGGAAGGTTCGCCGCCGATAGGTTTTGATATCTTGCGGCTGAACAGCAGGCCCAGCACCGAGCAGACAATCACAATACTGAGAATCATCATGATCAGCGCGTGTATCAGTTGGCTGTTGGCTGCTGCCATTACCGCACTGACCGGCGTCACAATGCCTAAATACCACGGGAACTGGCTGTTGCCGATGGTGACCGGACGCCAGGTTTCCAGCACGTTTTCGCCCAGTACAGGGTCAAAATGCTCCACTACCTGCTGCGTAAATTTGTCTGTCTCTCCTTTATAAGGTTTGCCAGACAGGGCTTTATCCGGGCTGGAGACCACCAGACCTTTGTTGGACAGCAGCAGCGCATAGCCCACGCCTTCCCACGGCTTGATAGCGCCCACGGTTTTCTGAAGCGAGGCGAGCGAAATATCAGAAGTGACCACCGCTTTCAGTTTGTTATCGTCAATGACCACGGCCGCCACTGACGTCAGCAGCGTTGGCACGCCGTTATAGGCGTAGCTGTAGGGTTCAATCAACGTATCCTGCTGCAGTTTTTGCGGGATCAGATAGTAGTCACCCTGGCCTGGTTTGAAGATAGAGTCGAGGTTATGTAAGGCGAAATTGCCGCTGCTGTCGCGATCAACAAAGCGTGCAAAGCGACCTTTGGGCGCGGAGTCAGGTTGTTGGGCAAAGTCGGCATCGCGGCCATCAAAGGCGTTTTCTTCGAAAATCACTGACATCGACAGATAGTCAGGATTTTGTTTAAGGCTGTACTTCATCAGCTCTTCGCCGATTTTACGGTCGGTAATACCAGCGGGGGGAAGGGCGATCAAACTTTGTCCCAGATTACGCGCTACGGTGCGGGCATAATCCAGATCCTTTTGTACGCTCAGGGCATTGCTTTCGGCAATCTGTCCCAGATAGTTCTCTGCCAGCTTGCGCTGCTGCTGGCTGGACTGCCAGCTGAGAAAACCAATGGTGAGAGTGAAGCCAAGGGTGATGGTCAGGGCTCCGGTCAGGAGCATAAGCGTGCGAGTGCTCATTTTCCGCTTAGGTGACGGCTTACTGTGCATTGAGGCTTCCCCGGTGTAAGAGATGACGCGTATTAACTTCCTGTCCGTTTTTCTCCCTGTGTTCACTCTATCGGCAAAATATGGACAATCTTTATGCATAACCTGCACGTTTTAGCCGGTCATCGCTAACGCCTGATAAACGCTTACGTAAAAAGCCCGGAGCGGGACTGGCTTATCTTCCCCGGAGTGTGCCAGACTTAACGACGACCAGGGCGAGGGCCAGTCACGCCATTTCCCTGAGATCACATCGCTAATTTGAGAATCAGGAGAGCATCATGGATCGATATCCACGTTCCGACAGTTCTATGGTTTCGCAGGCCAATACGGGTCTGCAGACTTATATGGCACAGGTGTATGGGTGGATGACCTGCGGTCTGTTGCTGACCGCATTTGTTTCATGGTTTGCCGCCAATACCCCTGCGGTGATGGAGATGGTTTTTGCCAACCGTATCACCTTCTTTGGCCTGATCATTGTGCAGCTGGGGCTGGTGTTCGTGTTATCCGGCATGGTGCATAAGCTAAGCGGCGCGGTGGCTACCGGCCTGTTTATGCTGTATTCAGCGCTGACCGGGTTAACCATGGCGAGCATTTTCCTCGTTTACACCTACTCTTCCATAGCCGGGACTTTCCTGGTCGCTGGTGGCATGTTTGGGGCAATGAGCTTCTGGGGTTACACCACCAAGCGCGACCTGAGCGGCATGGGCAGCATGCTGTTTATGGCGTTGATTGGTCTGGTGCTGGCTTCGGTAGTGAACATCTGGCTGAAGAGCACAGCGCTGATGTGGGCCGTGACGTATATTGGTGTGCTGGTGTTTGTGGGCCTGACGGCGTACGACACGCAGAAGCTGAAAAATATCGGTGAGGGGATCAATGTTGAAGACAAAGAGAACCTGCGTCGTTTTTCCATTATGGGCGCACTAACGCTGTATCTGGACTTTATCAACCTGTTCCTGATGCTGCTGCGTATTTTCGGTAACCGCCGCTAAGCCTGAGGGGGCGAAGCTTTTCGCCCCCTTTGTTCTAAGACTGTTTTTCCATCTCCCTTTCGTTTTTCGCCCGCAATGTTTTCGCCCGACTCTCCAGCCACAGATACAGCACCAGCGCCAGCAACAGCGGGGCAATAAAGTAGATAACCCGGTACGCCAACAGCGCGGCAATAATCGATCCGTGGGACAAGTGCTCTCCGCCAAGCAAGGCGAGGAACACTGCTTCCAGCACGCCAATCCCGGCAGGGATATGAATAATCACCCCGGCAATACTGCTGATCAGCAACACGCCAAGCACCTGCGGATAGTCGACTTTCTGCGCCAATAGCAGCCAGATAATCGCACCCATCACCAGCCAGTTAGCGCTGGAAACCGCAAACTGCAGCACCGCCATCCGGAAAGAGGGCAGCGCCAGCTCGTGGCCTTTTACCGTCCAGCGGCGGCGTTTAGAGAACGCGCACAGCGCCAGATAGACCACCACAAACACCAGCAGGGCTGCGCCAATAGTTCTCAACGTTCCTTCACCAATAAACCAGCCTGAAGGGATCGGCACCCAGCCTGAGGTGAAGATCACGCCAGCTACCAGCACATACCCTAACCAGTTAGTGGCGATACTCAGCGAGAAGATTCGGGTGATGGTACTGCCATCAAGCCCGAGCCGGGAATAGAGCCGGTAGCGCATAGCCACGCCGCCAACCCAGGTGCTGAGCGTCAGATTAAAGGCATAACAGATGAACGACACCAGCATCACCTGGCGCTTTTGCAGTTTGTGGCCGCAATAGGCCTGGCCAATCAGGTCGTACACGCCGTAGGTGAGATAGCTGACCACCACCAGCGCGATGGAGGCGAAGATAGCGAAGCGGTTGTAATTGCTGATCACCTCAACTACGTCATGCCAGTTGACCTTGCGGGCATAAATAACCAGCAGCACGATGACGGCGATAAAAAACAGCCAGGTGAGAATTTTCTTCACCCACTTCCAGCGGGAATGCGTTGCAGACATCAGGGATTTACTCGCTCTTTATCGGATTCAACACGATCCTGGGTTTCCAGCTCAGGCTGAACCGGTGGGGCAATTTGCGCCAGCTTCGGCGTGTGTGCGGGCAGCCAGCCTGCAATGGCCGGGAAGTGACGCAGAAAATGGAACACCACGATGTTTTTCGCCAGCTGACGCCAGTTTTGTTTTGGCAGCTGGCTCTCTTCCACGCGCTGGCAATCCTCCGTCAGCAGGCGGTTCAGATTGCCACGAATCACTTCGTTGAAGGTCCGGTCATGGATCATCAGGTTAGCTTCAAGATTCAGCGACAAGCTCAGCGGGTCAAGGTTACTTGAACCCACCGTGGACCAATGGTCGTCTTGCACAGCAATTTTGGCATGCAGGGGACGACGAATGTATTCGTAAACCTCCACGCCGCCGCCCACCAGATAGTTATAGAGCAACTCTGCGCCCACTTTCACAATCGGCATATCTGGCTCACCCTGCACAATCAGCTTCACCGACACGCCACGCTGTGCGGCATTGCGCATCTCCCGCAGCAGCTTATAGCCGGGGAAGAAGTAGGCATTGGCGATGATCACCTCCTTCTTCGCGCTGCGCAGCATATCGATATAGTGCTGCTCAATATCATCCCGGTGCTGGTCGTTGTCCCGCCAGACAAACAGAATCTGGGCTTCCCCAGGCGTTGCATTTTTTGCCGGGCGATGTGAGCGGCCTCCCCACCATCGACGGGTAACCTGTTCACTGTTAATCGCCTGCTGCACGTAGCGCGTGATGTCATCAACGATCGGTCCTTTCACCTCCACCGCATAATCTTGTTTGGCTTGCGGACCGAAACTGGCGTTGTGCTCAGCAGAGAAGTTGATGCCGCCGACGAAGGCAATTTCACCGTCGCAGACCAGGATTTTGCGGTGCAGGCGACGGAAGATATTGGTTCGCATACCCAAAATCAGCGGGCGGGGATCGTAATACAGAAAACGCACGCCGGCTGACGTCAGGCTGTTCACAAACTCATCTGACAACTCGTTGGAGCCGTAGCCATCCACCATCATCTCTACTTTTACGCCACGGTTTGCCGCTTCCAGCAACACCTTGTGTAACTCTTTTCCAACGTCGTCTTCAAAGAGGATGAAGGTCTCCAGCAGCACGGTTTCACTGGCTCGCCGGATGGCCTCAAAGACGCGAGGGAAATATTCTTCGCCGTTTTCCAGCAGCCGCAGGCGGTTGCCGTCACGCCATTCCATATTCATAGGTGGATCTCCACAGCCAGCGGGGCGTGATCGGAAAGGTGTGACCAGGGCCGCAGAGGAATAGTCTGCGGATGGCTGATCCCGGCGTTACGTACGTAGATACGGTCAAGACGCAACAGGGGAAAGCGGGCAGGGAAGGTACGGGCCGGACGACCAAACTTGCGGCTAAACACCTCTTCCAGCGCTGCGCCTTTTTTCAGCACGGCATTGGCTTTTTGCTGCCAGTCGTTGAAATCCCCCGCCACCACAACCGGCGCCTCTGCGGGCAGGCTGTTCACCAGATCGCAAAGCAAATTCAGCTGCGCATGGCGATGGGCATCCTTCAAACCAAGGTGCACACAAATGGCATGCAACGGCTGTTCATGGCTGGGGATTTTGATCTGGCAATGCAGCAGCCCGCGTTTTTCCGTGCCTTCTACCGAGATATCGCGGTTTTCAAACGCCAGGATCGGGTAGCGGGACAGAATGGCATTGCCATGATGTCCATCGGGGTAAACCGCATTGCGGCCATAGGCATAATCGTTCCACATGGTGTCAGCCAGAAATTCGTAATGAGGTGTGTCAGGCCAGTTCTCAACCTTTAATTGGTTGAGGGCAGGCGCTCCCATCACCTCTTGTAAGAAGACAATATCCGCCGCGGTTGCTCGCACTGCGTCACGCAGTTCTGGCAGGATAAAACGGCGATTAAAAGCGGCAAAACCTTTGTGCGTATTGATCGTCAGGACTTTTAGTGAAAATCCTTGCGCATTTTGTGACATACTGTGTGCGCTCTCCTTTTCAAGGTATGAAGAGTAAAGTGTAGTCTTTGTCACAAAAGAGTGCCCTGAAACGGCGTTCTTTGCGGCATTATCCGAAAACTAAGTTAGTCTGAGGAAATTCGTTATCACTTACTGTGTTAACAAGGCTGGGCGACCTCTGTTGGGTCTGCCAGGAGAAGAAAATGAAATGGTCTAACCGTATTCAGATTGTCACCGGACAAACCTGTGTACATATCGCGCTCCACCTTCTGCTGATTGCAGGGTTGGTGTGGGGTTGGAAGCACCAGGCATTGCTGCAGGTCAGCACGGTATTTCTGGCGATGTATGCCAGCGTGTTTGCCGCCATGTTGTTGACTCAGCGACTGCCACGCCTGCGCCGGGTTGGAGACTTCTTAGAAGATGTCACCACCACCTACTATTTTGGCGCGGCGATGTTGGTGCTTTACATGCTCTCCCGCGTGATCCACAACAACCTGCTGTTGGGTTGTGTTGGTGTGCTAATGCTGACCGGACCCTGTGTGGTCTCTCTGCTGGCTAAAGAGCCTGTTCGCGCTCGCCAGCGTCACCGCTAAGCACAACAGGCCACGAAAGTGGCCTGTTCTTTATAAAAACCTCCCTCCTTAGAACAAAACGACCTGAATAAAATCCGCCCCTGAGCTGTTAACCCTGTAATGACTCACGGGGAACTCCATCATGCACCAGACTTCAACTACTGCTCACTACGACCGGCTGACCATTGCGTTGCATTGGCTGACCGCGCTGGACGTCATTTTTCTCTTTGCCAGTTTTCAGGTGTGGTCACGGCTGGAAAAAGGCACGCCGCTGCGGCATGACCTGCAATCACTGCATATCTCTTTTGGCCTGCTGCTGGCAGTGCTGATGGTGGTCCGTATTGTCTGGCGCATTAGCAAAGGCCGCCGTTTGCCGGCTGCAAGCCCTTCAAGAGTGGCCCATATTGGGGCGAAATCCGTGCACGGCCTGCTGTATTTATTGCTGATTGCTCAGGTGGTTTTAGGTTTCCTGTTTCGCTGGGCTCAGGGCGAACCTTTCGCCTTCTTCGGCTTCGGCGATCTGTCCGATCTGGTGTATATCGAAAGTTCCATGCGCAAGCTGTTGGGATCGCTTCACTACTACAATGCCTGGCTGATTGTTGTGCTGGCGGGAGGCCACGCTGTGGTGGCACTGCTGCACCATTACGCGCTGCGCGACGGCACCTTAAAACGCATGATCCCAAAACTGAAATAACCTTGTCGTACTCTACCGGAGCCACAAAAATGAAGACCCAATTCAGTCGTGTGTTGTGCCTGGCCGCCTTATCTGGCGTGCTGGTGAGCGGAATGGTCCACGCCATGGGCGATGACGATGACAAGCCGCCAACCTGTCCGAAAGGGCAGATCTACGATAAAAAAGCCAAAAGCTGTGTGGCTGATAAAACCAGCATGATCAATGATCAGGATCGAACCGCCTATGCTTACGCGCTGGCGAAAGCAGGACGTTATGATGAGGCGCTGCAAACGCTGGATAAGTTGAAACAGCCCAATACGGCCAAAGCCTGGAATTATCGCGGTTATGCCACCCGCAAACTGGGGCGAACCGACGAGGGGATTGGCTACTATCAGAAATCTATCGCACTCGATCCGCAATACGCCAAAGTTCGTGAATATCTGGGTGAGGCGTACATGGTGAAGCAGCAGCCCGCGCAGGCGCGTGAGCAGTTGAATATCATTAAAGGCATCTGTGGCACGGGTTGCGAGGAGTACCGCGATCTCTCAGCCGCTATCGACGGACATCCGGAGAGTTAGTCAGGTGAAAGACAGGCTTAAGGAGCACCGGTGAGTCACCACGATATTCGTGCTGAACTGCCTCTCTATCTGGCGCGTTTATGGCGTTACGGGCTGGTGCTGTCCCGCAAACGGGATGTGGCCGAAGATTTGGTGCAGGCAACGTGCCTGCGCGCACTGGAAAAAAGCAGCCAGTATGTTCCCGACACTCGCCTGGACCGCTGGCTGTTTACCATATTGCATTCGGTGTGGATCAATCAGGTTCGTGCCACTCATCTGACCCGGCAGCAAAACATCGATGAACTTGACGAGCTGGCTTTTCAGGTCAATGAGAGCGATGCCGATCATCTCTGGGCGCAGCAGGTACGTGAACGGATCAATCGCCTGCCGGAAGCGCAAAGAAATGCGGTGTTCCTGGTCTATGTTGAGGGCTTTACCTATCAGGAAGCCGCTGAAACGCTGGTTGTCCCCATTGGCACCATTATGAGCAGGCTGGCAAATGCCAGACAAGCTCTGGCCAAAGGCGTGGCGACGGGCGTCAGACGGAACAAAAGGGGAGAATTATGACCCAGTGGCAGAACGGCGCGCCGGTTTCCGATGAGGTGCTGGTGGCCTGGCTTGATAACCAACTCACGGCTCAACAGCATCAGCAGGTGGAAAAAATGCTCAGCAATGACCCTGAGTTGGCAGAGCGCCTGGCTGAGCTCGATCGCGCCAGCGTAGATTTTCCGGCGGCTTTTGCCCCTTTGCTGCAGGAAGCGCCTCAGGCTCGTTTGCAACAAAGACTGGCGGACTCTCTGGTGGAGCCTCAGCAGTCGCCACCCCGTGGTGTCAGCCGCAGAACATTGATCGCCGCAACAGTGTCTGCGCTGGCGTTGGGCGTCGTGGGGGGCCTGAAAGGCAAGCGGTTGTTTGATAATGATGACGGCTGGCGGGACAGCGTTGCGCAGTATATGGCGCTTTACACCCATCAGACTTTTGAAGGCGTTTCACCTTCAGCCAGTGCCATGGAGCAGCAGTTAGCCCGTGTCAGCAGCCACCTTGGTTTGCCGCTTTCTGCCAGCGCATTGACGCTTGCGGGCAGCGAGTTTAAAGGTGCCAGAATGCTGAGTTACGACGAGAAAGACATCGCACAGATTGTCTGGGACGACCCACAAAGTGGGCCACTGGCGTTGTGCGTTACTGACGCTGTTCACGCCTCAGATCAGGGATTCGCCGAAGAGAAACGTCGGGGGATGAACGTGGTGTACTGGCAGCAGCAGCAGCACAGCTTTATGCTGATTGGCCACAAGCCAGCGGCAGAGTTACGAAAAGTGGCCAGCAGTCTGTCGGCAGCGGTCTGATATTGCCCGACGGATACTCCGTGAAGTCGCTGTAAATTTACCCACACAAAGAATATCTCTCTGTGCGGGCACAACATCTGTTATAATCCGCCTCTTACGCACCGTGGTTTGTGCTCCCTTTCAAACGTCAGGCGAAGCCTGGCGTCATATTCTCCCCCTGGAAACTACATCGCTTACCGCGATCAGGGCGGATCCGGAGTCAGTCAATTTTATGTCATTTGATTCTCTCGGCCTGAACGCCGATATTTTGCGTGCTGTTGCAGAACAGGGTTACGACGAGCCTACGCCGATCCAGCGTCAGGCAATCCCGGTAGTGTTGGCAGGTCGCGACCTGATGGCCAGCGCGCAAACCGGTACCGGTAAAACCGCTGGCTTTACGCTGCCGCTTTTACAGCTGCTGAGCAGCGAAAATCCGCACCCTAAAGGTCGTCGCCCGGTTCGTGCGCTGATCTTAACCCCAACCCGTGAGCTTGCCGCTCAAATCGGGGAAAACGTTCGGGATTACAGTAAGTACCTGGACCTGCGTTCGCTGGTTGTTTTCGGCGGCGTAAGCATCAACCCGCAGATGATGAAACTGCGCAGCGGCGTTGACGTGCTGGTCGCTACGCCGGGTCGTCTGCTGGACCTGGAACATCAGAACGCGCTGGACCTCTCTAAAGTGGAGATCCTGGTGCTGGATGAAGCCGACCGTATGCTGGATATGGGCTTCATTCACGATATCCGTCGCGTGCTGGCAAAACTGCCTGCCAAGCGTCAGAACCTGCTGTTCTCCGCCACCTTCTCTGACGAGATCAAAGGCCTGGCCGAGAAACTGCTGCACAATCCAGAAGAAGTGTCTGTGGCTCGCCGCAACACGGCTTCAGAGCAGATCACCCAGCACGTTCATATGGTTGATAAGAAGCGTAAGCGTGAACTGCTGTCGTTCCTGATTGGCCGTGATAACTGGCAGCAGGTGCTGGTCTTTACCCGTACCAAGCACGGGGCTAACCACCTTGCTGAACAGCTGAACAAAGATGGCATCACTTCTGCTGCTATCCACGGGAACAAAAGCCAGGGCGCACGTACACGTGCTTTGAGCGACTTTAAAGAAGGCAAAATTCGGGTGCTGGTTGCCACGGATATCGCTGCCCGCGGGATTGATATTTCCGAGTTGCCACACGTGGTGAACTTTGAGCTGCCAAACGTACCGGAAGACTATGTGCACCGTATTGGTCGTACCGGCCGTGCAGCGGCTACCGGCGAAGCCTTGTCTCTGGTTTGTGTCGATGAGCTGAAACTGCTGCGTGATATCGAGCGCGTGTTGAAGCGTGAAATTCCACGCATGGCGATTGAAGGCTACGAGCCGGATCCGTCAATCAAAGCTGAGCCGATCATCAACGGTCGTCAGCAGCGTGGCGGAGCAGGCGGCGGCAATGGTGGCGGCGGCCGCGGTCGCGGCGCACCTGGCG
>NZ_JBAVTT010000123.1:0-9225 GCF_049696395.1 Erwinia sp.
GGGCGCCAAGTCCTGGCATCAGGCAATGCTACGCAGGGATTTTATGCTTACCCGTATAGATTCAGCAGCAGGACTGGCCTGCTGCCGAATGGGATCACTTGCTTGCAGGCAGCGGTGCATATTCTACAGGTAGGCTCCCGGGGGCAACTTGTACACCCGTGAAAATCTACGGGTAAACCCTTGCTGCGTCTCAAATCCAAAATTTAGAGCGATATTCATAACGGTTAAATTCGTTTCGCGAAGTTGCTGTGCTGCTTGCCGTAACTTCTGTTCGCGCATAAACGCTCAATTGTCAGGCAATAAGGATTCAATATTGCACGACTCCTGAACTGGCGTTGGACAAAAAAATCCCCACAGAACTGACAATTCCGTGGGGCAGGCTTCTATTTACGATTCAGAATACGCAGGAAGTCGGTCTTGCTGGAGATTAATGAGAGCGCGTTGGAAATGATTTCATCGCTGAAAATCGACGCCACGTCTTTCAGTACATCAATATGTTCTTTCTCTTTGGCAATCACACCAATGGCAATAAACATGACGTTGCTTCTGTCCCAGATCACCCCGTCGGGGAACTGGAAGATCTCCACGCCGGTTTTAAGGATGATGTGGGTCTGAGATTTAGGTAAATGGGGCAGGGTAATCCCATTGCCGAGAAAGGTAGAGACCTGATGCTCTCTTTCGCTAAGGAAAGCGACACAGTCCTGGCTGACATACCCCTTGGCCTTAAACTCTTTTCCCACCATCGCTAAAACGTCGGCTTTGTTTTTTGCCTGACATCCCAGATGAAGGTTCTCTACGGTAATCGTATCTATCATTGCCCGTCTCCATTCATTTTTTTCAAAGCGTGAGGGTCTCAGCTACCTGCAGACAGCTCTTCTTCAAGTTGTTCTAACGATTTATTCGACGTCTCCGGCAGCGCTTTCACCACAAAGATGATGGCCAGATAGTTGATGACGGCGAATATCAGGAATACCGGCCCGAGGCCCAGCTTCGCCTGCAAGACAGGGAACAGATAGCTGACGATGGCATTCATCACCCACATAAAGAACACCGAAATGCCCATCGACAGGCCACGGATTTTCAGCGGGAAGAGTTCCGCCAGCACCACCCAGGTCAGGAAGCCCAATGTCCCCTGCATCACGCCAACAAACAGTGCGCCCAGCAGCCAGATGGTGGTGGCCTTCATATCGCCTGTCAGAGAATAGTCCGCCGCGGCGATAAGCAGATGAAGCGTCGCCATCAGCGCAAAACCAGACACGATCAGCGTTTTGCGTTTGAAACGGTCAACCAGGTACAGTACGCCAAACAGCATTCCCCCTACGGAGAAGACCCCATTGAGGACGTTACAGATCAACGACACTCGTTCAGAGAATCCGGCCGTTTTAAGGATTTCGGTGCCGTAATACATAATGACGTTAACGCCGGTCGTTTGCTGAATGGCTGCCCAGGCAATGCCTACCAACAGTAATTTCAGGATCCAGGGAGTATTGAAGATAATCTCCATGGCACCTTTGGTGTGCAGCTTCTTTTCTTTTTCGATCTCCATCAGCGTGATGATGTCTTCATATTCTTTAACAGCACGCGCTTCCGGACGGATCTGCTTCAGGATTTCCAGAGCTTCTTCCCGCCGGTTTTTACTGATCAGCCAGCGAGGGCTTTCTGGTGAACGCCACATCCCGACCAGCAGGAACACCGACGGGATCGCCTGCACCAGTAACATATAACGCCAGACTTCAGGCAGGTGACCCCAGACAAAGCCGATTGCCGCATTGATAGCGAAGGCTAACAGCTGACCAATGACGATAGCCACCTCGTTCAGCCCGGTGAGTTTGCCTCGCATTTCTGTTGGTGCTACTTCGGATATAAACGTGGGGGCAGTGACCGATGCCCCTCCTACGGCATAGCCCAGGATGAATCTGGCGATCAGAAGAGTAGTGACGTTTGGCGCCATGGCGGAGCAGATAGCCCCCAGGAAGAAGACGACGGAGAGCCAGAGTAAATATTTTCTACGGCCGAAGAAGTCAGCCAGCTTTCCCCCACAGACGCTCCCGATGGCGGCACCAATCAGCAGCACACTCATGACCAGGCCTTCCGACGTTGGCGTCAGGGCCATGTTTTCTTTCAGTGAAGAGAACGCGCCATTAATGACTCCGGTGTCATAACCAAAAAGCAAACCTCCAAACGTAGCGACCAGGGCAATCTGATGTAATCGTTTTCTCTGTTGTTGATTAAGGTGCATCACCAAAGACATGTTTTTACCTTTTTATTTGATTATCCGTTCAAAGCCAGCAGGGTTTACACCACATGACGTCTACTTCTTTCCTCTCCTGCGGCGGGTGCCAATGGCTGACTGGGAACCCGTTTTGGCTATCCAGCGGTGAGGCACTCACCGAGCGATATCGGTTAAGAAGATAGCATTATGTTTGAAATAAAAATTCTACTTACGTCACATTGCGATTGATTGATTTCATTGAGGTGGGGTTTGAGATCATGGCTTAATTTTCACTGTTTTAATTTAAGTTCATAATCCACTGATTTATGGTGATTTAAAATCATCCAGTTGAACTTCTGCGTTTTTTCCCAGCTAGTCGTTGGAAAATCCCTCCATTCACACCCTGTTTTCTGAATGTTAATAATTCATTTTGTGTTTATTTTGGAAGAAAAATTCCATTACAAAAAGTAGGCCTTTCCGCTGGAATTTACAGGGTGACAGGGGCGAGCAAACATCCTGTGATGTTGATTGTGCCACTCACTTTGCCAGAGGGGATTTGCCCATCGGCTGGGGGCAGCATGACGGTTAGCGGGGCAGGGAGGTTGGTAAGACTCAGGCATAAAAAAACCACCCTAAGGTGGCTTATTATGGCTGGAACCGCACTTAGAGGGGTTTTGGTGAAAACTGACCAATGACCTCTTCTGCCACGTCATTCTCGATCGGCTGATTATGCGCTATCAGGTACTTCTGCTCACCCATCTTAAACAACGTTAAGTCATAAGGCTCATCATCAAAGGTCAGTTGGGCCGGGAAAGTTGGGCCACCCTCATACTGCTGGAAGCTGACAAATTCACCGCCAGTCCCTTTTAAAATCAAGATGTCATAAATCATTGTCTGTGCTCCCTGTAACAGTTTTAGGTCCCGGGCAGTATACCGCGCTGTTTTTTACAGGACTACCAGCATAAACAGAGAGCAATTCGTCCCATCCAGATGCCAGGTCTGGTGCGAAACTTGCGCCGACCTCAGTCAGGCGCAAGCCCGGTATTACTTTACTTAAAGAGCGCTGTTACAACGGTTTTTTGGCCGTTTCTTTGGCTGCAAATACCGCCAGTAGGGTAATGAGTAGCGCTAACGAGACATAACAAGAGACGGCTAACGTAGTGCTGAACTCCGTGAACAGCGTGGTGATAATTAAGGGAGCGAAGCCTCCGCCAACAATTCCTGACAACGTATAAGCTAACGAAGAGCCAGCGTAACGCACGCGGGTAGGGAATTGTTCAGTGACAAACGCCGCCTGTGGGCCGTACATAATGGCGTGAACCTGCAGGCCACCAATAACGGCCAGGCAGATCAGCACAGGGTGGGCGCTGTCGAGCAGCATAAAGAACACGAAGGACCAGAGAATAGCCAGCGCAGCGCCCATGATATATACCGGGCGACGTCCCCATTTATCAGACAGCGCGCCAAACATCGGTACGGTGATGGCGTTGCCCAGCGCGCCAAGCATGGTTGCCATCAACGCCAGCGGACGCGGTAAATGCAGCACGGTGGTGACGTAAGTCAGCGTAAAGACGACCACCAACGCGTAAAGCACGTCTGATCCAATACGGGCACCGCCAGCCACCAACAGTGGACGAAGATGCTGGGTGAACACCTCTTTAATCGGGGTGTGAGTGGTGTTTTTCGCTTTTTCTAAGGCAAGGAATGCGGGTGTTTCACCCACGCCGCGCCGCAGCCACAAGCCAAAGATGACCAGTAACAGACTCAGCACGAAGGGAATACGCCAGCCCCACAGCTGAAAGTCTTCTGGCGACAGAAACAGCGTGACCAGCGTGATAAGCCCGGTGCCAATCAGTGTGCCGCAGGAAGGGCCGACTTGCGCAAAGGAAGCGTTGCGGCCACGTTGTTCAGGTTTGCCGTGTTCCATAGAAAGCAGGACCGCGCCAGCCCACTCTCCGCCAAGGGCAATGCCCTGAATAAAACGCAGGCTGACCAGCAGCAAGGGACTCCAGATCCCCCAACTGGCGTAGCCTGGCAGCAGCCCCATCAGCGCCGTTGTTACGCCCATGATCACAAGCGTAGTCACCAGCACAAACTTACGCCCCAGCACATCGCCCAAATGGCCGAATATCATGCCGCCAATCGGGCGTGAGACATAGCCGACCGCATAGGTCGAAAAGGCGAGAATGGTGCCGACCAGCGGGTCGAACGACGGGAAAAAGACGTGATTGAAAATCAATGCCGCCATGATGTTGTAGACAGTAAAGTCGTACCACTCAAGGGCTGTGCCTATTGAACTGGCCGCGGCGAGACGGCCGGTATTGGGCGAAGAGTATTCAGCCGGGGCCGATTTTGCTGGCAATGTTTTGGTTTCATCAGTGGAAGAAAGGCTCATGATTTCACCTCCTGTGCGGTCAGTTGCCAGCCCAGACCGTAGTGCATCACCGTATCCAACCGGACAGCCAACGCTTCACAGGCCTGAGAGGCCAGGCGCTGCGAGGCTTCAGCACTGCTGGTTTCAATCAGCATCATTGGCAGTAGCTGACGGTTTTCCAGGGACTCTTTGGGCAGCGGGGTACTGAGCGCAGCGTCCGGCGTTAACAGGCTTGAGTGAATAAAACCGGGTTGAGCAAACAGCACTTCCCCAAGGGCTACGATTTGGCTTTCTGCGGTACCGGCCGCCAGTGTCAAAATAGCGAGATGGCTGCCACTTCCCCTTCCAACCTGGGCGCTAATGGCGCAGACACGGCGCATCGGTGACTGCATCTTTTGCAGGCAAGCCAGTGACCATGCTGTTTGTTGCGTAAACGCGGCGTGATAAGCGGGAGAGGTGAAGCTTTCCAGCGACGCCGTCTTATACAGGCCAAGATATTTTCGGCCGCCTTGCAGCGACTGATAACGCGTGCCTGACAGAAATCCTTCAATTCTTACACGTTCTTCAACGTGTTCGCGATCGTACCATTGGTTAAAATCCGCTTCATCCTGAGCGGCGACGTCGGTGGCGACAAAAAGCATGCCCTGAGTTTTTGGAGAAGTCATCGTTAATCCTGCCGTTTTCAGTGTCATGGTTAAAAGGGATAAATCTTTGAGCGATGCGCTATTGCTGCGTTTTAAGGACGTTTTCGATCGCCAGAGCCCAGCTCATCAGCGCCTCGTCCTGCAGGGGCAATGCGGCCACCATCAGGCCGACGGGTGCCTCGCCTTTTGCCGCACAAGGCAAAGAGACGGCACAGCCATCAAGGAAGTTGATTACCGAAGGGTTCCGCAAGGCCGCGCCGTTAACGCGGAAATAGGCTTCGTCATCGGTTTCAAGTTCAGCAAGGGTAGGGGCAATAAACGGGACGGTTGGCATTAACAGCGCGTCGTACTGCTGCACTTTGTTGCTGACTCGCTTTTGCCAGTCGGCGCGTTGTTCAACCAGCTGCTGGCGATCGGTTTCTCCCAGCGCTTCACCGCGGCGAATACGCGAGACTACGCGCGGGTCATAACCTTCAGCGCGTTGCCCGATAAGCGGCTTATGCCATTTCCAGGACTCCAGCGCGGTAAAACCTCCGGCGGCGTTAATCGCGGCGAGTTCGGCGAGTTCGGTCAGCGGGATTTCAGAAACCTGTGCTCCAGCTTGCTTCAGGGCCCGCACTGCCTGCTCAAAAGCCGCTGAAACCTGAGCGTCCAGGCCGTCCAGCACCCCCGTTTGGGGAACAGCAAAATGGGCATCGGCGAGATTTTTTACCGTCAGCGATAACGGCTGTTCTGCTATCACTGCATCCAGAGCAACGCAGCTCAACACGTCGTGGGCAATCGTGCCGACAGAGTCGAGTGAAGCAGAAAGAGGCAACACACCAGCCAGTGAAATTCGGCGGGCGGTGGGTTTGAATCCGGTCAGGCCACAGAAGGCTGCCGGGATACGAACCGATCCCCCCGTATCGCTGCCGATGGCGCCGAAAGACATGCCATCGCTTACCGACACCGCTGCGCCAGAAGATGAACCACCAGGAATGCGGCGTGCTGCGCGGTCCCAGGGATTCGCTGGCGTTCCGTAATGGGGGTTAATGCCGAGTCCGGAGTAGGCAAATTCGGTCATATTGGTTTTACCAACGATCACCGCTCCGGCTTTCAGTAACCTGTCGACAATGGCTGCGTGAGCTTCGGCAACAGGTGCATCGGCCAGTACTGTGGAGCCGCCTGTCGTGGCTTCACCTTGCACATCAAACAGGTCTTTGATCGAAATAGGGACGCCATCAAGGGGGGAAAGTGTGTTGCCGGAAGCCCGGCGCTGAGTAGACGCGGCAGCCTGTTCTCGTGCCCAGTCGACATACACTTGAGTGAAGGCCAGAGCGCCTTCACCTTCGCTGTCGGCGATCTTAGCCAGGGCCTGTTCGGTCAGTTGGGCTGACGTCACGGCACCCAGCGCCAGTTGTTCACCTGCCTGCTGCAGGTTTAAAGAAGAGTGAGAATTCATGGCGATGCTCCCTTTTTCAATTAGAGGGTAATTGCGGTCAGGCTCAGGCGATTACGGGTAATTCAACGCTCTGATAGTGATGAGAAATGCGGCGGCCCACTTGCTCATCTACCAATTCCATCCGGAAGTCCGTTGCAGGACGAATGCCACCTATTGCCGCTACCGTGCCGCAGGTCATGCCAAGCCCGTCTGACGGCACTTCACCGTCAAGCAGGTAACGGCTTAAAAGATCATCAGGTTTGCGCAGGCTGGCTAACGTGCCTTCCTGATACAGGCGGAACTCGCCGTCTTCCTTTATCCATGCGCGCAGGATCAGCTGGTCCCACTGTTCCGCAACCTCACTCATTTTCCAGGCTTGTGAAGCAACAGGTTTGACGCACAGTTGTTTGGAAAGCGCCACGCTGTGAGACTCCAGCTCGCGGTCGGTATGATCTGAGGCCAGTGACACATACACTTCGCCCTGATGGGTGAAAATAAAGACTTCGGCTTCACCAGAGCTGGCGGAGCCAATCACTTCTACCGATTTACTTTGGGTCAGCTGATTAGCGGCAACGCGATAGAAAAGCGGCACTGCACTTGGACGGGGCACACCTAGCTCTTCCAGTTCACTAATATGGTGCGCGATAGCCTCAGGATCGCGTCCTGCCCATCCGGCAATCACCAACCTGTCGATATCGACCGTCAGGCTGTTTTTGTCATTTTTGTCATCATTATCAATTGAATAAGCTGTCGGTAAGGTAAATGTCAGTTTCATGGTAAAAGCCCTCCAGGCGCGAGTCTCGAAAAAATACAGTGAAATTTCACTATAACTTCATTTATTAAATAAGCGATTTTCGTGCCATGTTTTGTGTAGAATGTCTAAAAATCTTCACAGCACGCGCTGGATATGAAGACTGATGTCACAGAAACGGAGGAACGACCGGTGAGCGAACAGTCAGGGCTATCGTTAAACGAACAGGCGTATAGCCGTTTCAGGCAGGCGTTGGTCACTCTGAGTTACAAGCCAGGGGAATATCTGAATACCGCGCAGGTGATGAGCGACCTTGCGATGGGGAGGACGCCTGTTAATCAGGCCATTCACCGTTTAGCCAACGAAGGGCTGTTGCAGATTATTCCTCGCAAAGGCGTCATGGTGTCGCCGCTGTCGGTAGATGACGCGTTAGAATTGATTGAAGTCAGGCTGGCTAACGAAATGCTGTGTATGCGGCTGGCCAGTTCACGGATTTCTGCAGAAGAACTTTCGGCCCTTGAAGCGATCAATCAGCAGATTGAAAAGGCCAGTGAACGGCGCGATCGCGATGAGATGATGCAGCTGGATAATCAGTTTCATCAGCTCCTGGCGACCATTTCCGGCAATAAAATGCTGATGGATATTCTCAGCGTGCTGCATGCGCAGTCACAGCGCTTTTGGGCCAGCTCGCTGTCGAAAGAAGGGCACATGCAGGAAGTTATTGAGGAGCATCGGGCGATTATTAGCGCGCTTGCTGCACAGGACGGTGAAGCTGCCGCCACGGCCGCCGAAATCCATATTTTGTCCTTCAGGCATGCGCTACTGAGCCGATAATTTCTTGATCTCGCGGCCCTCCTTATCGTTTGGCGGGCTGCACCCTGCATTCGTTCCTTTATCTGCAAAAAATCTTCCTCCCCCATCTTGAGTAAACTTTCGACAGAGGTAAGATAGCCTTCACTTCCAGGGGGATCTTCAATGAAAAATGTCATCTTCAGCATGCTCGCCAAAATTTCAAAAATGGATGCCGAATCCAAGCAGTTAACCGCACAGGTGGAAGCGCAGTCGTTATTGATTGGTGCGCTGACGCTGACCGTCGGCAAAAACGGCGGGATGACCAGAATGGTGGAGAGCGTCAATAAAGCCATTAACTCGGTGCTGGATTCATCGGAAGATGTCCTCAGGTCCGATGCGGATATTCTGCTGACCGAATTCCGTAACCTGTTGGAGGTCACTCGTCTTATCGAACAGGCTGACGCAGAACTTGATGAAGAAGCTTTAGCTTCCTTGGGTGATGACTCTGTAGAAGCCTTGCCAGAGCCGAAATAAGGGCTGGCAAGGCTGAAGAAGAGTATTCGCTGCTCTCTTCAACGCTTAACGACCTGTAAATCGCAAGTATCCCCTAAAATTAAGCCCTGCATGAGGCGCTAACAACCTCTGTTTCACTAAGTGCGCTTGAATTGTGTAATGTTATATCATAACATTTAACCTTCTGTTACTTATTGAGGGTTCAATTTTGGCTGGTCACTTTGGAAAATTTGCTTTAGCGCTGGGGAGTCTTATCGTCAGCGGACAGGCTTTGTCGCATGGTCACCACTCCCACGGTGCGCCGATGACAGAAGTAGAGCAGAAGGCTGCTGAGGGAGTCTTTGACAACAACAACGTGAAGGACAGAAAGCTGGAGGATTGGGATGGCATGTGGCAATCCGTTTATCCTTTGCTGCAGAGCGGCGATCTTGATCCGGTGTTCAGGAAAAAAGCAGAGAAGGATAAAGGGAAAACCTTCGAAGAGATTAAGGCGTATTACCGCAAAGGGTACGCCACGAA
>NZ_JBAVTT010000124.1:0-12073 GCF_049696395.1 Erwinia sp.
AAATGCGCCTGGCGCTTCGCTATCGCTCAAGGGAATCTTTGCTGCGGCATTTTAAAGACACCTCAACCCTGTTTCTGGAAATTGTCGATTATCCCGGCGAATGGCTGCTGGATTTGCCGATGCTGGCACAGGATTATCTTGGCTGGTCCCGCCAGATGACCGGGCTGCTGCAGGGCGATCGCGCCAGCTGGTCGGAACGCTGGAAAACGCTGTGCGAAGGGCTGGATCCTCTGGCTCCTGCGGATGAAAACAGGCTGGGCGAAATCGCTGCGGCCTGGACAGATTATTTGCTGAAGTGTAAGCAGGAGGGCCTGCATTTTATTCAGCCTGGCCGTTTCGTGCTGCCTGGTGATATGGCGGGCGCGCCTGCGCTGCAATTCTTCCCCTGGCCGCAGGTAGACGAGAGTAATGAAACACGGCTGGCGCAGGCCGATGCCAATACCAACATTGGCATGCTGCGCGCCCGTTTTAACTATTACTGTCAGCATGTCGTAAAAGGTTTTTATAAAAACTACTTCCTGAAATTCGATCGCCAGATTGTGTTGGTCGACTGTCTGCAACCTTTAAACAGTGGCCCGCAGGCTTTCAACGATATGCGGCTGGCGCTGACACAGCTAATGCAGAGCTTTTCCTACGGACAGCGTACGCTGTTTCGTCGGTTGTTCTCGCCGGTGATCGATAAGCTGCTGTTTGCCGCCACAAAATCCGATCACGTTACGGCCGATCAGCACGCTAACCTGGTGTCTCTGCTTCAGCAGCTGGTTCAGGATGCGTGGCAGAATGCCGCCTTTGAAGGCATCACCATGGATTGTCTGGGTCTGGCCTCGGTTCAGGCAACCCAAAGTGGCTTAGTGGATCATCAGGGCGAGAAGATCCCTGCGTTACGGGGCCACCGTCTGGCGGATAACGAAGCGCTTACCGTTTATCCAGGTGAAGTGCCGCCACGCCTGCCGGGCAATGCTTTCTGGCAGCAACAGGGATTCCATTTTGAACAGTTCCGGCCACAGGATTTGGATGTGGATCGTCCACTGCCGCACATCAGGATGGATGCGGCACTGGAGTTTTTACTGGGAGATAAACTGCGATGACTACGCCGATTAAACCGCGAATTGATTTTGCTAAACCGCTCGACGCCGAAACGGTGCCGAATTTGAAAGCGGCTCAGGCTTTTGAACAACAGAACGCGGTCTTCGTGCCGGAAGATCCAGATCTTGAGCCCGTAGAAGAGGGCGAAGGTGAACGCGTAGTTGAAGCCGCGCTCAGACCAAAACGCAGTCTCTGGCGCAAGATGGTGAAAGCTGGTCTCGCAGTGATGGGGATAAGCGTGGTCGCTCAGGGCGTACAGTGGGCGCACACTGCCTGGATCCAGCAGGACTGGATAGCCATGGGCGGCTGTGTAGCCGGTGGTTTGATTGTGTTTGCCGGGGCCGGTTCGCTGATTGCCGAATGGCGTCGCCTGTATCGCCTGCGCGAGCGTGCAGAGGAAAGGGATGTGGCGCGTGAATTACTGACCAGCCACGGGATGGGTAAAGGGCGTGAGTTCTGTGAAAAGCTGGCCAGACAGGCTGGCCTGGATCAGGGGCATCCGGCACTTCAGCGCTGGCATGCCTCGCTGCATGAAACCCATAACGATCGGGAAATTGTCGGTCTGTATGCCCAGTTAGTTCAGCCAGTACTGGATCGTCAGGCAAGACGTGAAATTGGCCGCAGCTCAGCGGAATCGACTTTAATGATTGCGGTCAGCCCGCTGGCGCTGGTGGATATGGCGTTTATTGCCTGGCGTAATCTGCGACTGGTCAACCGTATCGCTGCCATTTACGGCATCGAGCTGGGGTACTTCAGCCGCATTCGTCTGTTCCGTCTTGTCTTACTGAACATCGCTTTTGCCGGTGCTTCAGAGCTGGTCCGGGAAGTCGGAATGGACTGGATGTCGCAGGATCTGGCTGCGCGCTTTTCTGCTCGTGCGGCACAGGGGATTGGTGCCGGGCTGTTGACGGCAAGGTTAGGGATCAAGACCATGGAATTGTGCCGTCCGCTGCCATGGATTGAAGGCGATAAACCCCGGTTGGGTGATTTCCGCCGCGATTTGATTGTGCAGTTGAAAGAAACCCTACAAAAAGGGCCAGTAACCGCCGAAAAATAGCCGAAAGTTTACGCGCCAGCCCTGACTATTGCTGGGTTGGTGCGCATTCAGCACGGTCCCTGTCAACTTTTCCTTCCAGACCACTTCTGGCGCTCCCGCCGATACAGTATCATCACTCAAAGCCCGAATAATGGAAGGTTGCCCCTCATGCGTCTGGAAGTATTTTGCCAGGACCGACTTGGTCTTACCCGCGAACTGCTCGATCTCCTTGTAGAGCGAAACATCGATTTGCGTGGAATTGAAATTGCCTCAATCGGGCGCATCTACCTGAACTTCAGCCCGGTTGAGTTCGACCAGTTCAGCCAGCTGATGGCCGAAATTCGCCGCATTCCCAGCGTAACCGACGTCAGAACGGTCAATTTCCTGCCTTCAGAGCGGGAACATCGTGCCCTCAGCGCATTGCTGGTGGCACTGCCGGAACCCGTTTTTTCTATCGATATGAAAAGCAAAGTGGAGCTGGCTAACCCGGCGGCACAAGGGCTGTTTTCACTTAACGAAGAGAAAATGCGTAACTTTGGTGCCGGTGCTTTGATTACCGGATTCAATTTTCAGCGCTGGCTGGAGAGCGAGCGTATCGAACCTCAGGCTCACCATGTGGTGATCCAGGGGCGCGATTTCCTGATGGAAATCACCCCGATTTACGCGGCCGGCGATCACGATCAGTCCGTCAATCCAGTCGGTGCGGTAGTGATGTTGAAATCCACCGCCAGAATGGGTCAGCAATTGCAAAATCTGGCCGTGAATGATGACAGCGAATTTGATCACATTGTGGCCGTCACGCCGAAAATGCGTCAGGTTGTCGATCAGGCTCGCAAGCTGGCGATGCTTGATGCTCCGCTCCTGATTGTGGGAGATACCGGAACCGGCAAAGATATGCTGGCCCGCGCCTGTCATCTGCGCAGTGCGCGCGGCAAAAAGCCGTTCCTGGCGCTGAACTGCGCTTCATTGCCGGACGATGTGGCAGAAAGCGAACTGTTTGGTCACGCTGCGGGCGCTTATCCTAACGCGCTGGAAGGCAAGAAAGGGTTCTTCGAGCAGGCCAGTGGCGGCTCGGTTTTGCTGGATGAAATTGGTGAAATGACGCCACGGATGCAGACAAAATTGCTGCGCTTCCTTAATGATGGCACTTTCCGTCGTGTGGGTGAAGAACATGAAGTGCATGTTGATGTGCGGGTCATTTGTGCCACACAGAAGAACCTGACTGAGATGGTGCAGCGCGGAGAATTCCGTGAAGATTTATTCTACCGTCTGAACGTTCTGACCCTTAACTTACCGCCGTTACGCGACCGTCCTCAGGATATCCTGCCGCTGACTGAACTGTTCGTGGCCCGTTTTGCGGATGAGCAGGGCGTGGCAAGGCCAAAACTCTCGCCTCAGCTGAATGCGTTCCTGAGCCGTTACACCTGGCCTGGCAACGTGCGTCAGCTAAAAAATGCTCTGTACCGCGCACTAACCCAGCTGGAAGGTAATGAGTTACGTCCGCAGGACATCATCTTGCCAGAGTTCGCTATGGATATGCCGTTAGGAGAGGAAGTGATGGAAGGGTCACTGGATGAGATCACCAGCCGTTTTGAGCGTTCCATCTTAACCCGGCTTTATCTTTCTTATCCGAGCACGCGCAAGCTGGCTAAACGACTTGGCGTCTCACACACCGCCATTGCCAATAAACTGCGTGAATACGGTCTGAGTCAAAAGAAAGTCGATTCTGAAAACAAATAAAAAAAGGGCGGAATCACCTCCGCCCTTTAGTTTGACCTGCCGGGCAGGAAATAACCGTTTCCCACTCAGCGAATGTTGCGGCTTACTTTAATGCAGCAAGGGCAGCGTCATAGTCTGGTTCAGTGGTGATTTCGTTCACTAACTGGCTGTAAATCACCTTGTCTTGCTCATCCAGAATCACCACTGCGCGAGCAGCCAGGCCTTTTAACGGACCATCCGCAATCGCCACACCGTAATCCTGTTTAAAATCACTGCCACGCAAGGTGGAGAGAGTCACCACATTGCTTAAGCCTTCAGAACCGCAGAAGCGGGACTGGGCAAAAGGTAAGTCAGCAGAAATACAAAGCACCACCGTGTTGCTCACTTCACCAGCTAACTGGTTGAACTTGCGCACGGAAGTGGCACAGACACCGGTATCAACGCTTGGGAAGATGTTAAGCACTTTACGCTTTCCGGCATACTGAGTCAGCGACACTTCGGAAAGGTCTTTCGCAACCAGTGTAAAAGGCTTAGCGGCCTCACCCTGAGCGGGGATCTGACCTGCAACGGCAACCGGGTTGCCCTGAAAATGAACTGTCTGAGACATAATTTTTCCTTATAAGCGCAGTAAACCCAGCACTGAGTGTATGCCATGCTGGCGATCGTACCCAGAAAATTCCGTAACAAACACCGTATCAGAGATCGGGCTCAATGAATTCAGGCCAGGCAATGGCTGGGATGGCTTCAAGTTTTGGGCGAGCAAACAGGAAGCCCTGGTAAAGGCTGATCCCGGCAGACTCCAGCCACATCCACTCTTCAGGCTTCTCGACACCTTCAGCAATCACCGTGATATTCAGCGATTCACAGCACTTAATGATGGCCTGCACAATCGCCTGCTTTGGCCCGCTTTCATGCACATCTGCAAGAATATAACGGTCGATTTTCACTTTATCAGGCTGGAATCTCGCCAGAAGCAACAGGCCTGCGGAGCCGGCGCCGAAGTCATCAATCGCCAGGCTGAAACCTGCCGCCTTGAGCTGCTTAATCACCCGTGAGAACTCATCAGGACGTGAAATAACCTCGTTTTCTGTCACCTCAATCACAATCTGTTCTGGCACAAAACCATTGGCACTGCTTTCCTGAAGCAGAAAGTTAACCGCATCAGGCACCATCACCAGCGACATGGGCAGCAGATTGACGGACAGAGTGCCCTGAATACCCATGTTTTTTGCCAGCTCAAATGCGACTTTTTTTGATCTTAAATCAAACTCGTACATTTCGTTAGTGGGTAATCGGGCGAAATACTCGATCGGGTTAACGCCTTCAGCATTTCGCATCAATGCTTCAACAGAGACAATCTTGCGTGATAATGGATCGATAATCGGCTGGAAGGCAAAACTGTATTCCTGGTCCGGGAGAGAGCGTTCATTCGCCTCCGGTTCTTCCTCGCTGACGAATTCCCAGAGATTGCCTTGGGGGATCTCGAAATACTCTTCATTTTCCCTCGCCTCTACAAAGCCGCGAAGAAACTGCAAGGCCCGGTCGTCATAAGTCAGCTGGTACTTTGACGTCCCTTTATCCATAACGGCCTGAAGGACGGTTTCCCGATCGTGCTGACGCAAATCAAACAGCTCCATCCCCGCATTACCAAAACGGCGGGAAGGGGCGTAATCGCGCATCATTTCAACCAGATTATGATGACGTTTGTCACGACAAATACGGTCATAAAGGGCGTGCACGGCCGCTTCCGGGCCTTCAAGCAACTGGAAAAAATGGGTGCCGTTAAACAGCAGTATCCCGGTAACCTCATGTGCTGCGTTATTTTTATTGGCTTTTAACAGGAGCTTCTCCAGTGCTTTGACCGGAACATCATCACAAATGTGGCTGCGATAGAGGAGAGTTGACAGCATCAGGGATTCCATAAATTTGCTTATATATCTGCGGGATGTGGACTGTCACTGTCTGACAGCGGTTCCAGTATAGAGTATTTTTATTCGGAAGCGAATGTCGTTCAAATTTTGACTGTTGAAGAGCTGATGGCTGGAGAGGACTTCGTGGGTGATAGAATATATTCCGAACAATCAATTAACTATAATTAACATTTTACCAGCAGAGGGCGGAATTAATATTCAGCATTTCTGTAGATCGTCTATAATGAGAGAAGCAGGTTTAGGAAGTATCTGTTTCTGCTTATTCCGGGTTCTTTTAAGACCGGTCAGATGATAAAGTATGGTGTTGGTCCAGATTGATACGGAGGAGATGTGCAGGGCATAGAGAAAGATTATCCTTCAGAAATTTATGCGGTGATTGGAAAAGCGGTGTCTGCATTGCTTGAGGCTGGCGAGCCTCTTGATAAGAAGGCGGTGTTAATCATGCTGCAGGCCCACAGTACGGAAACTAACGATAAGCATCTCCTCTCTCTCTACCAACAGGCTTTCCGCTATCTGCTGCAAAGTTTTCATTAAATCTCAACTTTTAAGCCATTAATTGCCAGCCTGGATAGCCCCAAGCTAGCAATTCTGCGCTGTTTTAAGCGTCGTCTGGCGTGCGCCCTACAACCACTTCCAGTGCCTGACGGTAGATATCCAGTTGAACAACATCTGAAGTCGTTTCCAGTTTCTCTATAAGCTTCAGGATAATGGCCTTGTTATTTACATGCTGTCCTTTAGCGGCGATCTCTCTGATCACCATGCCGATTACGGCAGTTTCCTGCGCCAGGACGTCCCCTTCAGCTTGAAAATACTTGAGGATCTCGGACTCTGTGGTTCGCTGTTGCATGTGTTAGACCTTGTAAGTAGAAAAAAACTGGCTCACTGCCAGAGTAAAATAAAAATCAATGTTTTTTGGTGCCGTCAGGTGGCCCTTCGTGGTTAAAAAGGTGCCGTTTGTGGTCACGATCCCGAACGTCATGACTGGTGACCGAAATGTCGGCCGAAGTATAGTTTCTGACTTCGTTTATCGCCAGTCGGTAAGCGCGTTGTCGTAACACATGGGTTTCCGTTACGGACAATAGCTTAAGCTGTTTGATAAGAGCGGCATTACTGATAGCCGCTTCTTCTTTGAGCAAGACCAACACCGCCTCGCCCAGGAGAATATCGATCAGTTTTTCTTCTTCGTTTCTATCCATACCAACTTCTCTGAATCAGTGAGAATGCGTTAAAACTCAGTCTCCGCGGCCGAATAGCAGACCAATCAGTTCGTGGTAGTGTTGCTCCTGCTGAGGGCCTGAAGCCAGCTCCAGTCTTCTAAGCAGTTTAGAACAAATAGATTTACGGTTAAGATTTTTGCCTGAACGCAAAATTTCTACCACTATCTGGCCCAATGTTTCCTGTTGGGAAGGCAACACGGCCTCATTGAAATAACGACTGATGTCATTTTCAGTCTTAGGATTTGATCCACCCTGATGCATGTCACTGCCCCCTCAGTCGTAAAGTTCAAGTCGTGTCCACGATTTCGGCGTTAAAGTTATACATCTAATCCAAACATGTACAGTAATTCCGGGTTGACTTGGCGTGCTATCTTTTGCAAAAAGTGCTAGCTATTTTATTTCAATAAGTTACGGGAAGGTTAAATCGGGTGTAACAGGCGTGTTATGACAGTGCAGTACAGCAAAGTCACTGATTTGTCTGCTCAGGAGGGAGTCTTAGAAGAGTTGTACAAGCTGGGGGGACGCAGAGACGCCACCCCCAACCCAAGCGGATTAATTTTCCGCTTCATCAGACTGAGAGGGCCGCAGACGAATATCAGCGCCGCGGGACTCAGGATCGTTGTGGCTGTCAGATGAGGTTAGCCAGCCCTGATGAGGGGAGATGTTCTGGCTGCATTTTTGCTTCAGGAGCCAGTTTCTGGCCTGCCAGATCTGCATTAGCCGCTCGTCATCCTCTTCGTCACCAGCCATTGCCTGAAGTTTTTGCAGTAGTGCTGATGGATTTATCACTTCCCTGCTGAAGATTAGACTCATCGCTGCTTCTCCGAGCATGATGTGGTGTTCCTGATCTTCGTCAGTCATTAACAAAACAAACCTCCCTCACTGTTGTTGAATAATGCTTAACCACTATTATTTTAAAACAGGATCGGTCATTTGTGAAATCGGGTCCCTGATTGCCAAACCTGATCAGTCACGACTATGGTGAGGGGGTCTTGTTCACTTTCTTCCCCATAATAAGGATTTGTCGATGAGAGCAGTAAAGGTGTACCCGGAAGCCTGGCCACTGCACACGCCTTTTGTGATCGCTCGCGGATCACGTAACGAGGCTGGTGTGGTGGTAGTGGAGCTGGAGGAAGAAGGGATTAAAGGGGTAGGTGAATGTACTCCTTACCCTCGCTACGGCGAAACCGAAGCCTCGGTGCTGGCACAAGTCGCCACGCTGTTCACTCAACTGGAACAAGGAATGACCCGTGAGCAACTTCAGCAGGCTCTTCCTGCTGGCGCGGCCCGGAATGCCATTGATTCAGCGCTGTGGGATCTGCAGGCAAGGAAACTGGCGACAGATCTGTGGCATCTGACCGAGACTCGTCAACCTTTGATTGTCGATATGGCGCAAACCGTCAGTATTGATCTGCCTGAAATGATGGCCAGCTCAGCCCTGGCGCTGTGGGAAAACGGGGCCAGACTGCTGAAGATCAAACTGGACAACTCTTTGATCACCGAAAGGCTGGTAGCGATAAGAACCGCCGTGCCGGAGGCTACGCTAATTGTGGATGCAAACGAATCATGGCACAGCGAAGGACTGGCGGCGCGTTGCCAGCTGCTGGCTGACCTCAACGTTGCCATGCTTGAACAACCTCTGCCTGCTGGTGAGGACGCCATGCTGGCTAACTTTATTCATCCGTTGCCGATTTGTGCCGATGAGAGTTGCCACACGCGTGAAAGCCTGGTCGGGTTGAAAGGGCGCTATGAGATGGTCAACATTAAACTCGATAAAACCGGCGGTCTGACTGAGGCACTGGCACTGGCTCAGGAAGCCAAAGCAGCTGGTTTTGAAGTGATGCTGGGGTGCATGCTCTGTACCTCCAGAGCGATCGCAGCGGCGTTACCACTGGTGAATTCGGCACGCTTTATCGATCTGGACGGGCCAACCTGGCTGGCAGTGGATGTGGATCCGGCCTTGCCCTTCAGCTGTGGCCGGATTACGTTTTAGGGCTGCCAGCTGAGTAGATCGACCATCGCCCCCAGATATTTCTCCGTCGATTCGTCGGCGGAGATGGGAGGAAGCTCAGCGGTGATCACCGGCAGGCTCAGGTCTGCACACCAACTGCCAAAAGAACCTGGCGTGGCATAACCCACGCTGGTAACCAGCGGCAGATCCATCTTCTTAGCCAGCCAGTGGCCAAGCTGGCTGGTATCCGGATCTTCAATGCAGGCCAGCGGCTCGTGAAAAGTGACGATCCAGCTCGGTTTCAACGCATGAATCAAATCACATAAAGCCTGAGTTTCAGGTTCAGAGCCTGAGCGCTCGCCAGTGGAAAGCACCACATCGCGCTCATCCGCCTCACTGTTCCAGCGATAAACTGTTTCGCCGGGCTGCCAGTTAGCCGAAGGGAAATTGCGGTTCAAATCCACGCCCCGTGCATTGGCGCGCAGCCCAAGCTGGCAACCGTCGGGATTAACCGCCAGCACGACATGATGACGACGATGAGGCTCCAGCAAGGTGCGCATCGCACAAGACAGCGTGACTACAGCTGCCGTCTCATCACCATGCGTACCCGCCAGTATCAACCCGCTGTCCTCATCAGCCGCGGGAGCAGGGAACCATAACAAGGGCGCGCCCAACACGGAGGCACCATAAACCTTACTGACTGCATCTAGCTTGCCGCGTAACGGGCGCGGATGGATCGGGGACATGGGTATTCACTCCTGAACAGTTTTCTTAAAGCTAGCGTAAACCGGCCGGGAACAAAAGAGCTGTCAGGTCACGGTTTTTCGAACCCATGACCCGTGTAACGAAAAATGCTATTTATCTATCAACGATTTGCGCTAAAGTCCGTTAATCTGCTCGTTTAATTGCCCCCACGCTGAGGTGCTCTGATGAACAATTCATCCCGTTTCACGCTGGCTTTGCTGGCACTGGCTGTGACTGCTTCTGTTTCAGCTGCTGACGTTCCACCCGGAACGGCACTGGCTTCAAGTCAGGAAATTGTCCGTCATATAAAAGATGAGCCAGCCTCGTTAGATCCGGCGAAAGCGGTCGGTTTGCCAGAGATTCAGGTGATCCGCGATCTGTTCGAAGGCCTGACGAATCAGGACGCAAAAGGCAACATCATTCCCGGCGTGGCCACGCAATGGCAGACAACGGATAACAAAACCTGGATTTTTACCCTGCGTAAAGACGCCAAATGGTCGAATGGTGACCCGGTCACGGCGAAGGATTTCGTTTATAGCTGGCGCAGAGTAGTCGACCCTAAAATCGGGTCAACCTTTGCCTGGTTTGCAGAACTGGCCGGGATCCAGAATGCCGGGGCGATCACTAAAGGTGAAATGACCCCGGATAAATTGGGTGTCACCGCGCTGGACGATCACCGCCTTAAAGTGACGCTGGATAAACCCGTGCCGTATTTTGTCAGCCTGACCGCCAACTTCAGCCTTTATCCAGTGCCTGAAAAAGTGATTGAAAAAGCCGGTAAAGAGTGGGTTCAGCCAGGGAATCTGGTCGGCAATGGGGCCTACAAGCTGCAGGATCGTGTGGTCAATGAAAAGCTGGTACTGGTGCGAAACGATAACTACTGGGATAACGCCCACAGCGTGCTGACTAAAGTCACCTTTGTGCCAATCAATGAAGAATCCAGCGCCACCAAACGCTATCGCTCGGATGATATTGATATCACCGAGTCCTTCCCGAAAAATATGTACAGCCTGCTGAAGAAGGAGTTACCGGGCCAGGTCTATACGCCGGATCAGCTGGGGACTTACTATTACGCGTTTAACACGACTAAAGGGCCAACAGCGGATGTGCGGGTTCGTAAGGCCCTGTCATGGAGTATTGACCGCAAGATCATTGCTGAGAAAGTGCTGGGCACCGGCGAGAAACCTGCGTGGCACTTCACGGCTGACGTTACCGCTGGCTTTAAACCTAAACCCGGCTTCCTGCAGCAGCATTCGCAGGCAGAACTGAACGAGCAGGCCAAAGCCCTGCTGGCAGCGGCTGGCTATGGTCCAACGCATCCGCTGGATTTGACCCTGCTGTATAACAGTTCTGAAAATAACCAGAAGGTGGCCATTGCTGTCGCGTCTATGTGGAAGAAGAATCTTGGGGTGACGGTTAAGCTGCAAAACCAGGAGTGGAAAACCTACATCGACAGTCGCAACAGCGGAAACTTCGATGTGATCCGCGCTTCGTGGGTCGGTGATTACAACGAGCCTTCCACCTTCCTGAGCCTGCTGACCTCCACTCACAGTGGAAATATCGCTAAATTCAAAAGCCCGGAATACGATGCGGTGCTGAATAAAGCCAGCCAGGAAAGCAACAGTGAAGCGCGCAACGACGATTACAACCGTGCCGAGCAGATCATTGCGGATCAATCGCCCATTGCGCCAATTTATCAATACACCAATGGACGTTTGATCAAGCCCTGGGTCAAAGGCTATCCCATCACCAATCCTGAAGATGTTGCCTACAGCCGGACTCTGTACATCATCAAGCACTAAGTGAATCGACGGCTGGAGCAGGGGGGAATGACGTTACCGCTCCAGCCGGTCGATTGTGTAATAAGCCAGCAAATGAGCCAATTGTTCATCGCATCGGATGAGATGTTGATCGCGGATACTGTTCCGGTCAACGTTGTTCTTCAACCCGGGTCAGGTACTTTATGCTCAAGTCAGTTTGCTTATTCACTGCGTCTTTGTTGCTCTCAGGCTGCGCCTTAAAACAGTATCCTTCCTCTCCACCCGTCAGTAATGTTCAGGCTACTACGCTCGACTGCTCGGGCGTGGAGTCAGAAATTGCCACGCAAAAGCAAACTCAGGCGACCATCGATAAAACCGGCGAGTTCGACAGCCTGACCGTGCTGGGCGTTATAGGTGATTTTGGTATCGGTAACGGCGTTGCAAAAGGCCTTGCACAGAAGCACGCTGACGAACGCATGACCCAACTAAAAGCGCTGGAACACACTAAATGCCAGGGCTTGTCACAAGGCTGAAGATTCAAAACGTTGTCACTGTTTTCAACGCACCAACCCAGGCATCCTGAGTTTCCTTCACCCCGCCGGGGCGATGCCAGTATTGCACTGAGGGTT
>NZ_JBAVTT010000125.1:0-1834 GCF_049696395.1 Erwinia sp.
TCATAACGCACCAGACGACTCTCATTGGTCGTGAGCTGGGGCGCAACAAACATTTTAATCACCACCACCGTGATCAGCAGCAGCAACGCAAAGAAGCCGACGATCAGGAGGGTAAATCTGGCCTGGGTTGTTTTTAACATGAAGAGCCCCACTCAACTCAATCAGGCACAATTGCCTGATCGGGTTAACGGCGGCTGACAGGGAAACTTGATGTGATATCGGTCTCATTTCAGACAAATATTTGGCAGGGGCGATCGGAACCGATCGCCTGACAGAATTTAATTCTGTGAATCAACCACCTGCGGTCGAGGACGGAAGATGTGATTACAGCCTTCCTGACGCAATCTTTCGACCAATTCGTTACCGCCACTCTCTTCTGCTTCCGCCAGCTCACGTTCAGCGGTGGTGACCGGCGTGGTCCAGAGCAGATTCACCTTCTCACCCTCCCGCTTCGGCAGCTTGAACTGACCTTCTTCTCCGCTCAGCTCGCCAGAAAGCAGGAAACCTTCAAACCCTACCGGAGCCACCGAAGATTCCAGCGTATGCCCTTCGCCCAGCCAGCTCAAACGAGCCCAGGGGAAGTGTGCAAAGCTGGCCAGCGCACTGGCCATCTGCACGGCGTTGTCTTCCGTCATCACTTCAGCGTCAATCGCCATTGCCAGCTCAACCCGGCGGTGTTGCCCGGCCAGATCCTCAAACAGAAAATCTACCCAGGGCATCGGGCGGATGCTCATCCCAAGCGTCAGAAAGTACCAGCTGCCCTGATGATAATGCTGGGAAATAGCCATCGGCGGCCAGTTGCCCTGGTCGATGGAGTAGTACTTAAGGGATTCACCGTACTGCGCTTCGTAGCACTTGATCATCTCACGCTGCATCGGATCCCATAAATGGCCGTCATGCCAGTCGCGCCAAAAATGGCGGTGCTTTTCAGCCTGAGCATAATAGTCGTTGGTGGAGGCCGACCCCAGCGGAGCGGTAAGACGATTCTCTTTGATACAGCCAGCGGAGAAACTGACCTGCTTATCCTGATAGAGGCTCCAGCCGGGGATCACCGCCAGCAATTGCCCCTGATACCACAGGGCCGCGCCATCATCGGTGGGTTCCCAGATAATCTGTAATCCAGCCGGATCCAGCATTGGCTCGGCCTGCAAGGTGCGGCAGTATTCCGCGCTAAGTAAGGGCGGTATCCCCTGCTCCATTGACTCGAGGTCTTCGCTGGCAGGTGCAGGCAGCAAGTTGCGCAACCAACAGCCACGCACCGCAAACTGACTGCGGAACGCTTCGGCGGGCCAAAGGTAGAAATAGGCGGCACGCTCATCCTGTTCAACCCTGGCGATCAGCGTTTGTTGCTGATTGGTGACTTCAGCAATCCGGTACGACTGTGTCATAAAGCCTCGACGATGGATGTGGGGGGATCCTTTTCCCGGAGAATAGGGCAGGATGTCCCGATGTGCCACTTCAGGGCAAGGGTAAAAGTCTCAAAAATGCCGGGCACGTCGTAAAACGCTGCGAATCTCTTCAGTAATCCCAGCAATATTGATCAAGGTTAATAATTAACCCGGCTGAAGGCCGGATATTTTATCAGGCACAATCATGGAATATAAGGATATAAATGATGGCCATTCCTGCCTATCTTTGGCTAAAAGATGATGGCGGAGCAGATATTAAAGGCTCTGTTGATGTGAAGGATCGTGAAGGGAGTATTGAAGTGGTCATCTTCTATCACGGTGTGAGCATTCCTACTGACGATTACAGCGGAAAACTAACAGGAACACGTAAGCACAGCTCAATGCAGTTTGAAAAGGAGTTCGATTCGTCAAGCCCCTACTTATAC
>NZ_JBAVTT010000126.1:0-10197 GCF_049696395.1 Erwinia sp.
CTCATCGTCAGCTGGCCATCGCTGAGTAACGTTCCCCTATTGGTCGCCTGCTTCCCCGAGACCTGTAGTGACTGTCCGCCTTGCATCGTGCCACTGTTAGTTACCGTGCCAGCCTCAATCGTCGAAAACTCTTAACGGACTCATTGGCGGTCGCTATATTTAGCGCGATATTGCCGAGCAAAGCCTCCCGTGGTGGGCCGTCTGCACTGTGGGATCGAGGGGAGGAGCAAAATGATCACCCTCGCGCTAAATATTTTAGTTACAACATTCAGTCTCGCCCATTTTAAAAAGTAACTTCAAGATCGAAATCTACTCAATCATTACATCGGTTCTTAAGTTATTCAGGAGATGAAAGAAAAGGAGTTGAGCAGGCAAAAGAAGGATGGAGAAACTTCCTGTCAGACGATTACATACAGACTCTAATGTGGAGGGATTTTCTGTTCTTGGGGGCAAAAAAACGTGTATGTTGTAATTAAAATGCCGGGCCTCATGGTGAGATCCGGCACACAGCCATGGCTATTTTCGCTTACGTGTACGGACTTCTGCCGTGATGCGTTTGTGATTTTCCTTATCACCGATTAGCAAGTACCACTCTGCAAGCTTGCGGATGTCAGTAATGGGTGCTTTAGTATCAGCATCATAAGCATTCAGCTTATTAATCCAGTCATTCATCAGCTCAATACACTGACGGGCCCACCGCCCTTCCAGGTCAGACCCTTTAACAGCGCGTGGCCGCCGGGGTAATCTGGGACGTGCTGGCTTGGCCACTTCAGGACTGGCTTCATCTGCATAAATGAATTTTATCGCGGTAACTGTCCGCCCTGCTTTCACCGGTTCCCAGATTACAGAAATATCGGTATTAGCATTGATGCGGTCAACAGTAGGTTGCAGAAGCTTCTGACGAAAATCCCGGTAATCGGCATACTTGCCGACAAGTCCGGCTTTTTCCCGCATCCAGTCCAGGGTCAGAGTAACCTCAATGGCGCCATTCTGTTTGAAGCCACTCAGATGGCGTGATTTTATCAGCCAGCCGTAAAGCCTCACCGAGAACGGGGTATCCAGTTTGGCCAGATTGGAGAAATTCATCTGAGTGAAGCTCTCTTTGAGCTCATAAAGATAGGGCGCGACGTCCTGGCCAAATCTGACCACTACTGCACTCTGATCGTCGTCACTGATGTATTCAAGTCTGGAAAACCAGGCCAGCTGGACAGTTTTGACTTTGTTAGTACGGGCATCACGTTTATAAACCGTCACAGGCTTCTTCATGAGGCTCTCAGCCGCGGTACGCAACTGGACATGACTGCTGGTAGGATTAACGTTAAAAATACGCTGAAAGTCTTTAGGATAGAGGCGGTAGAGGATGTCAGGCTGAGGGCGACGACTGTCTATTTGCGCTAACGCGAGATTGAGAAGACGCATTTCATCCAGGGTGACGCTGTATGCACCTTCGAGAAGTTCATTACCCTGAACGACCGTGAGTTTTTTCGTTTCCATCTCGCGCTCTACTGTGGACTTTTTTTTAATAGTTCCACATATGATTTGCTGAGTCAACCAACTTGTCCTGGTAGTGCAAAGTTGATCGTTATGCCGACTTTTAAGGTGCTAAAGGGATCCTGTCAGGATCAGGTAATGTCTCCACATTCCCTTAAATCACTGAGCCTTACCCAATGAGTCTATCATAACCTTCCAATTAACAGTAGGTTATGTAATTTAGCTCGATGTTACCTCTTACAGATCGTTGATCTTATCATCCACAGGAAAACGATCCTCATTAAACAGGAAAGAGATCCACCTGAGACAGATAATGACTCCACGTTTAGCAGAAAATATCTCCACCTGAAGCAGGAAATCATTCCACAAAAGTCCGTTTAACTACATGAATCATATTACTTTTATCCTGTCTTAAACTGAAACTATTTAAATATAAACTAATAAAAGATCAAATCATCCAGGTAAACCTGGCCGATTTATTCACTTTTTATCTCCCCTACTCACTGTTCTCGTCTTCGTGGTGAATGCTGGATTACTGCGTGACCCCGCCACATTTTAAGTTAACAGATAATTAGTCCTCATATGTAGACGCTCTGCACTCTGTCAGGTAAAAGCTCCACATAAGCTAATAATCTATATATCTGATTGATAAATAACAATTTAACCTAATGAAATTCTTCCACATATACTCGCGAGTATACTTTCTTATGCTTTAAGCTGCCCCAGACTAAGAGATAACCGTGACACTGTATTACGACAATACTTCAGGAAATCCTTCCACATTAAACGCTCCAGTTCTCAGTTCTATTATCCCGGTTATTAGGTTTCACATGCAGATACCCTACGGGAAATCCTTCCACATATCTTCCAGCTTTCATCCCTACTTACTGAAGCAGATCGCAGAAAATCATTCCACATATCTAGATCCACACATGGCAGGTAATCTTTCCACATTCACTTAAGTTATTGTAATTAAAATGGTATGAGATTATTTTTTATTTCTTTATGTCTACTGTTGTATGAACATGCGAGGGTTAGGTTCTATCCTCCATACGGATCCCTTGTGCTTCAAATATTGCTAGAGCGGAGGAACTGACGATCTGGAAATTACTCCACATGTACTCCGCTTCAAAGTACAGGTAATCTTTCCACATATCTCCTGTGAGCCATCCATCGTTCCAAAGCCCTCTCTGCATTCAGATCAGAAAATCACTCCACATTTATCCTGCCATGGACTGATAACATTCCTCGAAATGATATCTCTCTCATCCGGAAATCCTTCCACGTATAGCCTTGTATTCAGTACAGAAAATTCTTCCACATTTAGTATCTCTGTATACCTGAAACTAAGTGGATGCAGCATTACTCTATTTCCAAATATCATTGAAGGAGCGGCTTATAATGTAAGTGTGTGCTAACTCACTAAATCATGAGACCGCTACTGATCACTATGTTATTAAGTATTTATTTGCACCTAGTAACGCCTAAATGTTGTTTTTTTCAAGCGCTCGAAGGTTGCTATAAGGTGTGGGTGCAGAGTATTTCGAGAGTCAGAAAAAACAAACTACTCTCAGCTCTGAACTATGTTGCTGTCGGAAGAGGGCAGGGGGAATTCAGGTTCAACCAACGCGGGAACCAACCGGGCGTATTCAGTTCTGTGGATGAGCTTTAAGTAGCAAGGCCTGCAAGCAGTTCACTGAGAGCGTTTCTTTACCTTTCTCAGGCAGGAGCTGAGTCAGTCGCTCTGACGTTATGCTGGGGCATATACGTACTGCAAATGTAACCCCAATCAACCCCCATGAAAGGTTCTCATCCGGGAGTAAAGTTGATCGGGATTCATTTCTATGCCGGTTGCCCCTCCAGTGGCAACTTCATAGTTGTTTAGTATCGTAACGGCTTTGCATCAGTTCGATCACAATGCGGCCGTTCTTCATGGCGAGCCAGATGTTGTAACACACCTTTTCCTGCTTTGCGAAGATTCACATGGCCAGTGGCAATTATGCGTTGGCCTCCTAACAGCTACCTTTGTGACGTAATCGTTGACCCTTATTTCATTAATACACCAGTCGTCCTGGGCTATCGGCAGTGACGGTTTGGAGGCTGTTTTCTCAACAGATTAGACGCCGTTTCATAAAATTCACTGGCCGCAGCACATGACTCGAGTCTGCATTGTGTTGAAAATTTCACAGATGAAATCAGCATAATGGAACTGTCGTGGTGAGTTGATCAGCTGGCAACCTCATCACCAAATCTGGTTCATCCAGGCAACGTTGTGAGGAGACATCTGCCGAATCAGGATCGTCCTGCACACCTTTTATACATATTCTATTCACCGTTTTTTGTGGATAAGATTGATGACATTATCAGGCCGTGTAAGCCGTAAGGGATAAGGGGAATTTGAATCCCGATCATGGGCATTGAGGCAGACATGCCCGTATAAATGAATAGCGGTGCCTCGTTACAGGCAGCGCTTATAACTGGTGCCAGCATCGGCTTAATCGATGTAGAGAAGGAAAAATGGCCTTTTGCTACATCTAATTCAAATGAAATCATTATTTTATATATTAGGTCAAAATTTGCTCATTAAAGGTTGATTTATATATGATTATGTAGGATTATTGCGTTAAAGTTATTTTTCTACATGTATGGAGCATTTGATGGTTATGGATTTGCATCAAACAGACAAAGTCGCGCAGCGTGCGGGTAAAATGCTCACTGCCCTGACTGAGCAGATTCAGGCTCAGAAGGAAGAACTCAAGGAAAACGAGTATTTTCAGGTCTATGCAAAAGCGGCTTTATCCAAACTGCCAAAGTTAACACGTGCAAATGTGGACTACGCTGTCAGTGAGATGGAAGAACAGGGGTATGTTTTTGAAAAACGTGCAGCCGGCTCTTCTTTAAAATATGCCATGAGTGTTCAAAACATTGTGGATATTTACCATCACCGGGGTGTTCCTAAATACCGGGATCGTCATGCTGAAGCGATGACGATCTTTGTTGGAAATCTGAAAGGGGGCGTTTCAAAAACGGTGTCGACAGTGTCACTGGCACACGCACTTCGTGCCCACCCTCACCTGCTCTTTGAAGATCTGCGCATCCTGGTTATTGACCTTGATCCTCAGTCATCTGCGACAATGTTCCTTAATCACACCCGCTCGGTAGGTCTGGTTGAAACAACATCGGCTCAGGCCATGCTGCAGAAACCGACACGTAAAGAGCTTCTCAGTGAGTTCATTGTGCCTTCGGTTGTTCCAGGGGTGGACGTGCTCCCTGCTTCCATTGACGATGCTTTTATTGCTTCAGGCTGGGAAGGATTGTGCGCGGAATATTTGCCAGGTCAGAACCCCCATGCGATTCTGCGCGAAAACGTAATTGATAAACTGAAGGCAGACTATGATTTCATTTTTGTCGACAGCGGCCCTCACCTCGATGCATTCCTGAAAAATGCCATTGCCTCTGCCGATCTGCTGATGACCCCAGTGCCACCTGCTCAGGTTGATTTTCATTCAACCCTGAAGTACCTGACACGTTTGCCGGAATTGGTGAGCATTATTGAGGAGTCTGGCTGTCAGTGTCGCCTGAAGGGCAATATTGGTTTTATGTCCAAGCTGTCCAGTAAACCTGACCACAAACTCTGCCACAGTCTGGCGAAGGAAATTTTTGGTGGCGACATGCTTGATGCTGCCCTTCCCCGCCTGGATGGATTTGAGCGGTGTGGTGAATCCTTTGATACCGTAATTTCCGCTAATCCCTCCACTTATGTCGGCAGCAGCGAAGCACTCAAAAATGCGCGCTCAGCTGCTGAAGATTTCGCAAAAGCTGTTTTTGACCGCATTGAATTTATAAGGATGAACTGAGGTGAATATGAACAAGAAACGCCAGACAATCGGACGCACCTTCAGCACGCCCGTTATTCAGGAAGATGCTCAGGCTGAACCCTCTGGCCAGATATTTACGCTTTCCTCCGGCAGGAAAGCTGTATTCACGCGGTTGACTGTGGATGCTTCAGAGATAAAACATTCCACCTTTGTTATCCAGGAAACCAATGGGCGTGATCAGGCAGCACTGACGCCTGAGTCGCTGAAGGACATCACCCGCACTCTCACTCTGCAGCAATTCTTCCCTGCGATAGGCGTGCGACGTAAAGAAGGGATTGAGATCCTGGATGGCTCTCGCCGGCGTGCCGCTGCCCTGCTCTGCAACTCGCCACTGGACGTTCTGGTTACTGACGAGTCACTGACGGTTTCCGAAGCCCGCGCCCTGGCTCAGGATATTCAGACCGCCCGCGAACATAACATTCGTGAAGTCGGCATGCGCCTGCTGGCACTGAAAAACAGTGGTCTGTCGCAAAAAGAAATCGCTGAAGATGAGCGGATGTCGCAGGCAAAAGTAACCAGAGCGCTCCAGGCTGCGAACGTTTCACAGGAGCTGCTTTCATTGTTCCCGGTACAGGCTGAACTGTCTTATAACGACTATAAAACGCTGCTTACAGCGGAAGAGTTGCTGACATCTAAAAGTATTTCAGTAGAAGAGCTTTCACTGAACATCCTTCCTGCTGTGGAACTGGTTCGTGAAGATGCTATGCTGGCAGAAGATGAGATTAAAAACAGGATCATTGCAGAAATCAGAAGCGAAGCGACACTGATTGGCAACGCAACGCCTGCGGTAAAGGTCAAGGTTACGCCTCTCTGGCAGTTCCCTGATAAAAACCGTTATGCCCGTAAAAAGAGTCGTGGGCGTATGTTCAGCTACGAGTTTAACCGCTTATCAGCTGAAATGCAGGATGACATAGATAAAGCGGTTCAGGCTGTACTGACACGTCACCTGAAAGACTGACTTTTTCTCTGTCGATATTTCACCGCTAACTTACTGAAAATACTCTTTTAGTTTTCTGAATTTCACGGTGAAATCTCCACTTTCATTGCCTGCATCTTCCTCTTTTATTCCTCATGGATCAATTCACTTACTCAAGGCAGGTCGCGGCTTCTGGATATCGAAAGCGAAGAACGTAGTGAATGAAACCATTTCCACTGGTTCAGGGTAAAAATGTATCTGCAATGTAGCAGGCACATCCCTGGACATGATCTGTGATATGCCTTGCTTCACTATCTTACAAAAAAAGAGGTTGCGCTTTTTTGCTAAATCTTTATGAAGAGAATTTTTTTCCTCATGAAAATGACCGTTCCGCCTGCTGACTAAATGTTTAAAGGATGCTGATAATCTGCGTAGCTTTAGGAAGAAGACAGGGAGTGTTTAATGTAACCCTTAGAAGGCTATTCTGGATGGTGGCATCGCATAACAAGTGGAAGCTCAGACTGACTTTGTTAATGCGTTCTTTAATTCTCGTATATCACGATGCTTGTACTTTCGTACCTCTACAGGCCTTTTTACCCAACATGTAATTAATCCCCGTGTAGATTGTTTTGCCAGAGTAGAGGATAGAGGCCCAGTTACAGTTACTGGCACAATAAGACCTCTGAGAGCATTAACAAATTCGATGTGTAAATACGATGAACTCCCACTCTGAGGAGCTCATCAGTAAGATATTTTTGTTAAAGTTGCCACTGCGTTCAGGGTTAAAACTGTTTGATCGGCTGTTAAAGTGTCCTGGATTGATTCCCCTGCAGATATGATTTCGAGCGTCTTCATGCTTGAACGTAATCTTTTACCTGCTTTATACTCGTCATTTCTGATATACGATTTATGCCATGGGGATTATCAGCCGGGAAGATCATCGTTTGATATTCATGGCCTCATCAGCCTTGCAGCCTTTGCCATTTTCACGAAAGCCTGAGTTCATGTTGACTACTTGAAGCACAGTTATACGCTTAACCCCCATCTCGGTGTTAGATATTGCACTTCATAAAGCAGGCGGGTATGGAGTCGAATATATGCCTGCAAACTTGTGGTTATGATATTCCAGCCGCTAAGCAATGACTGATATGCGTTTCCGCATCGGCTTTGCCTTGGATATCCTTCACACTGAAACATTTTTATAAAGCATTCATTCACGCATTCAGCTCATTAGTGTGGGATTGTCTTCGACCGAAATTTCCATAAGTATGAATTTCTTTGCTTCCATACCGAGATTTTCCCTGCGAGGGTTACAGTACTAGGCAACAGTAATGGCTGGCTTACGGCAAAGTTTGTCGACAGGATTGTGGCAAAAGTTAAAGTAGTTACTGATAATCTTTAACCGGTCAATGCTGGCCGCAGATTTTTTGAATGTTTATAAAACGGGCCTGGGCAGAGAATGTTGAATTCAAAGTGTAAAGATCTTACTTATGAAAATTTATATCATTCTGCACAACAAACGCTGTGACGTTGCCAGACGCAAAAAATATCTCTTAGCGAATAATTGCGACGGGAATAACCTTCCAGCAGGTTGTCCAAGCGGGTGACAACATATCCTTTTTCATCTGCCATTCCGGATTGATACCCTGGCCAGCAAACCATATGTTCCCTGTCCCGGGAACGTTAATGCGAACCATCACAGCCATCAGCTGTGAGCTGCCCGGCCGTGGTAAATGCTCATCAAAAAGATTCAGCTGAGCAACACCGTCAGGACAAAAATCCCCAAGCATGATGCCAGCTTTGGCTTAACGATGCCCGTTTCGCCAGATGTGTTCCAGACTTCTCATTGCCGCTGCAATGATGTCTCGGGTATCCTGGGTGGGAACACGCAGCTTTTTTCCGGCCACGTTCCCGTAATAAGGCTCACCGGGAGTAAGGGGGACGTCTTGATAAACACGCAGATATGCCGACAGTACTGCCCTTCCTGTCGCGATTTTTCACCTGCGCACTAGGCATGTTTACAGAGAGCCTGACGGATGCCATCAAGAGTTGTTACCCGCTCTCCAAAGCTTCGGCTGCAGAAGATTTGTTGCTTAGCTGGCGGAGCTTCTTCCAGCGCAATACAGGACTCTCCTCTGAGTTCCCTTACAGTACGTTCGAGTACCACACTAAAGTTTTCTCTGCTGAATGCCGGATTGCTTCTGGTCAGATCAAGTGCACTGATAATCCCCATAGCATTAAGCTTTTTAGCAATTCGCCTGCCGACACCCCAGATTTCTTCTACAGGCTGGCGTGCCAGCAGTTTATCCGTACGTACTGGATTATCCAGAGTCAACGCAAGCACCCCCCGAACTGAGGCCATTCTTTACCGGCTCATTGCGCGGATTTAGCCAGTGTCTTGGTAGGGCCCATCCCGACACCTACTTTTAAGCCGATCACGGCTTTAACTCTGGCGCGAACCTGTCTGCCAAAGTCTTCAAATGCTACGGCTTTGTCGATACCAAGTATACCGAGGAACATCTCATCAATAGAGTATTGTTCTACTGAGGGTGAAATCTCTTCGAAAGCAGCCATCACTCGCTGGGACATATCATGGTTTATCTGGAACCAGGGTGCCCCCATTTTAATTCCAAGCATTTTTGCGTCGGCTGAACGTGCAATAACGCCCCCGTCATTGTTGGACAAAAATGATCACCGGCTTACCGCGGAGGTCAGGGCGGAACAGCGCTTTACAGCTGAGGTAAAACGAGTTCACGTCAGCCAGTCCGAAGATGACCATGATTATCTCCGGCGCGCGCGTGCTGTTAAAGAACCAGGTGACGACGCCGAGCAGATGCAGCTCCTAAGGATAAATGGTTTCGTACCCCTTGTTCATGGGTAGGAGGGCGAGGCGGGGCTGCTGCTGCAGGCGCTTGACCGTAAACTCCCCGTTCACCTCAGCGATAACGATATCCCCAAGGGAGGCCTCCTTAGTGCGATCGACCACCTTGACGTCGCCGTCAAACAATCCGAGGTCCTCCATGCTGCTGCCGCTATCACGAACGAAGAACGTGGATGCCCGCAGGCGAATGCACAGTTCGTTGAGGTCGAGCTCCTTTTCGACGTAATCCTGGGCAGGGGAGGGGAAGCCAGCCGCGCAGGGTTCAGCAAAGAGGGGAACTTTCACCTGCGGCGTGAACACCGGTGGCCAGAGCAGGGTCAGGCCTTCAGAACGGATGAACGTTCTCATGACCTGCCACCCGACATTAACTGATGTGAGCTTTGCCGTTATGAATGAACTGATTGCATAAAAATTCCTCCTTCAATATTACTGTTCATATATACAGCGTCGGTGAGAGCGGATTTTATGGCAAGAGGAGGAAGCCGCACCCCACTGATATTGGGGGCAGGTACCTGAAGGGCTGTATTTTTTTTATTTCCCGGTCGCGTCAGCCGTCATTTTTTGTAGCAAATCAACCAGGTGAGCCTTGCTGACATGCTCAGACTGCAGTGCCGGCACCATATTGCCCAGCGTGAGCGTCATCGTGGCCAGCGCAATCGCCCGCTTTACGCGTTCTGCATTCTCATAGTCTTTGTACGTGCGAAGGCTTACCCCGAGTTCTTCGGCAGCCCTGTCGCGGCTCCAGAGCAGGCCCCCGGCGCCAGAGCCTCAGTTGCCAACCTGCCATATACTTTCTCCGTAACCGTCAACTTCATTCCATTATCTCAAAAGAAGTGCAGAAAATGCACTTTTCCACGATTAATTAATTTTTCTATATTTCATTCTCTGGCGCCGCTTGGAAAACGGAATCTATGGTCACTCCCGTTTTTGCAACACCGATTTTGACGATAAGTTGGCTTGCTTGAATCTATCCGGCGTCTGAATGGGATTTTATTCCCGCGCCTCGATGAGTTCCGCGCCTGATGAACCTC
>NZ_JBAVTT010000127.1:0-25569 GCF_049696395.1 Erwinia sp.
ATAAGCAAGTTGCGGTGAAGCCATTCAAACGAGTCTTTTGATTAGCTTACATAAATCATCAAAATCAATTAGTTAGATTGAATTGATTGAGCCAGAAAATACTAATGGTACACATTCAAGTACACAAAGTTTTTCTGGCTCTGCGATTTAGATAGTCGGCCGATTGGATTCGTAGACGCTCCCCGCGCAAAACATGCCCCTGCCGATCATATTCAGTTCGCCCAGCAACTTACCCTCAATGCTCTCCCCAGCACTTTTGACCAGAGCCCCGCCCATCATCCTTCCCAAACCAAACTCACCAAGCAGCTCGTAATAGAACGACTCCCCAGGATGGGTTTGAAGATATAAACTCCTATTTACAAACATTGCCATTTAGTAATGGTTTATGAAGATTATGTGGTCAGCTTAACTACTCATAGTACTAAAGTTTTCAAGTTGGATGTCGATGAACATTTACTTTGGATGAATATGTTTTTACAAGGATTAACGATTGAAGTGGATAGTAGTTTGTTTGATTTTTATGGCATCCAGTGCTCTGGCAGAGCGGGAATACGAGCCACCACTAGTAAGATGCCTCAATGACAATGTTTTCCCTGATATCCCATCAAGCACATCAGCAGTTACAATCGTGGACGAAGCATTCAAAAAATGCTCCAAAGAAGTAAATATCTGGATAAAAGAGCGGGAAGCATTATCCCCAAAGATACAGGCGAGTCAGTACGTAGAACTTCATGATTTCTATATCAGGATGATTGAGATACGAAGGGAAATTATCGCAAAACGAAACAAAGAAACCGCTCAATGAGGCGGTTTTTTTACGCCCAAATTTCAGGAGTTAACCCTTGCACGCAGGCATCACAGACCAGGCAGCTAAGCTTGTTCGTTGGCGATCTTCTCACTGTAGCTCGCCCTGATTGCTGCCTGTGTGGCATTAAGGTCTTTCAGGTACTCACGGGCAAACAGCTCTTGTTTATCGGTGAGCTTTGCCATATTTACTCCAATAAAAAAGGCCGCCTTGGCAGCCTTCGTTTGTTCAATTTATTTTATGACGTATGACAAGCAACGCTGCAGGTTCTGCAACCATTTGCCCTTGAATAGCCCAGCCTTTTAGCCTCCTGCACAGCCGGTGCGCAAGTTGCATAATTACCAAGTGACACCCTGTTTTGGGGTAATGGCAAAAAACGGCAGCTATCGGTATGGACTTCATGGTCGCCATTTGACTGTTGATTTTTATTCACGTAGTAAGAAGTCATTTCGTAATCCCTTAAGAAAAGCTGAACATTCAGCCAAGCTGATACTATCTTGCATACATCATCAGCTTAAGAATTATCTCACTGCTCTTTGATCTTAATCAATCATCTTCAAGCGTACTCGCAAATGCGCTCTGTTATCCCTCAGTCCCTGAGGTCAGCCAAGCCTTCGCTCTTACGCCATGACCTGACAGATGCGACAATTTTCTCGGGCGTGAGACCGTCATCATCATTGTAATAAATCAGATCAGAACCTTCCGGGTGCTCAGTCACCGCAATGAAGTTCTCCAGTAACTCATCCTGATACGTTTCATTGCCTTCTGCGTTGCAAATATCACTGACTAACTGTGTAAACTCTGCTTCAGTATACTCTTCAAATTTTGGCTTCAAGTTCATTACGCATTCTCCTGTATAGGATGATGTTAACTCACGTAATCACTTTAAACATTGCTCATTAGGGTACCACTGCCGTTGTCCGGTAATGCCTGGCGTGATAACTGACCGCCGTTGTGCTGCCGCAGCTAATGCAAATTTCACCATCTCTCGCCCTGATGCAGTCGTTGAATGCCCGCTGGTTCAAATTCATCCAGTGGCTAAAGGCTTCACATCTGCCTTGCGTTTGTTCCATGCTGCGCGCTAATCCCTCTCCTGGCAGTTTTGTTTGCGATCGGATAGCTGACTAGCGAGTTGGATTGTACTTTCGGGGGAACAGACAGTCTGAAGGCTATTGCGGGGTAAGAACTTAGGGGGGCAGTATTTGCATTTCTTTGGCTTAGGCGGTTTGGTGCTTTAGCCAAAGACAACTTCCTTCGCATGCAAATCAGAAGGGAGCAAATCTTCGCCATCTAGCGGCATTAAGCGCCTGCTAAAAATTCCTGCACGGACAATCTGTAAACCCTCTGTGGTCAGAAGCCCTGTCTCGCACTTTACAAACCAAGCCGGAGCTACTTCTCCAGTTACCGCGCTTTTACTCGGTCCGATGAATTTTATCAGCTCAACGACTTTTCCAATATTCTCGTTAACATTGGCTGAGGTAATCATTGCTAAACTACCGGCCTGCAGTTTACTCATCAAAATTCCCACATAGCTAAGGTTGGCTAAAATCCTAAAAATGGCGGGCTCATCATACATGCGATTTGCATAATGAGAACAGTTATCGTGGAAGTGATAATTATTTCCTATGATAAATCCCTGCTCCCTATGCTTCCATCGCTTGCTGGGGAGAGGTCCGTATTGGGTTTCAGGCAGCAGCCAGTGCTGAAAGCAGAAATTGAATCATGCGAAAGTTTTAGGGTGTAAGGATGGGGTGTGGGTCAGTTTGATTTCGGTTACATCACGGGACCTGGGTGATAAACAGAATAGATCGGCGCTGCTGCTGGCTCACCTGATGTCGGATTAAATGCATTCGGCCATATCTGCGGGACTGCCCTTCCAGCCAGCGTGCTCTTCGCCGCTGAACCTGACGTGACATGCGCCAGCGCGCAACTTCATTTCTACTCCGTCTCATCTTGCCCTCTACGCTTGAAAAACTCGCGCCGCATTATAGACCTTTCTTTTCGTCAGCCAGGTCCGATGACTTAAAAAAGGAAAAGGTTTCGCCCATTGTCATCAACACGTAAACTCCTTGTATTCAAGCGTGAACAGGACTTCCACTTACATGACGACATTTTATACAGTGTTCAGCTGGCTGCTGATCTTTGGCTACTGGCTACTGATCGCCGGGGTTACGCTGCGCATCCTGATGAAGCGCCGTGCTGTGCCATCTGCCATGGCCTGGCTGCTGATTATTTATATTCTGCCGCTTGTTGGGATCATCGCTTATCTGTCGTTTGGTGAACTGCATCTGGGAAAGCGCCGCGCCGAACGTGCCCGGACTATGTGGCCTTCCACGGCCAGGTGGCTGAATGATTTAAAGTCCTGCCACCATATCTTTGCCCATGAAAATAGCGATGTGGCGCGCTCACTGTTCCAGCTTTGTGAAAATCGTCAGGGTATTGGCGGGGTCAAAGGCAATCAGCTTCAGTTACTCACCTCAACCGATGAAACGCTCAAAGCCTTAGTCCGTGACATCCAACTGGCACGCCATAACATCGAAATGGTGTTCTATATCTGGCAGCCAGGCGGCCTGGCTGATGAAGTCGCGGAATCCCTGATGGCTGCAGCCCGCCGTGGCGTGCATTGCCGACTGATGCTGGATTCAGCTGGTAGCGTGCAGTTCTTCCGCAGCCCGTGGGCAGCGATGATGCGAAACGCCGGTGTGGATGTGGTCGAGTCACTAAAAGTCAGCCTGTGGCGTGTGTTTTTGCGCAGAATGGATTTGCGTCAGCACCGTAAAATCGTGCTGATTGATAATTACGTCGCTTACACTGGCAGTATGAATCTCGTTGATCCCCGCTACTTCAAGCAGGACGCAGGCGTTGGCCAGTGGATCGATTTGATGGCACGTATGGAGGGACCCGTCTCGACAACCATGGGGATCATCTACTCCTGCGACTGGGAAATTGAGACCGGTAAACGTATTTTACCTCCCGCACCGGATGGCAATGTCATGCCGTTCGAAGAAGAAAGTGGCCACACTATTCAGGTGATCGCTTCTGGGCCGGGTTTCCCGGAGGATTTGATCCATCAGGCTTTGCTGACCGCTGTCTATGCCGCCCGCGAGCAGCTGATCATGACTACGCCCTACTTTGTCCCCAGCGATGACCTGCTGCATGCCATCTGTACCGCAGCCCTGCGCGGCGTGGATGTCAGCATTATTGTGCCGCGTCATAACGATTCGTTACTGGTTGGCTGGGCAAGCCGCGCCTTTTTTGCCGAGCTGCTGGCTGCCGGGGTGAAGATTTATCAGTTTGAAGATGGTCTGCTGCATACCAAAAGCGTGCTGGTAGATGGTCAGCTCAGCCTTGTAGGTACCGTGAATCTGGATATGCGCAGTTTGTGGCTCAATTTTGAAATCACCCTGGTGATTGATGATGATGGTTTCGGCGGCGATCTGGCACGGGTGCAGGACGATTATATCGCCCGTTCTCGCCTGGTTGATGGCCAGCGTTGGTCAAGACGTGCCTACTGGCAGCGTATTGTTGAACGACTGTTTTACTTCTTTAGTCCGTTGCTGTAAAACGAGCGAAATTGCACAGCGCCCGTAGGGGCATTATGGGAAATGTTATGGATTTAAATAACCGCCTTACCGAAGATGAAACCCTTGAACAGGCCTACGATATTTTCCTGGAACTGGCGGGCGATAATCTTGATCCTGCCGATATCATTTTGTTCAACCTGCAGTTTGAGGAGCGCGGCGGCGCCGAACTCTTTGACCCGTCAGAAGACTGGGCTGAACATGTGGATTACGATCTGAACCCGGACTTCTTCTGCGAAGTGGTGATTGGTCTGGGCGATGCAGATGGCGAACCCATCAATGATGTCTTTGCCCGTGTGCTGCTGTGCCGCGAGAAAGATAACAAGCTCTGCCATATCCTGTGGCGTGAATAACGTTTTCAACGCGCTGAATCAGAAGGCCGGGCATGTCGCCCGGCCTTTTTCGTTTTGCTTACAGCGGGTCAACCTTCAGACAAGAGACCGCATGGTGGAAGCTCCCCTCAAGCAGCGGACGGGTTTTCGCGCATTCTGGTCCGGCGATCGGGCAGCGTGTTCTGAATACACAACCTGATGGCGGATTGATTGGCGAAGGCAATTCCCCTTCCAGCAGCTGGATGGTTTTGTTCTTTTCCAGATCCGGATCGGGAATAGGAACGGCTGACATCAAGGCTTTGGTATAAGGATGCTGTGGGTTCTGGTACACCTCTTTATAGGTACCCAGTTCCACCGCATGCCCCAGATACATCACCAGAACGCGGTCAGAAATATGTTTTACCACCGCCAGGTCATGCGCGATAAAGATCAGTGACAGGCCCATTTCACGCTGCAATTTCTGCAGAAGGTTAACCACCTGCGCCTGAATCGACACGTCCAGGGCAGAAACCGGCTCATCACAGATGATCAGTTTTGGCTCAAGGATCAACGCGCGGGCGATACCAATTCGCTGACACTGACCGCCGGAGAATTCATGGGGATAACGGTTGATCAGGTTCGGCAGCAGGCCAACCTTCATCATCATCGTTTTCACCCGGTCCTTCACTTCCTGACGCGGCATGTTTGGATGGTAAGTACGCAATGGCTCGGCGATGATATCGCCAATGTTCATACGCGGGTTGAGTGAAGCCAGCGGATCCTGGAATATCATCTGGATATCGCTGCGCGCCCGGCGCCACTCTTCCTCACTCTGCCCCAGCAGGTCACGACCAAGCCAGGCAACGCGTCCTTCGGTGGCCTTTACCAGACCGATAATGGCACGGGCCAGCGTAGACTTGCCACAACCTGATTCCCCTACCACGCCCAGCGTTTCACCTTCGTACAGGCGAAGGCTGACGCCATCAACGGCCTTCAGGGTTTTCGGCGGCTGCCAGAACCACTGTTTGCCATCTTTAATATCAAAATGAACTTTCAGGTCAGCAATTTCTAACAGCACTTTCTTCTCAGCTACCGCGCTCATACCAGCTCCTCCACGGGTTTAAAGCAGGCACGCAGGCGCCCTTCGCCAAACGGCTCCAGCGGCGGCGCAGTGGAGCAAATATCCATCGCATGCTGGCAACGTGGCTTGAACGGACAGCCTTTTGGTAAACGCAGCAGGTTGGGTGGATTACCGGCAATAGTGATTAAGGAGTCACCTTCTTCTGCATCCAGGCGTGGAACCGCATTCAGCAGCCCGATCGAATAAGGGTGCGTTGGCTGATAGAACACATCACGCGCGGTGCCATACTCCATCGTCCTGCCGGCATACATCACCAGCACGCGGTCACAGATCCCGGCCACCACACCCAAATCGTGGGTGATCATGATGATGGCGGTGTTAAATTCGCGCTTAAGATCGTTCAGCAGCGTCATGATCTGTGCCTGTACGGTCACGTCCAGCGCAGTAGTAGGCTCATCGGCAATCAGCAATTTAGGTCGGCACAGCAGCGCCATAGCAATCATCACGCGCTGACGCATACCGCCGGAGAATTCATGCGGGTACATCTTCATTCGCTTGCGCGCTTCCGGCATTTTCACCGCATCAAGCATACGCACGGACTCTTCAAAAGCCTGTGCGCTGTTCATGCCTTTATGCAGCTGCAAGACTTCCATCAGCTGTTGCCCTACTTTCATATAAGGGTTCAGCGAGGTCATCGGGTCCTGAAAGATCATCGCAATCTGTTCTGCACGCAATCTGTTCAGTTGGTTCTCAGGCAGGTTGAGGATCTCTTTGCCATTAAACAGTGCAGACCCGCCAATGCGGCCATTGGTCGCTAACAGGCCCATCAGGGCAAAAGCCGTCTGGGATTTTCCGGAACCAGACTCACCGACGATGCCAAGGGTTTCACCGGCACGCAGGTTGAAGTTCAAATCGTTTACCGCAGTCACGTCACCGTCTGGCGTACCAAAGGTGACGCGCAGATCTTTCACGTCCAGCAGAAGGTCGGTTCCCGCTTGTTTTGCCATTGCTGGCTGCATTTCAATTACGCTCATCGGGAAACTCCTTAACGATCTTTCGGGTCGAGGGCATCACGCAGGCCATCGCCGATAAAGTTGAAACAGAACAGCGTCACCACCAGGAAACCAGCCGGGAACATCAGCAGCCATGGCGAGACTTCCATCGAGTTCGCGCCGTCACTTAACAGGGCGCCCCAGCTGCTCAGCGGCTCCTGAGTCCCCAAGCCGAGGAAGCTCAGGAAGGATTCAAACAGGATCATGCTTGGCACCAGCAGTGAGGCGTAAACCACCACCACACCCAGCACGTTTGGCACGATATGGCGCAACACGATACTGAATGTAGAAACACCGCCAACGTGTGCCGCTTCTATAAACTCTTTCCGTTTCAAACTGAGCGTTTGGCCACGCACGATGCGCGCCATATCGAGCCAGGACACCAGGCCGATGGCAACGAAAATCAGCAGGATATTACGGCCAAAGAAGGTCACTAACAGGATGACGAAGAACATAAACGGGAAGGAGTTGAGGATCTCCAGCAGGCGCATCATCACTGAGTCGGTTTTGCCGCCCAGATAGCCAGCCAGCGAGCCATAAAGCGTTCCCACCAATACCGCAACCAGCGCTGAGGCAATGCCCACCATCAGCGAGATTCGTCCACCAATCGCCACTCGCACCAGCAAATCACGACCCGAAGAGTCAGTACCGAAGTAGTGTTTAGACACCATATCCGGTGCGGCAGACATCATGCCCCAGTCAGTGTCGTCATAGGTAAAGGACGACAGCATTGGCGCAAAAATAACGAACAGGCCAATGATCAGCAACACAATCAGGCTGGCAAGCGCGGCGCGGTTATGGATAAAACGTCTGCGCGCATCCTGCCAGAGGCTGCGGCCTTCTATTTCCAGCTTTTCGCTGAAGGCTTCGAGAGCTTCGCTCTTTTTCTTACTCAACATCATGGCGAGCTCCGCGATTAATAACGAATTTTCGGATCGATGACGGCATACAGCACATCAACAATCGCGTTAAAGAGAATGGTCAGTACGCCAACCAGAATGGTCAGGCTCAACACCAGCGAGTAGTCACGGTTTAAGGCACCGTTAACAAACAGCTGACCAATGCCTGGCAGACCATAAATGGTTTCAATGACCATCGAACCGGTGATGATCCCAACGAAGGCCGGGCCGAGGTAAGAAAGCACTGGCAGCATGGCGGGTTTCAGCGCATGGCGCAGCACGATACGGTGCATCGGCAGCCCTTTAGCTCGGGCAGTACGGATAAAGTTAGAGTGAAGGACTTCTATCATTGAACCGCGGGTAATACGCGCGATGCTGGCGATATAGGCCAGAGACAGAGCGACCATCGGCAGGATCATATATTTGACCTGCCCGCCATTCCAGCCGCCGCCAGGCAGCCATTTAAGGGCGATAGCGAAGATCAGAACCAGCAACGGCGCAACCACGAAGCTGGGTATCACCACGCCGGTCATTGCCACCCCCATCACCACAAAGTCCCACTTGGTGTTCTGCTTTAAGGCGGCGATAACGCCAGCAGCCACACCGAGGATCACCGCAAGAAGAAATGCAGCCAGTCCAAGCTTAGCGGAGACCGGGAAGGCATGGCCTACCAGATAGTTAACCGAATAGTCTTTATATTTGAACGAAGGACCAAAATCACCGTGGGCCAGCTGCACCAGATAGTTGGTGTACTGTTTCCAAATCGGATCGTTCAGATGGTATTTGGCTTCAATGTTGGCCATCACCTCAGGCGACAGCGTGCGTTCACCGGTAAAAGGACTGCCTGGTGCTAAACGCATCATAAAGAAGGAGATAGTAATCAGAATGAGTAACGTCGGAATCGCTTCCAGAAAACGACGAAAGATGAATTTTACCATTGCCCGTACCTGCTGGCTTGTGCCTCAGCACTGCTTAAAATATACACGCTGGGGGAAGGTCGCCCTTCCCCCAAATTGTTGCGATTAATGCTTAATGATATACAGATTTTTATCGTACACGTTGTCCAGCGCATCTTTACCGGTGTAACCCCCCACGTAGGTTTTCACCAGACGGGCGTTCACGTAGTAATAGACTGGCGCAATGGCGGAGTCTTTATCGAGGATCTGCTCAGCTTTGGCATACAGATCGCTACGGCTCTTCTCATCGCTGGCTTTCGCTGAATCGGCCATCACTTTATCGAAGGCAGCCGACTTGTAATGCGCCGTGTTTGAGCTGCTGTCTGAGATCATGGTGTTCAGGAAGGAACTTGGTTCGTTGTAATCCGCGCACCAGGCGGCACGGGAGACGTCAAAGTTGCCCTGATGACGGGTATCCAGGAAGGTTTTCCACTCCTGGTTGTTCAGCTTGATGTTCACACCCAGGTTTTTCTTCCAGATCGACGAGGCGGCAATCGCCAGTTTTTTATGCAGATCGGACGTGTTATACAGCAGCTCGAAGGTCAGTGGCTTGTCGGCTGTGTAACCCGCTTCCGCCAGCAGTTTTTTCGCTTCTGCATTACGTTTTTCCTGAGTCCAGCCGAACCACTCTGGTTTAGTCAGGTTTGCACCGTCAGTAGCTGGCGGCGTGTAGCTGTAAGCAGGTAGCTGCCCCTGAGCCAGAACCTTGTTCACCATGATGTCACGGTCCAGGCCCAGTTTCAGAGCTTCACGTACGCGTGGGTCGGTGAATGGCGCTTTCTGGTTGTTGATTTCGTAGTAATAAGTACAGAGATAAGGATCAACATGCAGCTCTTTCGGGTTGTCACGCTGCAGTTTTTTGAACAGCTCGATCGGCATATTGTTGTAAGTCATGTCGCTGCCATCGTTACTGAAGTAGCGGTTAACATCGCTGACTTCAGAAGAAATTGGCAGGAAAGTCACTTTATCCAGCTTGGTGTTGGCGTTATCCCAGTAGTCAGGGTTACGCACAACCACGATACGTTCGTTGATCACATGAGCCTGCAATTTGAACGCGCCGTTACCCACCCAGTTTTCTGGCTGAGTCCACTTCTCACCGAATTTCTCAACGGCTGGTTTGTAAACCGGAGACATAGACGGGTGGATCAGCAATTTGAAGAAGTAAGGCACAGATTCGCTCAGCGTAACCTGTAGGGTATTAGCATCAAGCGCTTTCACGCCCAGCGTGTCCGGGCTTTTCTTACCAGCGATAATGTCATCGATGTTTTCCAGATGACCGTACTGCAGGTAGCTGGCATAAGGTGAAGCCGTTTTTGGATCGGCCAGACGCTGCCAGCTGTAGACGAAGTCTTGTGCGGTGACCGGCTCGCCGTTTGACCATTTGGCGTTTTTACGCAGATGGAAAGTCCACACTTTACCGTCTTTGTTTTCCCAGCTCTCTGCCACGCCAGGGATTGGATGCCCCTGAGTATCACTGATGACCAATCCTTCAAGCAGGTCACGGCTGACGTTGGATTCAGGCACACCTTCAATTTTGTGGGGGTCAAGCGACTGCACTTCATCGCCGTTGCCTTTAACCAGCTCCTGTTTTGCCGCTAAATCGACGCCCGCAGGCACCGTGGCAGCCATAGCCAGATTGCCTGCCAGCGCAGTCATAATGCCAAGAGCAATCAGGCTTTTTTTTGTGATGTTGGTCATGAGTTACCTACTCCAGTTTTTATCATTGCTAATGTGGTCTGAAAAATCATCAGCTACCCCTGTTATCGGGTTGTTCACCCGCTCTCAATGCTTAACGATGTAAAAATACTTCAAATCAGTCAGATCCTGCGGATCCTTACCGGTAAATCCGCCCACCCAAGGTTTGACCAGGCGAGCGCTGACGCGGTAATAAACCGGCACGATGGCCGAATCCTGATCGAGTTGGTGCTCTGCCTGCTGATAAATCGCCGCCCGTTCGCTATCGGAAACGGTCAATGATTTAGCCATCAGCGCATCAAATTTGTCGCTTTTATAGAACGCCGTATTGCTGGAAGAGTTGCTCAGCATGGCATTGAGGAAAGTGGACGGCTCGTTGTAATCAGAACACCAGGTTGCTCGCGCAACATCGAAATTGCCCTGATGACGGGTATCGAGCATGGTTTTCCATTCCTGGTTATCCAACGCGACTTTTGCCCCTAAATTTTTGCTCCACATCGATGCGGCGGCAATCGCCTGCTTTTTATTCACATCAGACGTGTTGTAAAGCAGGGTGAAAGTCAGCGGTTTGTCACTGCTGTAACCGGCGTCTGCCAGCAGTTTTTTTGCCTGCTCGTTGCGCTGCTGCTGGGTCAGTTTCATCCAGTCTGGTTGGGTTAACTCCGCACCATCGATAAACGGCGGCGTGAATCCACCAGCAGGGATCTGACCTTGCCCCATAATTTTGTCGGCAATGATGTTGCGGTCCAGCGTCAACTTGACGGCTGTGCGCACGCGAGGGTCGTTAAACGGCGCGCGTTTGTTGTTCATTTCATAATAGAAGGTGCAAAGAAGCGGGCTGATGTGCACTTGCGTGCCCAGCGTCTTCTTTAACGTTGGGAACAAGTCCGGCGGTAATACACTGTTGGTTATATCGATTTCACCGCTGCGGTAGCGATTAACATCGCCAGAATCTGAGGCGATCGGCAGGAACGTGGCGGTTTCAATCACTGATTTGGCATTGTTCCAGTACAGCGGATTCCGTTTCACCACGATCTTCTCGTTAATGACCCAGTCGCTTAACGTATAGGCGCCGTTACCCACGTAATGACCAGGCTGTGTCCACTGTTCCCCCCACTGCTCAATCGCTTTGCGATAAACAGGTTTCAGTGAGGTATGGGCCGTCAGGGCAATAAAATAAGGAACAGGCTCGCTGAGGGTAACCTGAAGATGGTGATCATCCAGCGCTTTAATCCCCAGCTCAGTTGGCGTCTTTTTCCCTGCAAGGATCTGATCAATATTGTCGATGTGGGCATATTGCAGGTAGCTGGCGTAAGGTGAAGCCGTTTTCGGATCCACCAGTCGTTGCCAGCTGTAAACGAAGTCAGCCGCGGTAACAGGTTCACCATTGCTCCATTTAGCGTCGGCACGCAGCGTAAATGTCCAGACTTTGCCCTGCTCACTTTTCCAGCTTTCAGCCACACCCGGTACCACATGGCCATTGTTATCGGTGGTGGTCAGACCTTCAAGAAGGTTCAGGATGATGTTGCTTTCCGGCACACCCTCAACTTTCTGCGGGTCCAGCGAAGACACTTCCGTCCCATTGTTGATCACAATGGATTGTTTGGCGGCCAGGTTAATCCCTGCTGGCACCGGAGCCGCAACAGCGCTGCCGGTTAAAATCCCCAAACTTAAAAGAATGGCCTGACTCAGATGCTGACGGGAAGACGGGAAACATTTCATTAAGCGTTAATAACCTGTGTTCGTGGATCGCAGCCAAATCGGAAAAAGTGGTAGTCAATTGCACATCCGATGCCAGTTTTAACCAAAGCATTCGAAAACTATCAGAACGCTGGTTTTTACGCCAAAGCAAAATCACAAAAATGTTACCTAATTCTCTTTTATCACAACTAATTAATATGATGAAATGTTATTTAACAGATAAAATTAACCTATAACCACATGATAAATATAATATTAATAAGACAATTGACGATAAAACACCCACTTTGACTGGTGCCATAGTGCATAATTTAATCTCTTTTCTGCCGTTAGCGGCATTTTCAAACATTTATATCGAGAAAAAAGATTAATGCAGCATTAAAATCTAATAACTTACTTCCCACACCGCTTTGTACAGTGTTAAAAAAGTAACATTCGATTTATAAGCTATGCAGGATGAGGGAGTTGCGGGCGTTTGCAGTAATTACATTAATAAACGTGACGGCAAATTAAGTGAAATGAATAATTGCACAGTATTGGTGCTGAAAAACCCCCATTTGCACTTATTTGGTGCTTCAATTTGTTGCAATCAAAAAAAAAGCGCAGATTATGCGCCTTAGAGAGGTATTTTCAGTGAGGTATTATTTAGTTGACTAAACCAGGGAAGAGCGCACGAAGACCAGTGACCACAAACTCAATTCCCAATGCCATTAATAACAGCCCCATTATGCGGGTGATGACGTTAATACCGGTCTGACCCAACACTCTGACCATCAGCGGCGCCGCACGGAATAACAGCCAGCAGCAGAAAGCAAACAAAGCGATTGCAACGCTGAATCCCAACAGATTTTGCCAGCTGTGATAGCGAGAACTCCAGACAATGGTAGAACTGATGGCGCCGGGCCCTGCCATCAATGGCAGCGCCAGAGGAACCACGCCAATACTCTCCCGGATCGCAGACTCTGACTTTTCTTGTTTGTTCTGCTTATCCTCACCCAGTTTACCGCTAATCATCGACATCGCGATGGTGACCACGAGGATCCCTCCTGCAATACGGAATGAATCAATAGAGATACCAAAGATATGCAGAATGCCATCGCCCAGGAACAGTGAGGTCCAGAGGATAATCGCGACTGAAACGTTCGCCGTTAAATTAGTTTTATTACGGGCAGCGGCCACCTGGTAGCTGGTCATACTGATAAACACCGGGATAATCCCCACCGGATTCACCAGAGCAAACAGCCCAACAAAAAATTTGATATAGCCGGAAAGGTCTAATAATGCCGGGTTCACGCGATGCTCCTGAGAGGGCTAATTTACTGGCGGCTAATGTAAAGGAAAACCCCCTGCTTTGCCATGGAATCTCCTCGAATTTTCATCTGGATTAACGCCCACATTTGAGTGTTATTCACTGCTCCTGAGGCCTGACAAGGTCCTAAAGACTTGGGTAGCGAAACTTAACAACACTTCTTAACCCCCCTGCTGTTCAAATGCCGTAATTATTGGGGCTGAAAGGTGTCAGCTTGGGGTAAAGATGATCTACATCAAAATTGGCTTACCCCTAAGTGAGTAAGCTTTGAGTCACCAAACGGAGTGGTGAGTAGATGCCCTGGTCGTCTCAAGGAAAATCAGGCGCAGACTCTTTCAGTAAACCTGTAGAACTTTTTAGTGAGAATTCAAGTTTAGTCACAGCGATATCACAACACATTAACTACGCCTGACTATACTTTCTGATTCTGACTTGTTTACTAATAGAGTTTAACTTCCATCAGGAGATGCATTATGGCCGTTACTAATGTTGCTGAACTTAACGCACTGGTTGAACGTGTAAAAAAAGCACAGCGCGAATACGCCAACTTCACTCAAGAGCAGGTCGACAAAATTTTCCGTGCCGCGGCGCTGGCTGCAGCAGATGCACGAATTCCACTGGCTAAATTGGCCGTTGCGGAATCTGGTATGGGGATAGTCGAAGACAAAGTCATCAAAAACCACTTCGCCTCCGAATACATTTATAACGCTTACAAAGACGAAAAAACCTGCGGTATCCTCGGGACTGATGAAACCTTCGGAACCATTACTATCGCTGAACCTATTGGCTTGATCTGCGGTATCGTTCCAACAACTAACCCGACCTCTACCGCTATCTTTAAAGCGTTAATCAGCCTTAAAACACGTAACGGCATTATCTTCTCCCCACACCCAAGAGCAAAAGACGCGACCAATAAAGCCGCCGATATCGTGCTGCAAGCTGCCATCGCGGCAGGTGCACCGAAAGATATCATCGGCTGGATCGATGCACCTTCTGTTGAGCTTTCCAACCAACTGATGCATCACCCTGAAATTAACCTGATCCTTGCCACTGGCGGTCCAGGCATGGTGAAAGCGGCCTACAGTTCTGGTAAACCAGCGATTGGTGTTGGCGCGGGTAACACGCCAGTCGTTATCGATGAAACGGCTGATATCAAACGCGCCGTAGCCTCTATTCTGATGTCCAAAACCTTCGATAACGGCGTAATCTGTGCTTCTGAACAGTCTGTTATCGTCGTTGACTCCGCCTATGATGCCGTTCGCGAACGTTTCGCCAGTCACGGTGGCTACATGCTGCAAGGCAGCGATTTGAAAGCGGTACAGGACATCATCCTGAAAAACGGGGGGCTGAATGCGGCCATCGTGGGTCAGTCAGCGGTTAAAATTGCTGAAATGGCCGGCATCAACGTTCCGCCAAACACCAAAATTCTGATTGGCGAAGTGAAACTGGTTGATGAATCTGAGCCGTTCGCTCATGAGAAGCTCTCCCCGACGCTGGCCATGTACCGGGCAAAAGATTTCAATGATGCGGTGAACAAAGCCGAAAAACTGGTCGCCATGGGCGGTATCGGTCACACCTCTTGTCTGTACACCGACCAGGACAACGAGCGTGAGCGCGTTAACTACTTCGGCGACAAAATGAAGACCGCACGTATCCTGATCAACACCCCAGCTTCACAGGGTGGTATCGGTGACCTGTACAACTTTAAACTGGCGCCTTCTTTGACGCTGGGCTGTGGTTCATGGGGCGGAAACTCCATTTCTGAAAACGTCGGACCTAAACATCTGATCAACAAGAAAACCGTGGCTAAGCGAGCAGAGAATATGTTGTGGCATAAACTTCCTAAGTCTATCTACTTCCGCCGCGGCTCACTGCCTATCGCCCTTGAAGAAGTGGCGACTGATGGTGCTAAACGCGCCTTTATCGTGACTGACCGCTATCTTTTCAACAACGGTTACGCCGACCAGGTGATTTCAGTACTGAAATCTCATGGCATTGAAACAGAAGTGTTCTTTGAAGTTGAAGCCGACCCAACGCTGAGCATTGTGCGTAAAGGTGCAGAGCAGATGAACTCGTTCAAACCCGACGTGATTATCGCCCTGGGCGGCGGTTCACCGATGGATGCCGCGAAAATCATGTGGGTGATGTACGAACATCCAGAAACACACTTCGAAGAGCTGGCGCTGCGCTTTATGGATATCCGTAAACGCATCTACAAATTCCCGAAAATGGGGGTGAAAGCAAAAATGATTGCCATCACCACCACTTCCGGTACCGGTTCAGAAGTGACGCCATTCGCGGTAGTGACTGATGATGCAACAGGTCAGAAATATCCCCTGGCTGACTATGCTCTGACCCCAGATATGGCCATCGTTGATGCCAACCTGGTGATGAACATGCCTAAATCACTCTGTGCTTTCGGCGGCCTGGATGCGGTCACTCACGCAATCGAAGCTTATGTCTCCGTGCTGGCGAATGAGTACTCAGACGGTCAGGCACTGCAAGCGCTGAAACTTTTGCAGGAAAACTTACCGGCCAGTTACCACGAAGGTGCCAAAAACCCGGTTGCTCGTGAGCGTGTGCACAATGCAGCTACCATCGCGGGTATCGCGTTCGCCAACGCCTTCCTTGGGGTTTGTCACTCAATGGCCCACAAACTGGGTTCAGAGTTCCATATCCCGCACGGTCTGGCTAATGCCCTGCTGATTTGTAACGTTATCCGCTATAACGCCAACGATAATCCAACTAAACAGACAGCCTTCAGCCAGTATGACCGTCCACAGGCTCGCCGTCGTTATGCCGAAATTGCTGACCACCTGCGCTTAAGCGCACCTGGTGACCGCACCGCTCAGAAGATTGAGAAACTGCTGGTCTGGCTGGAAGAGATGAAAGCCCAGTTGGGTATTCCGAATTCTATCCGCGAAGCTGGTGTGCAGGAGTCCGATTTCCTGGCTCATGTGGATAAACTGGCCGAAGATGCTTTCGATGACCAGTGTACAGGTGCTAACCCGCGCTATCCGCTGATTGCCGAGCTGAAACAAATCATGCTCGATACTTTCTACGGAGTGGAGTACAAGGAAGTGTTTGCCAATATAGCGGAAGCTGTTGAAGCCCAGCCAGGCGCGGCAAAGAAAGTTGAAAAGAAAGTGAAAAAATAAAAGTTGCTTAAAAAAAACCCGCCGGTTGGCGGGTTTTTTATTGGCTGAATCCTTAAGGAAAATTTATCAACCAATGATATAGCACGCAGGCTTGTTTTTTTAAAAGAAACCCGTAAGACGATCTTTATTTCATCCCCTGTTTGCCATGCACAGCTTGTAAACATCCTTGCTCTATCGCTGCTCTGTAATGCTTACGGCAGACCGAGACGTAACGTTCATTGCCACCAATGACAACCTGCTCACCTTCTTTAAAGGGGGCACCATTTTGATCTAACCTTAATACCATTCCGGCTTTTCTTCCGCAGTGACAAACGGTTTTTAATTCGACCAGCTTATCTGACCAGGCTAATAAGTACTGGCTACCGGTAAATAATTCACCGCGAAAATCTGTACGTAATCCGTAACAAAGTACAGGTATATCCAGATTATCCACCACATCTGATAATGCCTTTACCTGCTCTCTTGTCAGGAACTGACTTTCATCCACTAACACACAGTGTATCGGTTCCAGCTGGTGTTGAGTGCTAATCTCATCAAAAAGTGACGTGTCGTTATTATACAATTTTGCTGGTGAAGACAGGCCTATTCTTGAGCTGACCTTACCAGTACCGAAACGGTTATCAATCTCAGCGGTGTAAACGACAGTGCGCATCCCCCGCTCCTGATAGTTATAAGAGGATTGCAACAAGGCGGTGGATTTGCCGGCATTCATCGCAGAATAGTAAAAATACAGCTGAGCCATCAGCTCTCGCTCCCAACAGAAAGTGCCAAAGAATGCTCGGAATTGTACCACAGGGCACCGCAGCGGAAAGGGGTTAAATCTTCGGCGGGTGTGACGTTCCAGGCTAAGGAAAGCGCCGTCTGAGCAGACAATGTTATTGAATTATCCCCTTTTTTTTCTGAGCTGAGTATTTTCGTCTTTGTCACTTTCAGGCATTCATCGATTGTAAAAAATAAAAATGGCTCTGCTAATAACGGCGGCATTTCCTTACAGATATTGCTGTTAACCTGTAAGCTTGTTAAAGGTTTACCGTCATGATTTATTATACAACGTGCAAACGCAGCCTGGGCTCTGTACTACAACCGATAGCGATTACAAAGCAGGCATTATTTTTGATTAACACGTTTTTTGGGGATTTAATACCAGCTGAACTATTACCGAATGTTCCTTATTCCAAAATCCTTACAAAATTAACTATTGCAGTTCGTATTTGCGCACTCTATTATTATCGGGAAGAACAATTCTCCCACCTTTATAATTTTTGAGATTCATATAATGAGCGAAGCACTTAAAATTTTGAACAACATTCGTACCCTGCGTGCTCAAGCCAGAGAATGTACCCTGGAAACGCTGGAAGAGATGCTGGAAAAACTGGAAGTTGTTGTTAATGAGCGCCGCGAAGAAGAGAGCCACGTTCAGGCTGAAAACCAGGAACGTACCCGCAAACTGCAGCAATACCGCGAAATGCTGATTGCCGACGGCATCGACCCTAACGAATTGCTGTCTACTCTTGGCGCGGCTAAAGCACCAGGTAAAGCAAAACGCGCTGCCCGCCCGGCGAAATACAAATATACTGACGAAAATGGCGAAGCGAAAACATGGACGGGTCAGGGCCGCACTCCAGCCGTGATCAAAAAAGCCATCGAAGAACAAGGTAAGCAGCTGGACGATTTCCTGCTGTAGTAGTGACGTCAAGTGCTTCAAAGAAACCCATCCTTGTGATGGGTTTTTTATTTCGCTTTTCTCAGGGCAATAAAAAAGGAGCCGGAGCCCCCTTTTTTATCCGTTACTGCTTGCTCAGACTTTATAGAAAGAACGATACCAGCTGACGAAGTTAGCAATCCCGTCTTCAACACCCGTTTGCGGTTTAAACCCAATGGCATCGAACAGTGCACGGGTATCAGCGCTGGTTTCCAACACGTCACCAGGCTGCATTGGCAGCATATTCTTTTTAGCGGTAATGCCCAGAGCCTTCTCCAGCGCCTCAATATAAGCCATCAACGTAACAGGGCTGCTGTTACCAATATTGTAGACACGATAAGGCGCTGAGCTGCTTGCAGGGCTTCCCTGCTCAACAGTCCAGGTTGGGTCCGCCTGCGGGATCACATCCTGCAGGCGGACAATAGCTTCCGCGATGTCATCAATATAAGTGAAGTCGCGGCGCATCTGGCCATTGTTGTACACATCAATTTCATCCCCGGCAACCATCGCACGGGTGAACTTGAATAACGCCATGTCCGGCCTTCCCCAGGGACCATAAACGGTAAAGAACCGCAGGCCAGTGGTTGGAATACCGTACAGGTGAGAATAGGTATGTGACATCAATTCGTTGGCCTTCTTGGTAGCCGCATAAAGCGACACAGGATGGTCAACGGAGTCATCGGTAGAGAATGGCATCTTATTGTTCAGTCCATAAACGGAACTGGATGAGGCATACAATAAGTGACCAATGTGATTATGGCGGCACCCTTCAAGAATATTCAGGTGACCAATCAGATTAGCATCAGCGTAAGCTAAGGGATTATCGAGTGAATAACGCACACCAGCCTGAGCCGCCAGATGAATGACTCGTTCAAAAGCCTGCTCGCGAAACAGTTGGGCAATCCCTTCTCTGTCTGCCAGATCCAGCTTGATAAACGTGAAGTGTTCAAAGGGTTTAAGTAGGTTTAGGCGGGCAAGTTTCAGGTTAACGTCATAATAGTCATTCAGGTTGTCGATACCGACAACCTGGTGACCGGCGCTCAGCAGGCGCTCCGCTACGTGGAAGCCAATAAATCCTGCTGCGCCGGTTACCAGATATTTCATACTGCCCTCGTTAGTTATGCAATTTCAATAGAAGCGCCGCGGCCGATTGCATAATAAACAAAACCGCGCTTGTTGATTCTTTCTGGATCATACAGGTTACGACCATCAAAAATCACGGGTTCTTTTAGAGCATTTTTAATGACATCAAAATCCGGTGCACGGAAGTTCTGCCATTCGGTACAGATGACCAGGCCATCAGCACCCTGCAGAGCCGCTTCTTTGGTGCCCATCAGCTTCAAATCGCTGCGGTGGCCATAGATGCGCTGTGCTTCGTCCATCGCTTCCGGATCGAAAGCCTGAACAGAAGCCCCTGCCTGCCAGAGTGCTTCCATCAGCACGCGGCTTGACGCTTCACGCATGTCATCGGTGTTCGGCTTGAAAGAAAGCCCCCACAGCGCAAAGGTTTTGCCCTGCAGATTGTCACCGAAATGACGTTTGATGAAGGTTGGCAGCTTGTTCTTCTGCGAATCGTTGACGTCTTCTACCGCCTGCAACAGACGTGGCTGGTAGCCAATCTGTTCTGCCGTGCGGATCAGAGCCTGAACGTCTTTCGGGAAGCAAGATCCACCGTAGCCGCAGCCAGGGTAGATAAATGAATAACCGATACGGGGGTCAGAACCAATGCCCTGACGCACTTTCTCGATATCTGCACCCAAACGCTCAGCAAGGTTTGACATCTCATTCATAAAGCTGATTTTGGTGGCCAGCATGCAGTTTGCTGCATACTTGGTCAGTTCAGCACTACGGATATCCATTAAGATCATGCGGTCATGATTGCGGTTGAAAGGCTCGTACAGCTCACGCAGCAGCTCAACAACTTCGTCATTGTCCGTTCCTACTACAATACGCTCAGGACGCATACAGTCGCTGACTGCCGCACCTTCCTTCAGGAATTCAGGGTTAGACACCACATCAAACGTAATCTCAGCACCACGTGCTTTCAGCGCCTCTTCCATTACCGCACGAACACGGTCTGCCGTTCCTACTGGAACCGTAGACTTGTCGATCACAACTTTGTGATCCTGCATGTGTTCAGCGATGGTACGTGCTACAGCGGTAACATATTTCAGATCCGCAGAGCCGTCTTCATCCGGAGGTGTTCCTACGGCGATGAACTGCATCGTACCGTGGTTCACACCTTCTTCCGCGTTGGTGGAGAACTTGAGGCGACCGCTCTCATAGTTCTGCATAACCAAAGGCGTCAGGCCCGGTTCAAAAATAGGAATGATCCCTTTCTTCAGATTCTCGACTTTATTCGCGTCGACATCGATACAAAGAACGTCATGTCCGACTTCGGCCAAAACCGCAGCCTGAACCAGACCAACATAGCCGATACCAAATACGGTGACTTTCATTGAATTGTCCCGGTTAGAAATTAAATTTACTTACTATTGCCAACAGTGCTTTCAAGCCACTCTTTGAAGTCGCTGCCCAACGATTCGTGACGAACGCCGTATTCAACGAAAGCCTGCATGTAGCCCAGTTTGTTACCACAGTCATGGCTTACGCCTTTCAGGTGATACGCTTCTACCGTGGCTTTTTCCATCAGCATAGCGATGGAGTCAGTCAGCTGGATTTCATCACCAGCACCTGGAGGCGTTTTCGCCAGCAGTGGCCAGATATCCGCAGACAGCACATAACGTCCTACTACAGCCAGGTTTGAAGGGGCTTTATCGGCTTTAGGCTTCTCAACCACTCCAACCATTGGCGCGCTCTGGCCTGCTGACAATTCAGCACCCTGGCAGTCAACCACACCGTAAGCTGTTACATCAGCAACTGGCTCAACCATGATCTGGCTGCGGCCAGTTTCATCGAAACGACGCATCATATCGGCCAGGTTCTCGGTAGCCAGGTTTGATTCGTATTCATCGATGATAACGTCTGGCAGGATAACGGCGAAAGGCTCGTCACCTACGACCGGGTAAGCACACATTACTGCGTGGCCCAGACCTTTTGCCAGACCCTGACGGACCTGCATGATGGTAACGTGTGGAGGACAGATAGACTGGATTTCTTCCAGCAGCTGACGCTTAACACGTTTTTCCAACATGGATTCCAGTTCGAAACTGGTATCGAAGTGGTTTTCGATGGCGTTTTTAGAGGAGTGCGTAACCAGCACAATCTCAGTGATTCCAGCTGCGATACATTCGTTAACGACATACTGAATTAACGGCTTATCAACCAGTGGCAACATTTCTTTAGGAATGGCTTTGGTTGCAGGCAACATACGCGTTCCCAAACCAGCTACAGGGATAACCGCTTTTTTTACTTTGGACTTATAGGCAGACATCTAAGTACCTCTCTTTATAGGCCGTTCAAGTTATTACTTGATATGTCGAGTTAAAAACGAGTTGAGTATACCAGTGGAACCCTGACGGATTTATCCTGGATGAACCCTTTCAGCAAAAATTAAGACTATTACCCAAGTGTAAAGCTTATCGTTGGCCCTGTCTGCCAGCCGCAAACAGTCCATGTGGCGAGTGCTTAATCCGTGGACAACATCAGGCGCAGCCTGCCTCCAGCGCCCCAAACCTGACACTGCCAGGCTTCACAACGCTGGCTAATTTGGTTGAGGTGGGTGCTGCCCAATGTACCAAGAGGCACACCGTTGCTGAGCTGAATTTGATGGGTGTTGACGTTAAGAGTGGCGTTTAAACCGGCAGAAACGAGGATCAAATTCTTCAGTCCCTGATGGTAATACCCTACCAGCAGCGGAAACTGTCCTTTGAGATTGGCCTGACGTAACAGCAAATTGACCTGTTTCAATAAGCCGTTTAATTCTGGCAGGCGTGGTGACTGGCCTGATAATTGATCCTGCAACAGGCCATTAAACAGCGCGCGCAGCAGTAAAGCAGCCAGCACGCCATTATCTCCCGCTCGGGTAACATCCAGACAATAGAAGGCCAGATCTTTTTCCGAAAGCGCAGCGATATCCAATACCAGCCCTGGTTGTTCGGCCGTGGTGAGTTGGCGATAGTTGATGCGGCAGTTGGCGATTACCTGTTGCACTGGAGGTTGGAGTTGCTTTAAGAGCTTAGAGGCGGCGGTAGGATCCCGCACCAGCGCATCCCAGTCCTGAAATAACTGCTCGTCTTCTTCCACTTTGGAGGTGAACATCGAGGGATACAGGCATTCAAAGATGGCTTCACGAAGCCGTCCGAGGTCTTTCAGCGGTTTTAACAACACATCCTGCACCCCGTGACGCAGCACCTGGGCAATATCAGCCATATTTTCCGTCGCGGAAATCACCAAAATCGGCAGTGCGTTGCCTTTGCTGCGGATATGTTCAACCAGCTTCAACCCATTCATTTTTGGCATGGCCAGATCGCAAATCATCAGGTCATGTTCAGATTGATCAAGCTCTTTCAGAGCCTGCAGTCCATCGTCTGCCAGCGTTATCTCAGCACCAAGGGCCGCAAGATAGTTGTCCAGAAGAGAGCGGAAAACGACTTCGTCTTCAACAATCAGAATCTTTTTTCCGCTTAATGGCTTGTCCATTATCCCCCCCTGTACACCGGATTAGTCAATAGTGGCTCATAAACCACGTTCTCGCCTCTAAGAATTGCCCGAAGAATCATATTTCACTCATCCGACAGCGCAACCTGACGAACCAGTGGCAGTAATTCATCCATCTTTTTCTCTACGGCCAGCTTCCCGGCTTCGATGGCTTCTTCTGCACGATGGAAATCCAGCGTAGAAATCTGTGGGCAGAAAGGCTGGATCAACACGTCAGGCGGATCGCCCGCCATACGGTTTCTTTTCAACCGGTTCTCAAGCACCTGAATAGAAGTGGACATGATCTCCATCGCGCCAGGTGTTTGATTGACCTTGCGGTGAGCCACTCTGGACAGACTTTGACGAAGGCGCCCTCCCCAACTGGTTGCTGCAGCCTCGGCCTCCTCTTCGGATTGCGGCGTCACTGACAACAGGTCCTGTTGCATCAGATGAGCATCGTGTTGCAGGTCAACGGCAATAACAATGTCTGCGCCAAGCGCTCTGGTCAGGGAAACAGGCACGGGATTAACCACCGCGCCATCCACCAGCCAATAGCCGTTATAAGCTACCGGGGCTAATAAACCAGGCATGCTACAGGAAGCCCGCACGGCCATATGCAAATCGCCTTCCGTCAGCCAAAGCTCGCGCCCGGTGCTGAGGTTGGTTGCCACCGCGCCAAAAGGCAGTGCGCACTCTTCAATATTTTCATGATTGACCAGACGGCGCACGTGATTGAACACCCGCTCACCGCGCAGCAGGCCACCCCGCCGCCAGGAAAAATCCATCAGGCGGATCACATCCCAATAGCTGAAGGAACGAACCCAGGTTTCAAGGATGGGAAGACGCTTACTGGCATATGCTGCGCCCACCAGTGCCCCAACGGAGCACCCGGCGACAACATCAACTTTAATTCCAGCCCGCTCCAGCGCATTGATCACACCGATATGCGCCCATCCTTTGGCGGCACCAGAACCCAGTGCCAGTCCAATTTTTACCTGTCTCATTCTGCCCCTGACGATTGCTTAACTAACAAATGGCATCATGGTGACTGCTCGGTTACCATGACGCCCAAAATCTTTCGACTTTTACCTACACTGGAGTCAACGTGTCAGAACATTGCCCGTGCGGAAGCGGATTGCAGTATAGCGTATGTTGCCAGCCCTTTCTTAAGGGAGACGACATTCCTGCCATACCAGAAGCCTTGATGCGCTCACGCTACACAGCTTATGTGCTGAAAGATGCCGACTATCTGATGGCAACCTGGCATCCTTCCTGCGATCCACAGCGATTTCAGGCCAGCTTAATTCAGAGCTTTGCAGCCACCAGTTGGTTGAGTCTACAGATTATTGCGGCAGAAGAACCTGGGGAAAAATCCGAAGGGTTTGTGACATTCTTTGCTCGTTTCTCTGAAAATCAGCGCGAAAGCTTTATTCATGAGCGTTCCCGCTTTATTCAGGTGGAACAACGCTGGTATTATATTGACGGTACTTACCCTGAAACAGGGCGAAATGACCGCTGCCCTTGCGGCTCCGGCAAAAAATTCAAGAAATGCTGCGGCCAGTAAGGTCGCTGATCTTATAGAGAATTGCTTCGACAGGATTACCACTGCAATGCAAGCGCAAACACTGCAACGAAAAGTATTACGGACCATCTGCCCAGACGCAAAAGGTCTGATCGCCAAGATCACCAATATTTGTTACAAGCATGAGCTGAATATCGTGCAGAACAATGAGTTTGTCGACCATCGCACCGGCCGCTTTTTCATGCGGACCGAGCTGGAAGGCATTTTCAACGACACCACGCTGTTAGCGGATCTGGACAGTGCTCTGCCGACGGGTTCCATTCGCGAGTTAAATTCAGCTGGCCGTCGTCGTATTGTGATTCTGGTGACCAAAGAAGCCCATTGCCTGGGTGATTTGCTGATGAAGAGCACTTACGGCGGGCTGGATGTTGAGATCGCTGCGGTCATTGGTAACCACGAAACCTTACGCACGCTGGTTGAGCGTTTTGATATTCCGTTTATCCTGGTCAGCCATGAAGGCCTGTCACGTGAAGATCACGATAACAATATGGCGGCAGAGATCGATCGCTATCAGCCTGATTATGTGGTTTTGGCTAAGTACATGCGTGTACTGACACCGGGCTTCGTCCAGCGTTATCCAAATCAGATCATCAATATTCACCACTCGTTCTTGCCAGCCTTTATTGGCGCGCGTCCTTACCATCAGGCGTATGAGCGCGGTGTGAAGATTATTGGTGCGACCGCGCACTACGTGAATGATAATCTTGATGAAGGTCCGATCATCATGCAGGACGTTATTCACGTTGATCATACCTACACCGCTGAAGATATGATGCGTGCAGGCCGTGACGTTGAGAAAAACGCCTTGAGCCGTGCACTTTATCAGGTACTGGCGCAGCGTGTGTTTGTTTACGGCAACCGCACTATTATTTTGTAAGCCAGAAGGCTGCTGTTTTGTCTGACAAAGCAGCAGCCCGAATAAAAAAGCGGCAAACAGATAACAATCATTATCACCGGGCTTTACAGCCTCATATCATTTGATATGATGCGCCCCGCTTACAGGCACAGCAATAAGGTCAGTGGCTGAAGCGAAGTAATGAGAGAATCAAGCAAAACCCTGTGGTGGGGTTCCCGAGTGGCCAAAGGGATCAGACTGTAAATCTGCCGTCATCGACTTCGAAGGTTCGAATCCTTCCCC
>NZ_JBAVTT010000128.1:0-52991 GCF_049696395.1 Erwinia sp.
TACGACGGGAATCGAACCTGTGACCCCAGCATTATGAGTGCTGTGCTCTAACCAGCTGAGCTACGTAGCCATCTTTTTTTCGCGTTACCTTCATCGGCGTTGCGGGGCGCATTATGCGGAGTTGACCTGTTAGCGTCAACAATTTTTTTAGCGTTTTTTCCCTGAAACGTGTCGTTTGTCTGGCTTATAACCAGCCTGGCGAATAAAACAACAAAATATGAAGGTAATCAGCGAATTTATAAACAATGACGGGCCGCAAGCGGCCCGTTTTCTGACGCAAAGCAGTCGGTTATTTATAAGCAGACTGGTGAACGCCTACAGCGCGCCCAGACGGATCGTCCATGGTTTTGAACGCTTCGTCCCACTCAATGGCTTTTGCTGAAGAACAGGCCACAGAAGGGCCCCCAGGCACGCATTCTGCTGCGCTTGCCAGCGGGAACTGCTCTTCAAAGATTTCGCGGTACAAATAGCCTTCTTTTGAGCTCGGCGTGTTGTAAGGGAAACGGAAGTGAGCCGTCTGCAATTGCTGATCGGTTACCTGCTTCGCCGCCACTTCTTTCAGCGTATCAATCCAGCTGTAGCCAACCCCGTCAGAGAACTGCTCTTTCTGGCGCCAGGCAACGCTTTCTGGCAGATAAGAGGAGAAGCACTCACGCAGGATGTGTTTTTCCATCTTGCCATTGCTGCCACACAGTTTATCAGCCGGGTTGATGCGCATCGCCACATCGAGGAATTTTTTATCCAGGAAGGGAACGCGAGCTTCAACACCCCAGGCAGACATTGCTTTGTTGGCGCGCGCACAGTCAAACATGTGCAGCGCCAGCAATTTACGGACGTTTTCTTCGTGGAACTCTTTAGCGTTTGGCGCTTTATGGAAGTACAGGTAGCCGCCAAACACTTCATCTGCGCCTTCGCCAGACAGCACCATCTTGATGCCCATGGCTTTGATCTTACGGGACATCAGATACATTGGTGTAGAGGCACGAATGGTGGTCACGTCATAGGTTTCGATGTGATAGATAACATCGCGGATCGCATCCAGACCTTCCTGCACGGTGAAATGGATCTCGTGGTGCACGGTGCCAAGATGTTCAGCAACCGATTTTGCTGCTTTCAGATCCGGTGAACCTTCCAGACCTACGGCGAAGGAGTGCAGCTGTGGCCACCAGGCTTCGCTCTTGTCCTGATCCTCAACACGCTTAGCGGCGTATTTTTTGGTAACAGCAGAGATAATGGAAGAATCCAGACCGCCAGACAGCAGCACGCCGTAAGGGACGTCTGACATCAGGTGGCTTTTCACCGCTTCTTCCAGCGCGTCTTTCAGCTCAACAGCGTCAGTTTTGTTGTGTTCAACGGCTTCATAGCTGAACCAGTCGCGCTGCCAGTATCGGCGGATTTCACCGTCGGTGCTGGACATGTAGCTTCCAGGAGGGAACTCTTTGATCGATTTACACACCGGGACCAGCGCTTTCATTTCTGAAGCCACAAACAGGTTACCGTGCTCATCGTTACCCATATACAGCGGGATGATCCCGATATGGTCACGGCCAATCAGGTAGGAGTTTTTCACACTGTCATACAGGATGAAAGCGAACATGCCCTGCAGGTCATCAAGAAAATCAACGCCCTTTTCCTGATACAGCGCCAGAATCACTTCACAGTCAGATTCGGTCTGGAATTCGTAACGATCGCTCAGCTCTGCACGCAGCGCCTGATGGTTGTAGATTTCACCGTTCACTGCCAGAACATGGGTGTGGTCCGCGTTGTAAAGTGGCTGAGCACCGTTGTTCACGTCAACAATAGACAGACGTTCATGCGCCAGAATGGCGTGGTCGTTGGCATAGACGCCGGACCAGTCCGGGCCACGGTGACGCATCAGACGGGAAAGCTCCAGCGCTTTCTTACGCAGTTCAACCGGATCGCTTTTCAGATCCAACACACCAAAAATAGAACACATAGCTAACTCCCTTACGGCATCCCTGAACGGTGATGATGATTCGTGAATGAAGAATGGCGACATTTTTCGCCGATGTATAAGAAAATGCTCTATATCATCGATGTGAGCAAGTGTTTTAGCTTTTCTCTGAAAAATAGTCTGTTCACTGGCGTGAAATGTTGATGGATCCGCAATAAAAATCGTTATTTATTGTTGAATCGTTAATGTTTTTAGCGGGGTGGTCAAGGAGTGAGCAGGCGAGGGTAAAAAAAAGCCCGACACAGTGGCCGGGCTGATCGTCAGATAATGTCAATATCTGCCACCGAGGGATAAATCCAGCTCGGCCGGAAGGGCATCGCATCCACATCACTGAGAGTGGAAACGCCTGACAGCACCAGGATTGTCTCAAGTCCAGCCTGGAAGCCAGCCAGAATATCCGTACGCAGGTTGTCACCGACAATCACCGTTTCTTCCGAATGGGCCTGCATCTTGTTTAATGCCGCGCGGATAATCCACGGGCTTGGTTTGCCAACATAAAACGGCTGGCGACCAGAGATCTTCTCTATACCCGCGCAGAGCGCGCCACAGGCAGGCACAAAGCCGCGTGCATGAGTATCGGGATTCGTTGCAATAAACCGGGCGCCATTGGCAACATGGTAAGCCGCTTTATGCATCATGTCCCAGTTGAAGGAACGTGTTTCGCCGACGATAACGAAATCCGGATTCACGTCAGTGATGGTGAAACCGGCTTTATACAGCTCGTGGATCAGCGCACCTTCTCCAATAACGTAGGCTTTTTTCCCTTCCTGGCGGCGCAGAAAATCGGCCGTAGCCATCGCGGAAGTATAAAAGACGCTATCAGGCAGATCGATCCCGGCAGAGGCAAAGCGGTTAGCGAGATCGAGTGAGGTCTGGGAAGGGTAGTTGGTGAGTACCACCAGCGGCATCCCTTTTTCCATAATCCGTTGCAGGAACTCATTCGCACCCGGAACGGCGGTGTTGTCATGCATCAGTACGCCATCTATATCGCAGATGACATTTTTAATTGTGGCAGTTTCACTGTCCGACAGGGTCAAAGCGCTCATTAACCTTCCAGTAAATGTTGTAATAAGATGCCGTTAAGCATGGCCCGTTTTGCCAGCGCAAACGCGCCTATGGCAGAACGATGATCAATCTCTGAGCGTACCACTGGCAGATTCTTGCGGAAAGCTTTCAGAACCTGAGTATTAATACAGCCCTCGATGGCTGCCAACAGCACTTTGTCTGCTTCGGTTATTTCACCAGCGATCACCACTTTCTGCGGATTAAACAGATTGATGGCAATGGCAATCGCTTTACCCAGGTGCCGTCCAACGTAGTCAATCACTTCGACTGCCAGCGCATCGCCCCGGTTAGCCGCTTTGCAGATCTGCGGCATATGGCAATCATCCAGCGTCAGTGAGCTTGGATAGCCTTGAGTGAGTAAATGGCGAACCCGGTTTTCAATAGCGCCATTAGCAGCAATAGTTTCCAGACAGCCAAAGTTGCCACAGTGGCAACGTTCACCCAGCGCATCGACCTGAATATGCCCTATTTCACCCACGTTGCCGTTGCTGCCGAGGAAAATATGGCCATTGGCGATGATCCCGGCGCCCGTCCCACGATGGACACGCACCAGAATAGAGTCTGCGCAATCGCGTGATGCACCAAAATAGTGCTCCGCAAGCGCAAGACTGCGGATATCGTGACCGACGAAGCTGGTGACGTTGAAACGTTTTTGCAGATTTGTCACCAGCGGCCAGTGATGAACATGAATATGCGGCATGTATTTAATGATGCCGTTATTCGGGTCCACCAGGCCGGGCAGGATAACTGAGATAGCTATCAGTTCACGCACTTTGCGCTGGTGCTGCTCGCTGAAGCTGGCAATAGCATGAAAGAGGGCGTTTTCCAGCGTTTCCTGAGTGCGTTCCGGCAGCGCATAGTCTTCCTGCGCCAGAGATTTTCCGCTCAGATCAAACAGTGTCAGGGTCGCATCACTGCGGCCAAGGCGGACACCGATGGTGTGAAAACCCCGGGTTTCAGTAATGATGGAAATGGCGCGACGGCCTCCGGTAGAGGCCTGCTGATCAACTTCTTTAATCAGCCCGCGCTCAATAAGCTGGCGGGTGATTTTGGTGACGCTGGCGGGGGCTAGCTGGCTGTGTTCGGCAATCTGAATGCGCGAAATCGGCCCTTGCTGGTCGATTAGCCGGTAAACGGCCGCGCTATTAAGTTGCTTAACAAGATCGACATTTCCTATTTGAGCCTGGCCGCCAGTGGTCATTCAGTATCTACTCGCTTAAGACTTCGTCACCATTAACGATAGTCTGGATTATTTTGTAGTCACGGGTGAAAACCGTCAGGTTAGCCACTTTTCCGGCTTCAATCGATCCTAACTTTTTCTCAACACCCATAGCCCGTGCAGGGTACAACGTTGCCATTCGCAGCGTTTCGTCCAGTGAGATACCAACATGTTCAACGCTGTTCGCTACAGCTTCAATCATAGTCAGTGCGGAGCCACTGAGCGTGCCGTTCTCGTCAACGCAGAGTCCATCACGATAGTATATTGTTTTTCCTGCAAAAATGAACTGGTCAATGGTCGCACCAGCTGGCGCGGTGGCATCGGTCACCAGGATCAGTTTGTCACCTTTAATGCGTTTGGCATTACGGATGTTAGCGTAGTGAACATGTAAACCATCAGCAATGATACCGCAGTAGACATTCGGTGAATCAAACAGCGCACCGATTAGCCCAGGTTCACGGCCAGTGATGGTTGGCATGGCGTTATATAAGTGGGTGGCGAAACTGACGCCGGCACTGATACCCTCGCGTGCTTCATCATGGGTGGCATGGGAATGCCCGGCTGAAATGACGATACCGGCTTCGCGCAGCTGACGGATCACCGCGCTATCAACCTGCTCAGGCGCAAGGGTGATTTGGCCAATCACATCCGCATTGGCACAAAGAAAGTCCACCAGCGCCTGGTCGGGCTTACGGATCAATTCAGGCGGATGAGTGCCTGGTTTTTTTGGGCTCAGCCATGGGCCCTCAAGGTGCAAACCCAGCGCTTTATTGGCGTTTTGCGAAAGGTATGCGCGCATCACTTCCACCGCACGCTTCATCATTTCGTCGGTGCTGGTAATAAGTGTAGGCAGATAGCTGGTGCAGCCTGATCTTTCATTGGCCTGCTGCATGGTCGTCAGCGTTTCCACGCTCAGTGCGCTGAGATCATCATTGAACTGAACGCCACCACAGCCATTCAGCTGCAGATCGATAAAGCCGGGAGCAATTATCGCACCACCCACGTCACGCGTCGTCACGCCAGCAGGGACATCACTCAGGGCGCACACGCGCTCAATCAAGCCATCAGCAATGATAACAGCATGATTATCCAATATTTCGTGACCGGTAAAAATCCGGCCATGGGTTAAAGCGTACATAATATTCTCCCGGCTGTTTCCGTAGTGATTTACAGATTTATGACGTTTTCTGCTTCCATCTCGCGGAAATACTTAACAGTTTTCACTTTCAGTTCCATGGTGGCTGGTTCATCACAGACCACCACGGATTTGGCGTGCAGCTGCAGGCAGCTGATCGTCCACATATGATTTACATTGCCTTCTACGGCGGCCTGAAGAGCCTGCGCTTTCACATGACCAATCACCAGAATCATCACTTCTTCGGCATCTAAAAGTGTACCCACGCCCACAGTCAGCGCATATTTAGGCACCTGGTTTACATCACCATCGAAGAAACGAGAATTGGCTACGCGGGTATCATGGGTCAGGGTTTTGATACGGGTACGTGAAGCCAGCGATGAGGCTGGTTCATTGAAGGCAATATGACCGTCGTTGCCTACACCCCCCATAAACAGGTTAATTTTGCCGTAAGAACGGATCTTCTCCTCATACTGGCGACATTCTGCGTCAATATCTGGGGCATTGCCATTCAGAAGATTGATGTTTTCTGGTTGAATATCAACATGATCGAAAAAGTTGCGGTACATGAAGCTGTGATAGCTTTCCGGATGCTCCTTTGGCAGGCCAACATATTCATCCATGTTAAAGGTCACCACGTTTTTAAAGCTAACCTGGCCTGCTTTATGCATATCGATTAAATGCTTGTACGCTTCCAGTGGGGTGCCACCGGTTGGCAGACCGAGGACAAAAGGACGGTCCGCGGTAGGGTTGAAAGCATTAATGCGATTGACGATATGGCGAGCGGCCCATTTTCCAACCTGGGTCGGGGTAGCTAAAGGAATCAGTCTCATGTTTCACCTCATAGTAGCAAGCATGTTTAAGGGAGTCAGACGGTGTCCAGCGTGCAGGGCACTTAAGCGTAACGCGTCCTGTCCGGTCTCCGCGAGGAATAAATCCGTCTGGATAATTCGGATCATAAAATAAGTTTGCGGTGATAGCCAGCCTGATACGGATTTTCATCTGTTATTTGGTGATAAAAGTCACAAACAGAGCGAATTAATTTGCGAAGCGAATTAATTTCTTTTTACACTCCGTACCGTGGTTAACGTGTCATACAGAAACCAGCAAGCCGTGATAAAAATAGAAAACGGCTAGTTGCGCATAGCGGATCTCAAAGGGGGAAATGTGAATATACTCGGGTTCTTTCAAAGATTAGGGCGGTCGTTACAGCTGCCAATTGCGGTTTTGCCGGTTGCAGCATTGATGCTGCGCTTCGGCCAGCCAGATTTACTCAATATGCCGTTTATCGCTCAAGGTGGCGGCGCGATTTTTGACAACCTGGCGCTGATTTTCGCCATCGGTGTGGCCTCAACCTGGTCGAAAGACAATGCTGGTGCGGCTGCACTGGCTGGTGCGGTGGGCTACTTCATCCTGACCAAATCCATGGTCACCATCAACCCAGCAATCAATATGGGTGTACTGGCCGGTATCATTACCGGGCTGGTGGCCGGTGCTACTTATAACCGCTGGTCTGATATCAAACTGCCTGACTTCCTGAGCTTCTTTGGTGGCAAGCGCTTTGTTCCTATCGCAACTGGCTTCTTCTGTCTGATACTGGCCGCGATCTTCGGCTATATCTGGCCTCCGGTTCAGGCAGCTATTCACTCTGGTGGTGAATGGATTGTTTCGGAAGGGGCGTTCGGTGCCGGCGTCTTTGGTTTCGTTAACCGTCTGTTGATCCCGACCGGTCTGCATCAGGTGCTTAACACCATTGCCTGGTTCCAGATTGGTGAGTTCCACAATGCGGCCGGTGCGGTGTTCCACGGTGATATCAACCGCTTCTACGCTGGGGATGGCACCGCAGGCATGTTCATGTCTGGCTTCTTCCCAATCATGATGTTCGGTTTGCCTGGCGCAGCGTTAGCGATGTACCTGGCTGCACCGAAAGAGCGTCGTCCAATGGTTGGCGGTATGCTGCTTTCCGTGGCAATCACCGCGTTCCTGACCGGTGTGACTGAGCCGCTGGAATTCCTGTTCATGTTCCTGGCGCCGATGCTCTATCTGATCCATGCGCTGTTAACCGGAATCAGCCTGTACATTGCCACAGCTCTGGGCATCCACGCTGGCTTCTCCTTCTCAGCAGGTGCGATTGACTACACCTTGATGTACAACCTGCCAGCGGCCAGTAAAAACGTCTGGATGCTGTTGGTGATGGGCTTGGCGGCATTCGGCATCTACTTTGTGCTGTTCACAGCGGTGATCCGCATGTTTAACCTGAAAACACCTGGCCGTGAAGATGCGAGCGAGGAAGTGGTCGACAATGAAGCCAACAGCAACACCGAGGAAGGGCTGAACCAGCTTTCCCAGCAATATGTTGCGGCGATCGGCGGTTCCGATAACCTGCAAATTATTGATGCCTGTATTACCCGTCTGCGTCTGTCTGTGAAAGATTCAAGCCTGGTAAACGATGCTGCCTGTAAGCGCCTTGGTGCTTCCGGTATTGTGAAACTGAACAAGCAAACCGTTCAGGTGATTGTGGGTGCAAAAGCAGAATCCATCGCTGAAGTGATGAAAAAGCTGATTGCTAAAGGCCCGATTGCCGCCTGGTCTGCCTCTACAGCGCCTGCACCTCAGGCGGCTAAAGTGGCTCCTCAAGCGGTTCCAAACGCCCCTAAAGGCATCATTGCTACGCTGGTTGCGCCAGTCAGCGGTGAAGTGGTCGCGCTGGAGCAGGTTCCTGATGAAGCGTTCGCCAGCAAAGCGGTAGGTGAAGGCCTGGCTATCAAGCCAACCAGCAGCACCGTGGTTTCTCCTGCTGCGGGTACCGTGGTGAAAATCTTCAACACCAACCACGCCTTCTGTCTGGAAACAGAGAAGGGCGTAGAAGTGGTGGTGCATATGGGTCTGGACACCGTTGGGCTGGAAGGCAAAGGCTTTACCCGTCTGGTGGAAGAAGGGACTCAGGTTACGGCAGGTCAGCCGGTCCTCGAAATGGATCTGGCCTTCCTGAATGCCAATGCCCGCTCGATGATTAGCCCGGTTGTGGTCAGCAATATTGAAGATTACAGCGGCATTACGTTGCATGCCGGTCAAACCGTGGTAGCCGGTGAAAGTCGCCTGTTCGACATTAATGGCTAACTCTTCTTGAGTGACACTGAAGGGTGGGAAGTGATTCCCACCCTTTTTTTATCGTTTTACCGCAACAAACGGTTGTTTCCCTTCCCGGCTTTGTGGATCATACTCCGTTATTTCACGCACTTCTTATGCTAAGCATTACTGAGGAAATTAAGATGAGTGAGGCTGAAGCCCGCCCAACTAACTTTATTCGTCAGATCATCGACGAAGATCTGGCGACCGGTAAACATGCCAGCGTGCATACCCGCTTCCCGCCGGAGCCGAATGGTTATCTGCACATTGGCCATGCCAAGTCTATCTGTCTTAACTTTGGTATTGCGCAAGATTATCAAGGCCAGTGCAACCTGCGTTTTGATGACACCAACCCGGTCAAAGAAGACCTGGAGTTTGTTGAGTCAATCAAACAAGACGTGCAGTGGCTGGGTTTCGAGTGGACTGGCAATGTTCGCTACTCCTCTGACTATTTCGACCAACTGCATAATTACGCGGTTGAGTTGATCAACAAAGGCCTGGCCTATGTTGACGAACTGAGCCCTGAGCAGATCCGTGAATACCGCGGAACGCTGACAGCGCCAGGTAAAAATAGCCCGTACCGCGATCGCACTGTAGAAGAGAACCTGGCGCTGTTTGCAAAAATGCGCAACGGTGAATTTGCCGAGGGGACTGCCTGCCTGCGTGCGAAAATCGATATGGCTTCCAGCTTTATCGTGATGCGCGATCCGGTTCTGTACCGCATTAAGTTTGCCGAGCATCACCAGACCGGTAATAAGTGGTGCATCTATCCAATGTATGACTTCACCCACTGCATTTCCGATGCGCTGGAAGGGATCACGCATTCACTCTGTACGTTAGAGTTCCAGGATAACCGCCGCCTGTATGACTGGGTGCTGGATAACATCACTATTCCGATGCATCCGCGTCAGTACGAGTTCTCTCGCCTGAATCTTGAATACGCCATTATGTCCAAGCGTAACCTGAACCGTCTGGTGACTGAGAAGGTTGTGGAAGGCTGGGATGACCCACGTATGCTGACCGTTTCCGGTTTGCGCCGTCGTGGTTATACCGCGGGTTCAATCCGCGAGTTCTGCCGCCGTATCGGCGTGACCAAGCAGGACAATATCGTTGAGATGGCTTCACTTGAATCCTGTATCCGCGACGATCTGAACGAGAACGCTCCACGTGCGATGGCGGTGATGGATCCGGTTAAGGTGGTGATTGAAAACCTGCCAGCTAATCATGAAGAGATTATCACCATGCCTAATCATCCGAATAAACCGGAGATGGGCACGCGTGAAGTTCCGTTCAGCCGTGAAATTTATATCGATCGTGCGGACTTCCGTGAAGAAGCCAACAAGCAGTACAAGCGTCTGGTGCTGGGCAAAGAAGTTCGCCTGCGCAATGCTTATGTGATCAAAGCTGAACGTATTGCGAAGGACGAAGAGGGCAACATTACTTGCCTGTTCTGTACCTGCGATACCGAGACGTTAAGCAAAGATCCGGCTGATGGCCGTAAAGTGAAAGGCGTTATTCACTGGGTGTCTGCTGAGCATGCACTTCCAGCTGAATTCCGCCTGTATGATCGTTTGTTCAGCGTGCCAAATCCGGGTGCGGCAGAAGACTTTATGACCACGATTAACCCTGAGTCTTTGTTGATCCGTCAGGGCTTTGTCGAGCCAGGCCTGCAGAAGGCAGAAGCCAACAGCCCGTATCAGTTCGAGCGTGAAGGCTATTTCTGTGCTGACAGCCGTTATTCCAGCGCCACCAATCTGGTGTTTAACCGCACCGTTGGCCTGCGTGATACCTGGGCGAAAGTGGGCGACTAACGCGCTCTGATTACCTGACAAAAATGCAGCCTTCGGGCTGCATTTTTTTTGCGTTAATAAGATATAAGGATGTTATTAATCTGTGGTTAAAGTATTTCCATGGTGGTTTATTTTCTGGATTTATTAATGCATGATTTGTTAATTTTTACGGCGTATTAGCGATGTTATTTGTCGTTATTCAGCAAGCAGTCAATTTTTTGTGTCATTGCTCATACTTTCCTCTTTCGCTTTGAAATAGTCATTGATAATTCGCGTCGCGAAAAATATCATCATCTTTGAGTTTCCGTCTGTTATGGACTCTTATAACCAATTGATATCACGCCTGTCCTGGGCTTTACTCTTATGGAAGAGAGGTTATCTATGTCGTTTCTTACCGCCTCACAGCCGGTGCTGACGGGCACGGTTGCCTGTTGTATCGCTCTCTCTGGTGTCTTTTTTATTCCTGAAGTTACTGCTGCCGGTTTTATGGATGATGCCTCACTTACGGGCGGCGTTTATTACTGGCAACGGCATCGTGAACGAAAAGACCTCAATCCTGATAGCGATAAATACGGTCAATATCAACAGAACCTCCATCATTCAACTTTTAACAGTAATCTGGATTTCTCTTCTGGCTACGCTGCAAACTTTATTGGTGTGGATTTAGCCGTATTTGGTGCGCTGGAAATGTCAGATAAAGGCCCGGCAGCGCCAAATGAAATAGGCTTCAGTGATGCGAATACCCGCTGGGATGAAAAGTGGAGCGGGAATAAAAATGGTGCGAGCATTTATCAGGCTGCAGTGAAATTTAAACTCAATGACTACTGGCTACGGGCCGGTTATTTACAGCCTCAGGGGCAGTCGCTGCTGGCGCCTAACTGGAGTTTTTTGCCTGGCACCTATCGTGGTGCTGAGGTGGGGGCAAAGTACGACTTTGCTGAAGCCGGTGAGCTGTCACTCTCCTACATGTGGAGTGATGAATACAAGGCACCCTGGTATCGCAATACCTACAACTTCCGCAAGGCCGACGGGCAAACTGGCCTCTCCTACCTGCATTCCGCAGGCGCAAAATACGACTTCAAAAACGACCTGCTGGTGGAAGGGGCTTTTGGTCAGGCTGCCGGGTATATGGACCAGTATTTCGCCAAACTTTCTTATGCCTTCTCACTGGCGCAAAACCCGCTGACTACCAGCTGGCAATTCTACGGTGCCACCGATAAAGAGTACGGCGGGGCCGCTAACCCTAATGATGTGTATGACGGGCTGGCCTGGTTACAGGCAATAACCTTCGGCTATACCGCCGGGCCTTTCGATCTGCGTCTTGAAGGAACCTGGGTCAAGGCGGAGGGGAATCAGGGCTACTTCCTGCAACGTATGACGCCAGGCTACGCCACGTCCAATGGCCGGTTGGATATCTGGTGGGATAGCCGTTCTGACTTCAATGCTAACGGTGAGAAGGCTCTGTTCGCAGGTGTGCTTTATGAACTGAAAGAGTGGGGACTGCCTGGGCTTTCGCTAGGCACCTCTTATGTCTATGGCTGGGATGCCAAACCCAGCACCAAAGCGATCTATCAGCAGAACACCCGGCTGAGAGAATCCGCCTGGAACCTGGACTTGCTCTACAAAGTGCAGCAGGGCGCAGCGAAAGGCACGCTATTCAAACTGCATTACACCCGTTATGACAACCATTCCAACCTTGCAAGTTGGAGCGGCGGTTATGGCAACGTCTTCCAGGATGAGAAAGACCTGAAGTTCATTGTAACCGCCCCGTTTACGATTTTGTGACAGGAACATTGCGGTTTGTCTTTCCAAAAATTGAGCGAACGACCTACTTACGAACAAGGAATAAAGGATGAGAAAGTTCAAAGCCAGTTTGATTGCCGCCGCACTGATAACCGCGTTTGCCAGTGGCGGAGCCGTAGCCAACCAGCAGCTAGTGGATCAAATCAGCCAGTTCGGCGTGAAGTACAAAGTGACGGATAACCTTGCCGCCCAGCATGGTGTTGACTGCGCCGGACTGGGGGCCGATTGGGCCTCCTGTAACCGTGCAACGATTAGCCTCACCAATCCTGGCCCGGCTATCAACAGCAAGGACTGGGCTATCTATATGTCCAATGTGCATGAAACGCTGAAGGTCGAAAGCGATCAGTTTCGCATGGTGCATATCGTAGGAGATTTAACCCGGCTGGAACCGACAGACAATTTTACAGGCATCGCGGCGGGCGAAACCGTTGAGATCCCGATAATCAATGAATACTGGCAGTTGTTTATCACCGATGTGATGCCACGCTGGTATGTAACATCTGGTGATGCTACGCCAAAAGTCCTGGCCAGTACCGATACCGAGCTGTTGACCACCTTCGTTGAGCCCTTTGGCGATCAGTGGCGACGCAGCGCAGATGATAAGAACGTGCTGATGGATGCGCAGAGCCGTTTTACTAAAAACAGCGATGTTGCGTTGGTGGCCACCTCAGCCTTGCGGGGGCAGATCCTTCCCACTCCGATGAACGTTTCCGTATTCTCAGATGATGTAGATCTCTCAGGTGGGGTGAAGCTGGAGCTGGGAAGCCTGTCGACTGAAAAATCACAGGCCATCAAACAGCGTTTTGACCAGCTGGGGGTGAAAGTACAGCCTGCTGGATACCCGATCACCACTCGGGTCGGCAAGAATGCGCTCGATAAAAAGCTGTCCGTTCCGGGGGGCTACACCCTGAGTATTGGCAAGAATAAGGCTGAAGTGGTGGGGTATGATCAGAACGGGGTGTTGTACGGTTTGCAGTCGATCCTTTCACTGATTCCGGCCGATGGCAGTCTGAATATTGCCACTCTAAAAGCCAGCGATGCGCCACGTTTTGAATACCGGGCAATCTTCCTCGATGTAGCGCGTAACTTTCACAGTAAAGAGGTGGTGCTGCGGATGCTCGACCAGATGGCAGCATGGAAGCTCAATGTCTTCCATTTCCATCTGACCGATGATGAAGGCTGGCGTATTGAAATTCCAGGTCTGCCGGAGCTAACAACGATTGGTAGCAAGCGTTGCCATGATCTTGAAGAGAAGCGCTGCCTGCTGCCTCAGTTAGGTTCTGGCCCGGATAGCGACAACACTGGCAGCGGGCATTTCACTCGCCAGCAGTACATCGACATTGTGAAATATGCCGATGCCCGTGGCATTCAGGTTATCCCGGAAATCGACATGCCAGCCCACGCCCGTGCCGCGGTGATTTCGATGGAGGCGCGTTACCATCGCTTGTTCAATGAAGGTAAGGAAAAAGAGGCTTCTGAATACCGTCTGATCGATCCCACCGATTCCTCTAACACCACGTCTGTTCAGCTTTACGATCGCACCAGTTATCTCAATCCTTGCCTGAGCTCCTCGTTACGCTTTACCGATAAAGTGATCGGTGAGATCCAGGCGATGCACAAAGCCGCCGGGCAGCCGCTAAAAACCTGGCATTTTGGCGGGGATGAAGCCAAAAACATTCGCTTAGGAACGGGCTATTCGGACAAGAACACGCCGGTTGAAGGCACGGGAATACTGGACTGGAGTCAGCAAGATAAGCCGTGGGGAAAATCTCAGGTTTGCCAGAAGATGATCCAGGAAGGGAAGGTCAAAAACCTCGATCATCTGCCCAGCTATTTTGCGATGAATGTCAGTAAACAGGTTAAGGCTCACGGCATCGATAAAATGCAGGCCTGGCAGGATGGGGTGAAAGATGCTGACAATGCCGGGGTGTTTGCTACAGATAAAGTGGCGGTGAACTTCTGGGACACGCTGTTTTGGGGCGGCTTCGATTCGGCCAACGATTGGGCAAACAAGGGTTATCAAGTGATTGTTTCCAGCCCTGATTACCTTTACGTTGATTTCCCGGCAGAGGTGAACCCTCTGGAAAGAGGATATTACTGGGGAGCGCGCTACACGGATGAAAGAAAGATTTTTAACTTCGCGCCGGATAACCTGCCGCAAAATGCCGAGACCTCGTTCGACCGCGATGGCAAAACCTTTGCGGCTAAGTCAGACAAGCCGTGGCCTGGGGCTTATGGCATGTCCGCACAACTCTGGAGTGAAACGACCCGCACAGACCAGCAGGTGGAGCACAAGCTGTTCCCAAGAATTCTGTCCGTTGCGGAGCGTGCCTGGCACCGTGCTGGCTGGGAGCAGAATTATGTGGCTGGCAAAGAGTATATCGGTGGCAAAACTCGTTTTGTCGACCGTCAGGCGCAGCTAAAGGACTGGCAGCGGTTTGCTAATCTTCTGGGGCAGCGTGAGCTGGCAAAACTGGACAAAGCAGGCATAGAGTATCGTTTGCCCGTACCGGGAGGCAGTGTAAAAGAGGGCAAGCTGGTGGTGAACACCGAGCTGCCAGGCTTAACCGTTGAGTACAGCATGGATGAAGGGCTGAACTGGCAGGTCTGGCAAGCCGATCAACACCCTGCAGTTGAAGGTAAAGTCCTGCTAAGAACGCGGAGTCCTGATGGACTGCGATTCAGCCGGACAGAAGTGCTGTAACTGAATAGCAGGCAAAAAAAAACCGGTGAAGATTCACCGGTTTTTACTGTTAGTGCAGATTACTTGTCGTGCAGCGTTTCATCTTCACGGCAGTCACCAGTTGAGCAATGACCGTAAAGGTACAGGCTGTGGTTACTGAGTTTGATGCCGTGGCGCGTGGCGATGTCACGCTGACGAGCTTCGATATTTTCATCACGAAACTCGATCACCTTGCCACAATCCAGGCAAATCAGATGATCGTGGTGATGTTGCTGAGTCAGTTCAAAAACGGATTTACCGCCTTCGAAATTATGACGGGTAACGATCCCGGCATCATCAAACTGGTTCAGAACGCGGTAAACCGTCGCCAGACCAATCTCTTCGCCCATGTCAATCAGACGCTTGTACAAGTCTTCCGCACTGACGTGATGGCCCTCAGGTTCCTGAAGTACTTCCAGAATTTTAAGTCGTGGAAGCGTGACTTTCAGGCCGGCCTTCTTTAATGCGGTGTTATTGTCAGTCATGCGGATATTGTCCTGTTACTTTGCTAGTCACTATGTGGCTGAAAAGCCCTGAACATCGGTCGTCGCGAAAAGCCAAACGTCTCATTATAGAACTGATACTTCGAAATGAACACCACTGACGATGCATCTCATTCAAGGGAGGTAAGGAGAGAGTCGTTACGTCCGTGAGAGCAAGCGCTGGGCTGACATTTCGCTCTGCCTCATCATAGTCGCTATTAGGGCGAAAGGCGCTGAGAAAGCGGGTGACCGATGGCGATATTCTACAGATTTGCAGATGAAAGTTACAAAAATGTGTCTATTACTTCTATAGGAAAAATCACTGGCCTGATGTGAGATACCTCCCAATCAGGCCGCTCTCCTTAAGCTTCGAGAATTTCTTTCAGCTGGAGCTCATCATAAATCTGTTTGACCCACTTCTCGGTACGCTCACTGGTGAGCTCTGGCTGACGATCTTCGTCAATTGCCAGACCGAGGAAGTGCTTATCATCCGCCAGCCCTTTAGAAGCTTCAAAATGGTAGCCTTCGGTTGGCCAGTGGCCGACGATCACGGCGCCTTTTGGCTCGATAATGTCGCGGATGGTGCCCATCGCGTCACAGAAGTACTCAGCGTAATCTTCCTGATCGCCACAGCCGAACAGCGCAACAAGTTTGCCATTGAAATCAATTTCTTCCAACGTTGGGAAGAAATCGTCCCAGTCGCACTGCGCTTCGCCGTAGTACCAGGTAGGAATACCGAGCAGCAGAATATCAAAGGCTTCAAGGTCTTCTTTGCTGCTTTTAGCGATATCATGAACTTCAGCCACCTCGGTACCGAGTTGCTTCTGGATCACTTTTGCAATGTTTTCGGTATTGCCTGTATCGCTGCCAAAGAAAATGCCTACGATTGCCATGACTTACTAACCTCTTGAAACTTAATGATAGGGTGAAGGCTCTACTACAGATACCGGCAATAATAGCAGACAGCTTAAGGGGGATAAATGAGTAATCCGCCTGCTTTTGTCGCTTTGTGCTTCACCGGGGGAGGCTGAAAGCGTCTGTTCAGCGGTCCTGTTCGGCTAACTGCGCCATGAGCATTTCTTCAATCAGCTCGCTGCGGCTCATATTACGCTGCTCGGCAAGCTGGTTCAGAGCATCAACCGCGTCACTGTTCATTTTCAGTTCAACGCGCTTCAGCCCGCGCACTTTATCCCGCTTGAGCTGGTTGCGTTTATTGATACGCAGCTGCTCATCACGCGTCAGCGGATTGGTTTTTGGTCGTCCCGGGCGACGGTCATCTGCGAACAGATCGATCGTGGTGCGGTCCGTGTTTTCTTTTGCCATAGAATCATGATACTGAAAGGCTGGAGTTCTGATGGTTCAGGCCTGATGTCGGCTGAATTTCGTGCAGCGACAAATTTTTAGCGCGCCATCATACCCCAGCGAAAGTCATGACGACAATGATTTAGCCCTCTCAGGATAGAATTGTTTTTACAGCGCAAAAAAACGGCGGACTGCGCGCAAAACAGCATCAGGTTTTTCGGCATGTACCCAATGACCAGCCCCGTTAACCACATGAGCCCGGGCTTTAGGGAACTGAGCCAGCAGAGCATCACGGTGCTCATCGGCCAGATAGGGGGAAAGTTCGCCACGGATAAACAGCGCAGGGTGTTCCCATGCCGGAACCGGCTGCCAGCCAATAATCTGCTCATAGCACTGCCACAGTACCGGCACGTTGAAACGCCATTCGCCTTGCTGAAAGGATTTCAGCAGAAACTGAATCACGCCTTCCTCTGCTAAGGTTTCACGCATCAGCGCTGCGGCTTCACTGCGTACAGTAATGCCAGAAGCGGTTACCGCTTTCAGCGCAGCAAAAATAGTCTCGTGATGACGGGTCGGGTAAGCGACAGGCGCCATATCGATTACCACCAGCCGGTCAATCCGTTCTGGCGCCAGCGCTGTTAACGCCATCGCCACTTTTCCGCCCATCGAGTGGCCGATCACCGAGACTTTGTCGATCCCTTCTTCGTCCAGCGTTTCCAGCACATCCTTTGCCATCGCCTGATAATTCATCTCGTCACTTCGAGGCGACAACCCGTGGTTTCTCAGGTCGATCTGCAGCAGTTGGCAATCGTCTTTTAATCCTCTGGCGAGCACAGACAAATTATCAAGACTGCCAAAAAGCCCGTGGATCAATACCACAGGAACCTCAGCGCGGACGGATTGTTCAGATAGCAAGCGAGTATTCAATTTCATAACAAAGTTCTTACTGTTGAAACGAGGGGTTAGGGTATCATAGATTCACTTTTTCCTGCCGTGATGGCCAGAAACTGCCCGCCACTCTTTTTGCGGCATATTCTGACTTTTACTGGTATCAGGGGCTGAAGCTACACCCCGGCAGGATTTAACTTTATAATCCTCGTGTTAGAGCTGGTTATCCTGTGCGGCTAGTGCAGACAGCGTACAGACCGGCTCTTATCAGCAATAAATTGTACTGGATCAAGATGAAAACTATTGAAGTCGACGAAGAGCTCTACCGTTATATCGCCAGTCACACTCAGCATATTGGTGAAAGCGCCTCTGACATTTTGCGTCGTATGCTTAAATTTACGGCCGGGCAAAAAGCGCCAGCAGCTGCCGTGGTAACAGCGCCTACAGCCGTAAGCGTGGCAAAAGATTCCGCCCCTCTGAAGGTGGAATCTCGCCCTCAGGATCGCGTTCGCGCGGTGCGTGAGCTGCTGCTGTCTGACGAATATGCTGAGCAGAAAAAAGCGGTTAACCGTTTTATGCTCATTCTGTCGACTTTATATAATCAGGATCCCAAAGCATTTGCCGCCGCTACCGAGTCACTGCTCGGCCGCACGCGCGTCTACTTTGCAGGCAATCAGCAGATCCTGGTACAGAATGGCACCCATACCAAGCCGCAACATATCCCCGGCACACCGTATTGGGTGATCACCAACACCAACACAGGTCGCAAACGCAGCATGGTGGAGCACATCATGCAGTCAATGCAGTTCCCTGCGGAACTCGCTGACAAGGTTTGCGGCACCCTCTAACTGATAAAGAAGCGTCAGGGAGAATCGCCAATGGCCAATCACCCCCGTGCCGGGCAACCAGCCCAGCAGAGTGATTTGATTAACGTTGCACAATTAACGTCACAGTATTACGTCCTGCAACCCGATCTGAGCAACCCAGAACATGCGGTGAAATTCGGAACGTCTGGCCATCGCGGCAGTGCAGGGCGTCAGAGCTTTAACGAGACGCACATTCTGGCTATTGCTCAGGCGATTGCAGAAGAACGCAAAAAGAACGGCATTACCGGTCCTTGCTTCGTCGGCAAAGATACGCACGCACTCTCCGAGCCAGCGATCATTTCCGTACTGGAAGTGCTGGCCGCGAACGGTGTTGATGTGATTGTGCAGCTGGACAATGGCTATACGCCTACGCCAGCGATCTCTAATGCGATTCTGGAGCACAACAAATCTGCTGGCCCTCAGGCTGATGGCATTGTGATCACGCCTTCGCACAACCCACCGGAAGATGGCGGGATTAAATACAATCCGCCAAACGGTGGACCGGCTGACACTAACGTCACCAAAGTGGTTGAAGATCGTGCCAACGCACTGATCAAAGATGGCCTGAAAGGCGTTAAGCGCATCGCGCTGGATAAAGCCTGGGAAAGCGGCCATTTGCAGGAAAAAGACCTGATCCAGCCTTACATTGAAGGCCTGGCGCAGATCGTTAATATTCCTGCCATTCAAAAAGCTGGCCTGAAAATTGGTGTGGATCCTTTAGGGGGTTCAGGGATTGCTTACTGGCAGCGTATTGCCGAGTACTACAATCTTGATCTGACCATCGTTAACGATTCTGTCGATCAGACCTTCCGCTTTATGCACCTCGATAAAGATGGCGTGATCCGCATGGATTGCTCTTCTGAGAGTGCGATGGCGGGTCTGCTGGCGCTGCGTGATAAATTCGATCTGGCCTTCGCCAACGATCCGGATTATGACCGTCACGGTATCGTCACGCCTGCTGGCCTGATGAACCCGAACCACTACCTGGCTGTAGCGATCAACTACCTGTTCCAGAACCGTCCACAGTGGGGCAAAGATGTCGCCGTGGGCAAAACGCTGGTCTCCAGCGCGATGATCGACCGCGTAGTGAATGACATTGGCCGTAAGCTGGTGGAAGTCCCGGTTGGATTCAAATGGTTCGTAGACGGCCTGTTTGATGGCAGCTTTGGTTTCGGTGGCGAAGAGAGCGCTGGCGCTTCCTTCCTGCGCTTCGACGGTACGCCGTGGTCAACCGATAAAGACGGCATCATCATGTGCCTGCTGGCGGCTGAAATCACTGCGGTAACCGGGAAAAATCCACAGCAGCACTATGACGAGCTGGCAGAGCGTTTCGGCGCACCTAGCTACAACCGTCTGCAGGCTTCTGCCACTTCTGCGCAAAAAGCGGCGCTGTCCAAGCTGTCTCCAGAAATGGTTAGCGCGGATACGCTGGCTGGCGATCCGATCACTGCACGTCTGACTGCGGCTCCGGGTAACGGCGCCTCGATCGGCGGTCTGAAAGTGATGACGGAGAACGGCTGGTTTGCTGCCCGTCCTTCCGGCACGGAAGATGCCTACAAAATCTACTGCGAGAGCTTCCTCGGTGCCGAGCACCGTGAGCAGATTGAGAAAGAAGCGGTTGAGATTGTCAGCGAAGTGCTGAAAAACGCCTAATCTCGAAGTCATACCTGAAACAAAAGGCGCTGAGACAGCGCCTTTTTTATTGCCTGTATCGCCGCCGTTTAAGGCATAAAGCGATAACCCACGCCAGTTTCAGTGATCAGGTGGCGAGGCTGCGCCGGATCATTTTCCAGCTTCTGCCGCAGATGCCCCATATATATGCGCAAATAATGACTGTGCTCGACGGCATTTGGCCCCCAAACCTGATTCAGCAACTGCCGTTGCGTCATCACTTTGCCTGCGTGATTCAGCAGGCTGACCAGCAGACGAAACTCTATCGGCGTCAGATGTAAATCCGCGCCGCCTTTGGTCACGCGCCGCCCGGCAATATCCACGCACACTTCGCTGAAGGTGATTTCGCTGGCCTGCGCCGCAGTGCCTGAACTCTCTCTGTGCCGAAGCGCAACACGCACTCTTGCCAGCAGTTCACCGATACCAAAGGGCTTAGTGAGAAAATCATCGGCTCCGGCATCCAGTGCGGCGATCTTATCCTGCTCGTCACTCCGTGCTGACAGCACGATAACCGGAATGGCGCTCCACTGGCGTATTTCGCGGATGAACTGATTGCCGTCACCGTCAGGCAAACCCAGATCGAGGATCACTAAATCAGGTTTACGCGTTGCCGCTTCAATCAGCCCTCGTTGCAGAGTATCTGCGTCGTACACCCGCAGGGACTCGCCCTCCAGCGCAATGCGCAGAAAACGGCGTATCTCTTTTTCATCTTCAACGATCAGAACTGTTGTCACCCGTTGTCCTTCACTTTATCTGGTCACACACGTGCCTCAATTTACCAAATATAACGGGGGTTTGCTGCAATCCTTCTTTGGCTTGATGTCTGAGGGTATGAAGCCGCCACGCCGTAAGCTGAGAATAAGGATGTAATTTATTTGTTAATTAATGACGCCATATTTAACCATTATGTAACCCACTTACAGTTCAGGGGCGTTTTCCCCAGTATTTTCCTGAAAAGTGGTCGGATGAGTAGTAAAGTTACACAATAAGCGCTATTATTTTGCCCAGATTACATCAATGAATGATTCAGCTAACTGGAGGACATATGGGTCTTTATCAGCACTACTCTTTACACCGGATTGTCCTGCGTCGCATTGCGGTCGTTGTCGCAGGCACTCTGGCTTTACCGGTTATGCTCTTCCGTCAGGATCGTGCAAAGTTTTACAGCTATCTGCACCGCGTCTGGTCTAAAACCAGCACTCAGCCGGTCTGGCTGGCCCAGTCTGAAGCCGCAGGTTGCGACTTCTACTAAAATCTCCCGCTCCGGCGGGATTTTTTTTGCCTGTTGTGCAACCACTACGCGATCATTGCCTGGCTTTCAGCTACACTTAAACCTCTACAAGAATTTGGAGGTTGTACAACTATGAGCGGAAAAATCCCTGTCGGCATCAGCGCCTGTTTGCTCGGTGACAACGTCCGTTTTGACGGCGGCCATAAACGCTGTGCATTTGCCACCGAAGATCTCGCCCCGTTTATCCGTTATGAGCCTGCCTGCCCTGAAATGGCTATCGGATTGCCGACGCCGCGTCCTGCTTTGCGTCTGACTGAAAGAGAAGGTGCTGAACCCGCGCTGTGCTTCAGTAACGGTAAAGGCGAACCGGTTACCGAACAGATGCAGACCTATTCAGAGAAACGCGTTTCTACCCTGCATCATCTCTGTGGCTATATTGTTTGCGCTAAATCACCGAGCTGCGGCATGGAGCGTGTCAGGGTTTATCAGGCCGATAACAACAACAACCGGAAAGAAGGGGTAGGTATTTTTACCCGTGAGCTGATGGCACAAATGCCGTGGCTGCCGGTAGAAGAAGATGGGCGCCTGCACGATCCTGTCCTGCGTGAAAACTTTGTTGAGCGCGTTTATACCCTGCACGAATTTAACGAATTGTGGCGAAGCGGACTGACACGCGGCAAATTAATGGCTTTTCACAGCCGTTATAAACTCTCTTTGCTGGCGCACTCTCAGCCGGAATATCGGGAAATGGGGCGTTTTGTTGCGGCAATGGCCGACTGGTCATCGCTGGAAGAGTTTGCGCTTGAATATCGCCAGCGCCTGATGGATTTACTGAAGAATCAGGCCACCAGAGGCAACCACACCAACGTGCTGATGCACGTTCAGGGCTATTTCCGCCCTCAGTTGACCTCAAAACAGCGCCATGAGCTGACCTCGCTGATTGAGCACTATCGCCAGGGCTTGCAGCCTTTGCTGGCACCAATCACCTTGTTAAAACACTACATGGCGGAGTTTCCCGATGCTTATCTGGCGCAGCAGCGCTACTTTGAACCCTATCCGGAAGCGCTACGCCTGCGCTATGGACACTAGTTTTTTTCAGGGAGTTTTATGGCCACCCATTTGATCTGGCTGCGCAACGATCTGCGCATCCATGATAATTACGCTTTGCACGCCGCCTGCCGCGATGCAAAGGCAAAGGTTTTAGCCCTGTTTATTGCCACACCACAGCAGTGGAAAAGCCATTCGATGGCACCGAAACAGGCGGCTTTTATCTTCCAGAATCTGTTGGATGTTCAACACTCTCTGGCAGAGAAGGGCATCGCCCTCCATGCTTTGCAGTGTGATGATTTCACCGCCTCTGTTGAGGCATTAAGTGATTTCTGTCAGCAGCATAAAGTCGATCGTCTGTTCTATAACTATCAATACGAAGTGAATGAGCGTGAGAGAGATGCTGCAGCGGAGCGAGCGCTGTTTGACCTCGATATCATTTCTCAGGGATTCGATGACAGTTTATTACTGCCTCCCGGCAGCGTACTGACCGGTAACCGTGAGATGTATAAAGTCTTCACGCCCTTCAGCCGGGCTTTTGTAAAACGTCTGCATGAGGGATTGCCTGATTGCGTGCCTGCTCCCAAACCTCGTGAGGGTGCACCGTTAAGCAAAATCCCGGTCATCAACCCTTTCGATTATCCCTCTGAAGCGTTCGACAGCGAGCTGTTTGCGGCTGGAGAGAAAGCGGCTTTGCACCAGTTAAGGCAGTTTTGCCAGAAGCCGGTCACGGAATACGCTGATTACCGGGATATTCCTGCGGTTGACGGCACCAGCAGGCTGTCGGTGTACCTTGCCACTGGCGTGCTTTCGCCCCGACAGTGTCTGCACCGGCTTCTGGCTGAGCACCCGCGTGGTCTGGAGGACGGGAAAGTCTTTGTCTGGCTGAACGAACTGATCTGGCGAGAGTTTTACCGTCATCTGCTGGTTGCCTGGCCGAAGCTCTGCAAGCATAAGCCGTTCATCAGTTGGACCGACAAGGTGAAGTGGCAGCCGGTGGATACGAAGCTGGAAGCCTGGCAGCAGGGCAAAACAGGCTACCCGATAGTCGATGCTGCGATGCGCCAGCTGAATAAATCAGGCTGGATGCATAACCGCCTGCGAATGATCGTCGCCAGCTTCCTGGTGAAAGACCTGCTGATCGACTGGCGGGAAGGGGAACGCTACTTTATGTCACAGCTGATTGATGGCGATCTGGCAGCCAACAACGGCGGCTGGCAGTGGGCGGCTTCCAGTGGCAATGATGCCGCACCCTACTTCCGTATTTTCAACCCAACGACTCAGGGCGAGCGTTTTGATAAAGAAGGCGCGTTTATCCGCAAGTGGCTGCCGGAGTTGAAAGACGTGCCGGTTAAGCATATTCATCAGCCGCACATCTGGGCTGATAATATGGGGGTCTCGCTGGATTATCCTCAGCCTGTGGTCGATCATAAAGAAGCCCGGAAACGCACGCTCGAAGCGTTTGAAGCGGCTCGTAAATAATTTTGCTATTGTTGCCTGTATCCCACTAGCGGCGTAACCGCTGACGAAGTTAACCGGCCGGTCCGGTTAACGAGCACTTCAGGAATTGCTATGCGTAATACAGAGCTTGAACACATTGTTAACCAACTGCTGAACACCTCCGCCTTTAAAGACTACGGCCCGAATGGTTTGCAGGTCGAAGGGCGTGATGAAGTGAAGAAAATTGTCACTGGCGTCACCGCTTGTCAGGCATTACTGGATGAAGCAGTCCGCCTGAACGCTGATGCGGTGCTGGTGCATCACGGTTATTTCTGGAAGAACGAAGCTTCAGTGATTAAAGGTATGAAGCGCAATCGCCTGAAAACCCTGTTGGCTAACGACATCAATATGTACGGCTGGCACCTGCCGCTTGATGCTCACCCTGAGTTGGGAAATAACGCGCAGTTAGCCAAATTGCTGGGGATTGAGATCCGTGGGGAAGTGGAAGAGCTACTGCCCTGGGGAGAGCTGAAAGAACCGCTGACAGGCGAGCAGTTTGCCCAGCGTATCCGTCAGGTGCTGGGCCGCGACCCGTTGCATTGCGGCGATAATGCGCCTGAGCTGATCCGCCGTATTGGCTGGTGCTCTGGCGGAGGTCAGGGATTCATTGATGCCGCGGCGGCATTCGGTGTCGATGCTTTCTTCAGCGGTGAAGTTTCTGAACAGACCATTCACAGTGCGCGTGAACAAGGCTTGCACTTCTTCGCAGCCGGGCATCACGCCACCGAGCGCTGTGGTATTCAGGCTCTCGGAGAGTGGCTGGCAGAGCACCACGATCTGGACGTGACCTTTATCGATATCCCTAATCCCGCCTGATTTTTGGCAGGCGGCTACCCTGGTCGCCTGCAACACAGTTGACACACCCCCAACATTTCCGCATAACTATTTGCCTTATAAAGATTTCAGATGGCCTTAATACCGGGTCAGGAGGAGCGTTTTGCAACGAGCTCGTTGTTATCTGTTGGGTGAACGCGCAGTCGTGCTTGAACTTGAACCCCCGGTCTCGCTGACCACTCAGCAACGAATTTGGGGGTTGTCGGCACGACTGATGGCAAGACCGGAAGTGATTGAAGTGGTTCCCGGAATGAACAATATCACCGTGCTGCTGAGCAATCCGCAGCAGACGGCTCTGGATGCCATCGAGTGGCTCCAGTCCTGGTGGGAAAAAAGTGAAGAGCTGGAAATGACCACGCGGGAGGTTGAAATCCCGGTAGTTTACGGCGGCAGTGCCGGGCCAGATCTGGACGAGGTTGCCCGTCACAGCGGTCTTACTCCGCAGCAGGTGGTGGAAGCCCATGCGGCTGGAAAATACGTGGTCTATTTTATCGGCTTCCAGCCTGGCTTCCCTTATATGGCCGGGCTGGACGATCGCCTGCACACGCCACGGCGTGCCGAACCAAGAGTCGCGGTGCCTGCGGGATCGGTTGGCATTGGCGGCAGCCAGACCGGTGTATATCCGTTTTCTGCGCCTGGCGGCTGGCAATTAATTGGTCAGACGGACATTAAACTGTTCAATCCGCAAAACCAGCCACCCACTTTCTTAAGGCCGGGCGACAGCGTGCGGTTTGTGCCGCAGAAGGGAGGCCTATGCTGAAAATTATTCGGGCAGGAATGGCGACCACTTTACAGGACGCTGGACGGAACGGTTGGCGTCAGTACGGCGTTGGGCTGAGCGGCGTGCTCGACCATCCCGCGATGGAAACCGCTAATTTGCTGGTGGGCAATGCTAAAACCAGCGCCGTGCTGGAGATTACCCTTGGGCAATTTAGCGCTGAATTCACCCGCGATGGCTGGATAGCACTAACCGGCGCAGGCTGTAGCGCGGAACTGGATAATCAGCCAGTCTGGACCGGCTGGAGAACAGCGGTGAAAAAGGGACAGCGCCTGACGTTGAGTATGCCGCACCGCGGAATGCGCAGCTATCTGGCTCTGGATGGCGGGTTTGCCGTCGAGCCGATGCTGGGATCGTGCAGCACCGATGCCAAAGCGGGCTTTGGTGGCTTCAACGGCGGCCCGATCAAGGATGGCGACTCGCTGCCTCAGGCTGAACCGCAAAGGCACTTCAAAAAGCCTGCAGGTGTTCGCCAACTGCTGTTCGGTAACCGCATCCGCGTGATGATGGGGCCGGAATACCATGAGTTCAATCATGAGAGCCGCGAGGCTTTCTGGCGCACTTCCTGGAAGCTCAATCCGCAAAGTAATCGCATGGGCTACAGGTTACAGGGCAGGCCGTTGGTCCGCAGCGAAAAGCGTGAAATGCTGTCGCACGGATTGATCCCCGGTGTGATTCAGGTGCCCCCAAACGGTCAGCCGATCGTGCTGATGGCGGATGCGCAGACCACCGGCGGCTATCCGCGTATTGGCTGTGTGATCGAAGCCGATCTTTACCACCTGGCGCAGATCCGTCTGGGCGAGCCGATTCATTTTGTTTACTGCACGCTTGAAGAAGCGCTGAAAGCTAAACGCGATCAGCAGCTTGCGCTGGAGCAGATTGCCTGGGGAGTTGAACATGAAAGTGGATCTTAATGCCGATCTCGGTGAAGGCTGCGCCAACGATCGTGAGCTGTTGCAACGGGTCTCATCGGCCAATATTGCCTGCGGATTCCACGCCGGTGATGCTCAAACTATGCGTCAAAGCGTGTTATGGGCACTGGAATTCGGCGTGGCCATCGGTGCGCACCCTGGCTTCCCTGACCGGGAGAATTTTGGCCGCACACGCATGCAGCTGCCTGCCGAAACGGTCTATGCGCAGATGATTTACCAGATTGGCGCGCTGCAGGCGATTGCCCGCAGTGAAGGCGGCAAGCTGGCTCATGTTAAGCCGCACGGTATGCTTTACAACCAGGCTGCTCAGGAACCTGAATTAGCAGAAGCTATCGCCCGTGCGGTGAAAGCTGTCGATCCCACGCTGATTTTAGTCGGGTTGGCGAACAGTGAATCGATTCGGGCTGGCAAGGCGTTGGGCCTGATCACCCGTGAAGAAGTTTTTGCGGATCGTGGCTATCAGGCTGATGGATCTCTGGTTCCTCGTTCTCAGCCCGGTGCACTTATTGAAAGTGATGAACTGGCCATCACCCAGACGTTAAGCATGATCCAACAGGGCCGGGTTAAGAGCCTTACTGGTGAGTGGGTTAACGTTAAAGCTGATACGGTTTGCCTGCACGGAGACGGCGCACATGCGATGGCCTTTGCTGCCCAACTCCGACAAGCTTTCAGCGAGCAACAGATTCAAGTTACCAGCCTTTAAGGCACTCTTAACGCGTTAAACGCGCCCGATTCCCCGACACAGGTTGGGGAATTTTTTTAGCAATACCCGGGAGGAAGTATGGAAAGTGCAGTGAATTTATGGCCGCTGGCAGGGATTGTCGCCATCGTCATCGGTTTTTTACTCAGATTTAACCCCGTGCTGGTGGTGATTGTCTCCGGACTCATTACCGGTCTGGCCGCGCATATGCCGTTAGGCGATATCCTTGAAAAGCTGGGTTCAGGCTTCCTGAATACCCGCAATCTTCCGCTAATTCTGTTGTTACCGCTGGCGGTTATTGGCCTGCTGGAGCGGCATGGTCTGAAACAGCGCGCCCAAGCCTGGATTTCCCAGATAAAAACGGCTACTGCCGGACGCCTGCTGATCGTGTATCTGTTCGTCCGTGAAATTACGGCAGCGATGGGCCTGACCAGCCTGGGTGGACATCCGCAGATGGTTCGGCCGTTGCTGGCTCCGATGGCCGAAGGAGCCACCGAAAACCGCTACGGTGAACTGCCAGACTCCGTGCGCCATCGCCTGCGCGCAATGTCTGCGGCCACGGATAACGTCGGCCTGTTCTTCGGCGAGGATATCTTTGTCGCCTTTGGGGCGATCATTTTCATGCACAACTTTATGCAGGAGTCCGCTGGCATTCAGACCGAGCCCTTGCATATCGCTCTGTGGGGAATTCCGACGGCTGTCTGTGCTTTTCTGATCCACGCGGTACGCTTAAGTCGGCTGGACAGGACTATCGCCAAAGAGCTCGCGGCACTGAATCATGATGCGTTAAAAGCGAAGGGAGGCCGCTAATGTTCCAGCAACAATATCTTTTCTGGTTGGCGGGGATGATCCTGCTGGTGGTCGCAGTGATGTCCTGGCGCGACAAAGGGAACCCACGTCGCTTAACGACCGGGCTGTTTTGGGCTCTGTACGGACTGGTATTCTTTGTCGGTGACTGGGCGGTTGAGCTGCTCGGCGCACGTTCATTGCATATTGTTATAGGCGCAATGGTGGTCGTGATGGCGCTGATTGCGGGGCTGGGCGGCGTGAAGCTGGGGTCTTACCATCAACGCAGCGAAGAGCAAAAAGAAGAAAGTGCTAAGCGTTTACGCAACAAGCTGTTCCTGCCTGCGTTAGCCATTCCGGTAGTGACAGTGGTTGGCGTGCTGGCTTTCAATAATATTCCAGGCTTGCAGGAAGGGCTGTTTGGTCCGGGGAATCACTCCACGCTGGTCACGTTGTTCTCAATGATGTTGGGGTGTGTGATCGGTTGGCTGATCGCCCTGAAGTTGACGCATGAAGGCCCGGCTCAGTCGGTACAGGAAGCTCGCCGCCTGCTGGATGCCATTGGTTGGGCATTTATTCTGCCGCAGATCCTCGCCACTTTAGGCCTGCTGTTCACCAGCGCAGGCGTTGGTACGGCAATTTCCCATCTGACTGAAACCTATCTGGCCGTGGACAACCGCTTTATTGCCGTAGCCACTTATGCCATCGGTATGGCGCTGTTAACGATGGTGATGGGCAATGCGTTTGCTGCTTTCCCTATCGTTACCGCCGGGATTGGCATCCCGATCCTGGTGCTGCAACACCACGGTAATCCAGCCGTAATGGCGGCTATTGGCATGTTCTCCGGCTATTGCGGCACGCTAATGACGCCGATGGCGGCCAACTTCAATATTGTCCCGGCTGCACTGCTTGAGCTGCCTGACCGTAACGCGGTGATCAAGGCTCAGGTGCCTACCGGCGTGCTATTGTTAATAGCGAATATCTTCCTGTTGTATTTCCTGATGTTCCTGTGAGGCCGCGATGAAAACCGTTTTGATTACCGCTTTCGACCCCTTCGGAGGCGAGCAGGTTAACCCTTCCTGGGAAGCCGTTAGCCATCTGCATGAGCGCATGGTTTGCGGGGCAAAAGTGATGGCTAAGCAGCTGCCTTGTGCCTTCGGCGAGTCCCTGAAGGTGCTGTATGCGACGATTGATGAGCTGAAACCGGATCTGGTGATTGCCGTTGGGCAAGCGGGTGGCCGGACAGATATCACTGTCGAGCGTGTCGGCATCAATGTCGACGATGCCCGCATTCCTGACAATCTGGGCAACCAGCCGATTGATGAAACGATTGTGGAAGGTGGGCCGGCAGCCTACTTCTCCACGCTGCCCATCAAGGCGATTGTTGAAGGGATCCGCGAAGCGGGGATCCCAGCCTCCGTTTCGCAGACCGCAGGCACTTATGTTTGTAACCATGTGATGTACGGCCTGATGCACCATCTGGAGAAGTACAACAGCCTGGCGAAAAACAAAAACAAAATTCGTGGTGGTTTTATCCACATCCCTTATCTGCCCGAGCAGGCGGTTAAGCATCCTGGTGTGGCAAGTATGCCTGCGGCAACGGTGATTCTGGCGCTGGAAATGGCGTTAAGCATTGCGCTAACCGTAGAACAGGATATCCGCCTGGAAGGCGGAGCCACGCACTGAGACTAAACGGGTGAATCATGCCAGAAGGACCTGAAATCCGCCGTGCGGCTGATAAGCTGGAGAAAGCGATCAAAGGGAAAACGCTGACCGATGTCTGGTTTGCTTTTCCCCAGCTAAAAACTTACGAACCGGCGTTGCTCGGTGAGCGGGTGGAGGCGATTGAAACGCGCGGCAAAGCGATGCTGACGCACTTTTCCAACGGCCTGACGCTCTACAGCCATAATCAGCTGTATGGCGTCTGGCGCGTGACGAAAAGCGGTGTTGAACCAGCGACCAACCGTATTCTGCGCGTTCGTTTGGCGGCAGAAGATAAAGCGATTTTGCTCTACAGTGCTTCAGAGATTGAGTTGCTGAACGCGGATACGCTTATGGCGCATCCTTTCCTGCAGCGTGTCGGGCCTGATGTGCTGGATATGACGTTGACCTCTGAACAGGTTAGTGCGCGTCTGCTCTCTACCCGTTTCAGGCGGCGGCAGTTCAGCGCTTTATTGCTGGATCAGGCCTTTCTTGCCGGCTTGGGTAACTATCTGCGGGTAGAAATTCTCTGGCAGGCCGGGCTGGCACCGCAGCATAAGGCTCAGGATCTGTCAGAGCAGCAGCTGGATAAATTGGCTGAGGCTTTACTGGCTATCCCCCGTCTGTCGTACATGACCCGGGGCGTGAGCAAAGAGAACAAGAACCACGGCGCAGTGTTCAGCTTTAAGGTCTTTCATCGGGCAGGGCAGAAGTGTGAGCGTTGCGGCGGCGTGATTGAGAAAACGATGCTCTCTTCACGGCCATTTTACTGGTGTCCTGGCTGCCAGCTTTAGCAAGAGTAGGGGATAAGGCTTTGGCTGAGTAACGCCCAAAAAAAAGCGCCGCAATTGCGGCGCTTGCTCATTCTGACAGGCTTACTTGGTGGCAGACTTGAAGTCGCGCTTGTCGTAGCCGGTGTACAGCTGACGAGGACGGGCAATTTTGATGCCGTCGTCGTGCATTTCTTTCCAGTGCGCAATCCAGCCCACGGTACGCGCCATCGCGAAGATGACCGTAAACATGGAAGAAGGGATGCCCATCGCTTTCAGAATAATGCCAGAGTAGAAATCGACGTTTGGATACAGTTTACGCTCGATAAAGTACGGGTCGTTCAGCGCAATGTCTTCCAGCTGCATAGCAACTTCCAGCAGATCGTCCTTCATGCCCAGCTCGTTCAGCACTTCATGACAGGTTTCACGCATTACAGTGGCACGCGGATCGTGGTTTTTATACACACGGTGACCGAAGCCCATCAGGCGGAACGAATCATTTTTGTCTTTCGCACGTTTAACGAACTCAGGAATGTGATCAACCGTTTTGATCTCTTCCAGCATGCGCAGCGTGGCTTCGTTCGCGCCACCGTGAGCAGGTCCCCACAGGGAAGCGATCCCCGCGGCGATACAGGCAAACGGGTTAGCGCCAGAAGAACCAGCGGTACGCACGGTAGAGGTTGAGGCATTCTGCTCATGGTCAGCATGCAGGATCAGGATGCGATCCATGGCGCGTTCCAGAATCGGGTTCACCACGTACTCTTCGCACGGTGTGGAGAACATCATATGCAGGAAGTTACCGGCGTAAGAGAGGTCATTGCGTGGATAAACGAAAGGTTGGCCGATCGAATATTTGTAACACATGGCCGCAACGGTCGGCATCTTGGACAGCAGACGGAACGCTGCGATTTCGCGGTGACGTTCAATGTTCACGTCCATCGCGTCATGGTAGAACGCGGCCAGAGCACCGGTAACACCACACATTACTGCCATCGGATGTGAGTCACGACGGAAGCCACGGAACAGATGGTGGATCTGCTCATGGATCATGGTATGGCGGGTTACGATGGTCTTGAATTCTTCAAACTGCTCTTTGGAGGGGGCTTCGCCATTCAGCAGGATGTAGCACACTTCCAGATAGTTTGAGTGCACAGCAAGTTGATCGATAGGGAAACCACGGTGGAGCAGGATGCCTTCATCACCGTCGATATAGGTGATTTTGGATTCGCAGGACGCAGTAGAAGTGAAGCCTGGGTCAAAGGTAAAATACCCCTTAGATCCGAGTGTACGAACATCTATTTCGTCCTGGCCTAACGTGCCTTGCAACACATCAAGTTCAATAGGAGCTTCGCCTGGTAGGGTTAGCGTTGCTTTTTTATCAGCCATTTACTGTCTCCTTTGCGCCTTATCTATAGATCTTCGACACCTGAAATGCTCATTGTGTCCGCGCCTGCATGGAAAAGCGGAGTGTCGTCTCTGTGGCATCTTGATTTCGTGCAGGGTACAGAGTGACGGGGCGTGCGCAGGCCGGGTGGGCACAACTCTACTGCGTTTCGCGGTTGTTAAAGATCCGGTCTGGTCGTAACTTGTTGGTAACCGATACCTGATACTTTGTCTGTATATATCATCAATGTTACATAACTTGTGCTTAGGGGAAAGTGTATCCCCATAACTTTTATGCATCATAGAACTTTTAATCGTCCGTTTGTAACAGGAATGTTGAAGTTTTGTCAAATCAGATAATTAAATTTGTATAAATTGTGAAAAATGTGAGTGGGATCACTGTTCCACCTAAATATGCCCAAGAAGTTTGTAGGGGAATTGTAATGAGTTTGTGAACCCCCTATACTTCCGCCAGGTCTCCGGAACACCCTGCAGTAGGAGCCACCCAGCGTTGCATACGCGTCGTTTTGACACTGGATGTTGTTGTTTTAGTGCCTGGCGTAGTATCTCTGTAACGCTGTCTGACCCGCCCTCAGGACCGGAGGAAGCAAAATAAGAAAGGCTGTGTGGGCAAAACCGTGAAAAAACAAAGACCTGTCAACTTGGATCTCTCCACGATCCGGTTTCCCGTTACTGCAATAGCGTCAATTCTCCATCGAGTCTCTGGCGTCATTACGTTTGTGGCTGTTGGTATCCTGCTCTGGTTACTGGGCCTGTCACTCTCATCTCCCGAAGGCTTCCTGCAAGCTTCTGCCGTCATGGGCAGCTTCTTTGTCAAATTCATCATGTGGGGCATTTTAACCGCACTGGCGTATCACATCGTCGGTGGGATTCGTCACATGCTGATGGACTTCGGATATCTGGGTGAAACGCTGCAAATCGGGACGCGCTCTGCGCAAATCTCTTTTGGTATCACTGTCGTGCTGTCAATTCTGGCTGGAGTCCTCGTATGGTAAGCAACGCTTCTGCACTGGGTCGCAATGGCGTTCATGACTGGCTGCTGCTGCGTGCTGCTGCAATGATCATGACGTTATACGTGATCTACATCCTCGGGTTTGTGGTGATGTCAGGAACCCTGACTTACGACATCTGGCGTGGCTTCTTTGCCTCTAACTTCACCAAAGTCTTCACCCTTCTGACGCTGTTCTCCATTCTGGTGCATGGCTGGATTGGGATGTGGCAGGTACTGACGGATTACATCAAGCCGGTAGCGATTCGCTTGATGCTGCAACTGGTGGTTGTGGTTGCGCTGTTGGTCTATGCCATTTATGGAACTGTTGTTGTGTGGGGTGCGTAATGAGTTTACCAGTAAGAGAGTTTGATGCCGTTGTCATCGGCGCTGGTGGTGCAGGCATGCGTGCCGCGCTGCAGATTTCCCAATCGGGCCAGACCTGTGCTCTGTTGTCCAAAGTTTTCCCAACCCGTTCCCATACCGTGTCTGCGCAGGGGGGGATTACTGTTGCGCTGGGTAACACCCATGAAGACAACTGGGAATGGCATATGTACGACACGGTGAAAGGCTCCGATTATATCGGTGACCAGGACGCCATTGAATATATGTGTAAAACCGGCCCGGAAGCGATTCTGGAACTGGAACATATGGGCCTGCCTTTCTCCCGTCTGGACGATGGCCGCATTTATCAGCGTCCGTTTGGTGGCCAGTCGAAGAACTTCGGCGGTGAGCAAGCGGCGCGAACTGCGGCAGCGGCTGACCGTACCGGTCATGCTTTATTGCATACCCTTTACCAGCAGAACCTGAAAAACAAGACCACTATTTTCTCCGAGTGGTACGCGCTGGATCTGGTGAAAAATGCGGATGGCGCAATTGTCGGCTGTACCGCGCTGAATATTGAAGATGGCGAAGTCGTCTACTTCAAGGCTCGCGCAACCGTGCTGGCTACTGGCGGTGCAGGGCGTATTTACCAGTCCACAACCAATGCTCACATCAATACCGGTGACGGGGTTGGCATGGCTCTGCGTGCTGGCGTGCCAGTGCAGGATATGGAAATGTGGCAGTTCCACCCAACCGGCATTGCTGGCGCGGGTGTTCTGGTAACAGAAGGTTGTCGTGGTGAAGGCGGTTATCTTCTGAACAAACACGGTGAGCGCTTCATGGAACGTTACGCGCCAAACGCCAAAGACCTTGCCGGTCGTGACGTGGTAGCCCGTTCAATGATGATCGAAATCCGTGAAGGTCGTGGTTGCGAAGGTCCGTGGGGCCCGCACATCAAACTAAAGCTGGATCACCTCGGTCACGAAGTGCTGGAAGCGCGTCTGCCAGGTATTCTGGAACTGTCCCGTACCTTTGCTCACGTTGATCCGGTTAAAGAGCCGATCCCGGTTATCCCAACCTGCCACTATATGATGGGCGGTATTCCGACCCGCGTAACGGGCCAGGCGCTGACGGTGAACGAGCAGGGTGAAGATACGCTGGTTCCGGGACTGTTCGCAGTAGGTGAAATCGCCTGCGTATCGGTTCATGGTTCCAACCGCCTGGGCGGTAACTCGCTGCTGGACCTGGTGGTCTTTGGCCGTGCAGCTGGTCTGCATCTGCTGGAATCTATCAAAGAGCAGGGCGAACTGAAGGACGCGACAGAAGAAGAGATCGAAGCTTCTCTGGCACGTATGAACCGCTGGAACAACAACACCACGGGTGAAGATCCTGCCGAGCTGCGTAAAGCCCTGCAGACCTGCATGCAGAACAACTTCTCGGTATTCCGTGAAGGTGATGCGATGGCAAAAGGTCTGGAAGAGCTGAAAGTGCTGCGTGAACGCCTGAAAGGGGCCCGTCTGGATGACCGTTCAAGCGACTTCAATACTCAGCGTATTGAGTGCCTTGAGCTGGATAACCTGATGGAAACGGCCTATGCAACGGCTGTAGCGGCAAACTACCGCACCGAAAGCCGTGGCGCTCACAGTCGCTTCGACTACCCAGAACGTGACGATGCAAACTGGTTATGCCACAGCGTGTATCTGCCGCAAAGCGAAAGCATGACTCGCCGTGAGGTGAACATGCAGCCGAAACTGCGCGCGGCGTTCCCGCCGAAAGCACGTACTTACTAGTTTGCGGAGATAAGCGATGAGACTCGAATTTTCTATTTATCGTTACAACCCGGATGTTGACGATGCTCCGCATATGCAGGAGTACAGCCTGGAGTCCGAAGAAGGGCGCGACATGATGCTGCTGGACGCATTAATGCGTCTGAAGGAAAAGGACCCGACGCTGGCTTTCCGTCGCTCCTGCCGTGAGGGAGTTTGCGGGTCCGATGGCATCAATATGAACGGCAAAAACGGTCTGGCCTGTATCACACCTGTTTCCGCCCTTGGCGGCGGCAGCAAGAAAATTGTGATCCGTCCTTTACCGGGTTTACCGGTGATCCGCGATTTGGTGGTGGACATGGGGCAATTCTACACTCAGTATGAGAAGATTAAGCCTTACCTGTTGAATAATGGGGAAAATCCACCGGCGCGTGAGCATTTACAGGAGCCGGAACAGCGTGAAAAACTGGATGGTCTGTACGAATGTATCCTGTGTGCCTGCTGTTCTACCTCCTGCCCCTCTTTCTGGTGGAATCCGGACAAATTTATCGGTCCGGCAGGATTGCTGGCGGCTTATCGCTTCCTGATTGATGACCGTGATACAGAGACGGATGCTCGCCTGGACAATCTTAACGATGCTTTCAGTGTATTCCGGTGTCACAGCATCATGAACTGTGTGAGCGTATGTCCTAAAGGACTCAACCCTACGCGTGCCATCGGCCACATTAAGTCGATGCTGCTGCAGAGAGGCGCATAAGCGCACCTCATCCGGGAACCGCAAGGTTCCCGGTTGTTTTACCAGGAAACCCTGCCAAGCTTATCCTCGGGTTGGCTTTGCAAGGTTCCCTTACGGGCCCGGGCGCCAGCAGTCGCGCACAGCGCTCGTATCGATGAACTTTCAGGCTGCGTCCCGCGTTGTTTGCGGAACACAGCCGAGGGCAAGCCGCTTATGCGGCGCGGGGCTTGTAAAGGCCCCTTTAAATAATCACGGCGAACTAAAGCACAAAATGCTTAAGGGATCACAATGCAGAACAGCGCGATGAAACCCTGGCTGGACTCCTCCTGGCTGGCCGGCGCGAACCAGACCTACATAGAACAGCTCTATGAGGACTATCTAACTGATCCTGACTCTGTTGATGTTGCCTGGAAAGAGCTCTTTCAGCAGCTTCCAGGTCAAGGGGTCAGACCGGAACAATTTCACTCGAGCACACGCGAGTACTTCCGCCGTCTGGCGAAAGATGCCACGCGTTACACCTCTTCCGTAAGCGATCCAGATACCAATGCCAAACAGGTTAAGGTTCTCCAGCTGATCAACGCCTTCCGTTTCCGCGGGCATCAGCTGGCAAACCTCGATCCGTTAGGGCTGTGGCAGAAGGAATCCGTGCCTGATCTGGATCCGAAATTCCACGATCTGAGCGAAGCGGATTTCCAGGAAACCTTCAACGTGGGCTCTTTTGCTTTCGGCAAAGACACCATGAAGCTGGCTGATTTGTTCGCCTTGCTGAAGCAGACCTACTGCGGCTCGATTGGTGCTGAGTATATGCACATCACCAATACCGAAGAGAAACGCTGGATCCAACAGCGCATTGAATCGGTAGCCGGGCAGGCTTCTTTCTCTACAGAAGAGAAAAAAGGCTTCCTGAAGCAGCTGACCGCGGCCGAAGGCCTTGAGCGTTACCTCGGTGCTAAATTCCCGGGGGCTAAACGCTTCTCGCTTGAAGGCGGCGATGCGCTGGTGCCAATGCTTAACGAGATGATCCACCATTCAGGCAAAAGCGGCACGCGTGAAGTGGTCCTGGGCATGGCCCACCGTGGTCGTCTGAACGTGTTGATCAACGTGCTGGGCAAAAAGCCTCAGGACCTGTTTGATGAGTTCTCCGGCAAGCACAAAGAGCATCTCGGTACCGGTGATGTGAAGTACCATATGGGCTTCTCCTCTGACGTGGAAACCGAAGGCGGCATGGTTCACCTGGCGCTGGCGTTTAACCCGTCGCACCTTGAGATCGTTAGCCCGGTAGTGATGGGTTCCGTGCGCGCGCGTCTGGATCGTCTTGACGAGCCGGCCAGCAACAAAGTGTTGCCAATCACTATTCACGGTGATGCGGCGATCATTGGCCAGGGTGTGGTGCAGGAAACGCTGAACATGTCTCAGGCTCGCGGCTACGAAGTCGGCGGGACTGTACGCATCGTGATCAACAACCAGATTGGTTTTACCACCTCCAATCCGAAAGATGCGCGTTCGACTCAGTACTGTACCGACATCGGTAAAATGGTGCTGGCGCCAATCTTCCACGTGAATGCTGATGACCCGGAAGCGGTAGCCTTTGTCACCCGCCTGGCGTTGGATTTCCGTAACACCTTCAAGCGTGATGTGTTCATTGATTTGGTCTGTTATCGCCGTCACGGCCATAACGAAGCGGATGAGCCAAGTGCGACTCAGCCGGTGATGTACCAGAAGATCAAGAAGCATCCTACTCCGCGCAAACTCTACGCTGACCGTCTCGAAGCTGAGAAGGTTGCCAGCCTGGAAGATGCCACGGAAATGGTCAATCTGTACCGTGACGCGCTGGATGCCGGCGAGTGCGTGGTGCCTGCATGGCGTCCGATGAGCCTGCATTCCTTTACCTGGTCGCCGTACCTGAACCATGACTGGGACGAAAGCTATCAGGAAACCTTAGACCTGAAGCGCCTGCAAGAGCTGGCTAAACGCATCAGTACCGTGCCGGAAGAAATTGAAATGCAGTCGCGCGTAGCGAAGATCTATAACGATCGCGCTGAGATGGCCGCAGGCAATAAACCGTTCGACTGGGGCGCAGCCGAGAACCTGGCTTACGCCACGCTGGTAGATGAAGGCATTCCGTGCCGTCTCTCCGGTGAAGACATGGGACGTGGAACGTTCTTCCACCGCCATGCGGTGATCCATAACCAGTCAAATGGCTCAACTTACACGCCGCTGATGCATGTTCATAACGGTCAAGGCACCTTCAAAGTCTGGGACTCCGTCCTGTCTGAAGAAGCGGTGCTGGCGTTCGAATACGGTTATGCCACCGCAGAACCGCGCACGCTGACAATCTGGGAAGCGCAGTTTGGCGACTTTGCCAACGGTGCTCAGGTTGTTATTGACCAGTTCATCAGCTCTGGCGAGCAGAAATGGGGCCGCATGTGTGGTCTGGTGATGCTGCTGCCGCACGGTTACGAAGGCCAGGGTCCGGAGCACTCCTCCGCGCGTCTGGAGCGTTATCTGCAGCTTTGTGCTGAACAGAACATGCAGGTTTGCGTCCCGTCCACGCCGGCTCAGGTTTACCATATGCTGCGTCGTCAGGCGCTGCGCGGTATGCGCCGTCCGCTGGTAGTGATGTCTCCAAAATCTCTGCTGCGTCATCCGCAGGCTATTTCCTCTCTGGAAGAGCTGGCGACTGGCGGCTTCCAGCCTGCTATCGGCGAGATCGACGATCTTGATCCGAAAGGCGTGAAGCGTGTGGTGCTGTGCTCCGGTAAGGTCTATTACGATCTGCTGGACAAACGCCGCAAGAATGAGCAAACCGATGTGGCTATCGTGCGTATCGAACAGCTTTATCCGTTCCCGCATAAAGCGGTTCAGGATGTGTTACAGCAATATTCGCACGTGCATGATTTTGTGTGGTGCCAGGAAGAGCCGCTGAATCAGGGCGCCTGGTTCTGCAGCCAGCACCACTTCCGTGAAGTGGTTCCTTTTGGGGCTTCATTACGTTACGCCGGCCGCCCCGCCTCCGCCTCGCCGGCAGTTGGCTATATGTCCGTTCACCAGCAGCAGCAGCAAGATCTGGTAAATGACGCGCTGAACGTTAATTAATTCAAGGAAAAATAATGAGTAGCGTAGAGATCATCGTTCCCGACCTGCCTGAATCCGTTGCCGATGCCACCGTGGCAACCTGGCACAAAAAACCAGGCGATTCTGTCCAGCGTGATGAAGTGCTGGTAGAGATCGAAACCGACAAAGTGATTCTGGAAGTTCCGGCAACTGCTGACGGCGTGCTGGAAGCGATTCTGGAAGATGAAGGCGCAACAGTTATCTCCCGTCAGGCGCTGGGTCGTCTGAAAGAAGGCAACAGTGGCGGCAAAGCGAGTTCTGCCAAAGTTGAAGAGAAAGATTCAACCCCGGCACAGCGTCAGAGCGCTTCTCTGGAAGAAGAGAGCAACGATGCGCTCAGCCCGGCTATTCGCCGTCTGATTGCTGAACACAACCTGGACGCGGCTGCCCTTAAAGGCACCGGTGTGGGTGGGCGTTTGACTCGTGAAGATGTTGAAAAACACCTGGCGAAAAAACCTGAAGCCGCAGCGAAAGCCCCTGCAGCGGCGGCCGCTCCGGCAGCCGCGCTGCCAGGCCGTAGCGAGAAGCGTGTCCCAATGACTCGCCTGCGCAAGCGCATTGCCGAGCGTCTGTTGGAAGCGAAAAACAGCACCGCGATGTTGACCACCTTTAACGAAGTCAACATGCAGCCGATCATGAACCTGCGTAAGCAGTACGGCGAAGCGTTTGAAAAACGTCACGGCGTGCGTCTGGGCTTCATGTCCTTCTACCTGAAAGCGGTTGTTGAAGCGCTGAAACGCTTCCCGGAAGTGAATGCTTCTATCGACGGTGAAGATGTTGTTTACCACAACTACTTTGATGTCAGCATCGCTGTTTCTACCCCGCGTGGGCTGGTGACGCCAGTGCTGAAAGATATCGATGCGCTGGGTATGGCTGATATCGAGAAGAAAATCAAAGAGCTGGCAGTGAAGGGCCGTGACGGCAAACTGACCGTTGACGAGCTGACTGGCGGTAACTTCACCATCACCAACGGCGGTGTATTCGGTTCCCTGATGTCCACCCCGATCATCAACCCACCGCAGAGTGCCATCCTTGGCATGCATGCGATCAAAGATCGCCCTATGGCGGTTAATGGTCAGGTGGTGATCCTGCCAATGATGTATCTGGCCCTCTCTTACGATCACCGCCTGATCGACGGTAAAGAATCCGTCAGCTACCTGGTGGCGATCAAAGAGCTGCTGGAAGATCCATCAAGACTGCTGCTGGACGTTTAACCCTGTCGGGTGCGGCTTAATGCTGCGCCCAACCCTATGTGTGGCCGACCATGGCAAATGCCAGACTCGGCCAAGTTTTTTCCGACCTGAATGGATAGAACATCATGAACTTACACGAATATCAGGCAAAACAGTTGTTTGCACGGTATGGTTTACCGGCACCAACCGGTTATGCCTGCACCACTCCACGTGAAGCAGAAGAAGCCGCCTCCAAGATTGGCGCCGGTCCGTGGGTAGTGAAATGTCAGGTTCATGCCGGAGGCCGCGGCAAAGCGGGCGGTGTGAAGGTAGTGAAGAGCAAGGAAGAGATCCGTGCTTTCGCTGAACACTGGCTGGGCAAACGCCTGACCACCTATCAGACAGACGCGCACGGTCAGCCGGTTAACCAGATTCTGGTTGAATCCGCTACCGATATCGATCAGGAACTCTACCTGGGTGCGGTTGTTGACCGTGCAACCCGTCGCGTAGTGTTCATGGCCTCTACAGAAGGCGGCGTGGAAATTGAGAAAGTTGCGGAAGAAACCCCGCACCTGATCCACCAGATGGCGCTGGATCCTTTGACCGGTCCTCAGCCTTACCAGGGCCGCGAGCTGGCTTTCAAACTGGGTCTGACCGGTAAGCAAGTTGGCCAGTTCACCAAGATCTTTATGGGTCTGGCGACACTGTTCCTGGAGCGCGATCTGGCGCTGGTAGAGATCAACCCGCTGGTGATCACCAAGCAGGGCGATCTGGTCTGCCTGGACGGTAAACTGACCGCTGATGGCAATGCCCTGTTCCGCCAGCCGGAACTGCGTGAAATGCGCGATCCAAGCCAGGAAGATGCCCGTGAAGCTCAGGCTGCACAGTGGGAACTGAACTACGTGGCACTGGAAGGCAACATCGGTTGTATGGTTAACGGCGCAGGCCTGGCGATGGGCACCATGGACATCGTTAAGTTGAGCGGCGGCCAGCCAGCAAACTTCCTGGATGTTGGCGGCGGCGCAACCAAAGAGCGCGTGACCGAAGCTTTCAAAATCATCCTGTCTGACGACGCGGTGAAAGCGGTATTTGTCAACATCTTCGGCGGCATCGTACGCTGCGACCTGATTGCTGACGGCATCATCGGCGCGGTTGAAGAAGTCGGTGTGAACGTACCCGTAGTGGTTCGTCTGGAAGGTAACAATGCCGAGCTGGGTGCCAAAAAACTGGCAGACAGCGGTCTGAACATCATTGCAGCAACCAGCCTGAGTGACGCGGCGCAGCGCGTTGTTGCCGCAGCGGAGGGTAAATAATGTCCATTTTGATCGATAAGAACACCAAAGTAATCTGCCAGGGCTTCACCGGTGGCCAGGGGACTTTCCACTCCGAGCAGGCGCTGGCTTATGGCACGCAGCTGGTTGGCGGCGTAACGCCTGGTAAAGGCGGCACCGAGCATCTGGGTCTGCCAGTGTTCAACACTGTACGTGAAGCGGTAGAAGCGACTGGCGCAACAGCCTCAGTTATCTATGTTCCAGCGCCGTTCTGTAAAGACGGTATCCTGGAAGCTATCGAAGCGGGCATCAAACTAATCATCACCATCACTGAAGGCATCCCGACTCTGGATATGCTGACCGTAAAAGTGAAGCTGGATGAAGCTGGCGTGCGCATGATTGGCCCGAACTGCCCAGGTGTTATCACCCCTGGCGCCTGTAAAATCGGCATCATGCCGGGTCACATTCACCAGCCAGGCCGTATCGGCATCGTTTCCCGTTCCGGTACCCTGACTTATGAAGCTGTTAAGCAGACCACAGACATCGGCTACGGCCAGTCTACCTGCGTGGGTATCGGTGGTGACCCGATCCCAGGTTCAAACTTTATCGATATCCTGAAGCTGTTCCAGGAAGATCCACAGACCGAAGCTATCGTGATGATCGGTGAAATCGGCGGCAGCGCGGAAGAAGAAGCTGCAGCCTTTATCAAAGAGCACGTGACCAAGCCGGTTGTGGGTTACATCGCGGGTGTAACTGCCCCTAAAGGCAAGCGTATGGGCCACGCAGGCGCCATCATTGCTGGCGGCAAAGGCACTGCAGACGAGAAGTTTGCCGCGCTGGAAGCAGCCGGTGTGAAAACCGTTCGTAGCCTGGCAGACATCGGCGAAGCCGTTAAAGCGGTTCTGCCTGAATAACTGACGCTCTCTGAACGATACAAAGGTCATCTTCGGGTGGCCTTTTTTATGCGGCAGACAAAAAAGTGAGGTTGAGTAGAGCTTAAGGCGGGCAAAGCTGAGAAACCTGACTAAGATTAGGGAAGCTTGTCTGGTTAAATTTTACCGGAAATTATTGCTAAATTATTTCAAAATGAATTTCATTCAATACAATAAATTAACAACCACCTGTCTCTAGCACATCAATACGTCATTAAACTTTAATTCAGATCAAGTAAGTGCGATCTATATCAATTCTTAAAGCTGGATAAAAAAAAGGTTTTTCGATTAAATTGCTCTGCATCAATACTGACGTCTCAAGCAATATTAGAAAAATCTGTATTCGGTTAAATAAAATAAATCTGGCATCACAAATCTTTTACTTTCAACAGGGTATAACAGCAAAGCTCATCGTCATCTCTACTGCGTGAAGCGGCCTGTTTAATTGGCTTAAAAAAATACTGGCACTGACCTGTTTCACGGCCATCCGGCCGCTCTTACTGTGTCACCCCCCCTCGAGTGAGGAGCAAGGAGTCAAGATGTTTGATATTGTCGAACTGTCGCGCTTACAGTTTGCTTTGACGGCTATGTACCATTTCCTGTTCGTCCCCTTAACGCTGGGTATGGCGTTTTTGCTGGCGATCATGGAAACGGTCTATGTGCTCTCAGGCAAACAAATCTATAAAGATATGACCAAGTTCTGGGGCAAGTTATTTGGCATTAACTTTGCGCTGGGCGTGGCTACCGGGCTGACCATGGAGTTCCAGTTCGGAACCAACTGGTCTTATTATTCTCACTACGTTGGGGACATCTTTGGCGCACCGCTGGCCATTGAAGGCCTGATGGCGTTTTTCCTCGAGTCTACCTTCGTCGGGTTGTTCTTCTTTGGCTGGGATCGCTTAGGCAAAGTCCAGCATATGGCGGTAACCTGGCTGGTGGCGTTGGGATCAAACCTCTCCGCTTTGTGGATTCTGGTGGCGAATGGCTGGATGCAAAATCCGGTGGCCTCCGAATTCAACTTCGAGACCATGCGTATGGAAATGGTCAGCTTCTCTGAGCTGATCCTGAACCCGGTTGCGCAGGTGAAGTTCGTGCATACCGTTGCAGCTGGCTACACCTGTGGTGCGATGTTCATCCTGGGGGTGAGCTCTTACTATCTGCTGCGCGGGCGAGACATGGCATTTGCCAAACGTTCCTTTGCCATTGCAGCCAGTTTCGGTATGGCCGCCATTCTCTCCGTCATCGTGCTGGGTGATGAATCCGGTTATGAAATTGGTGACGTGCAGAAAACCAAGCTGGCGGCGATTGAAGCAGAATGGGAAACCCAGCCTGCACCAGCCGCCTTCACCCTGTTTGGTATTCCGGACCAGGAAGCGCAGGAAAATAAATACGCTATCCAGATCCCCTGGGCTTTGGGGCTGATTGCTACCCGATCTGTGGATAAACAAGTCACAGGCCTGAAAGAGTTGATGGGCCAGCATGAAGTGCGTATCCGCAACGGCATGAAAGCTTACAGCCTGCTGGAGCAATTACGCTCCGGGAACAAAGATCCCGCCTTGCGTACTGAATTTAACGATGTGAAGAAGGATCTGGGTTATGGGCTGCTGCTGAAGCGCTACACGCCGAATGTGGCTGATGCCAGCGAAGCTCAAATTCAACAGGCAACCAAAGACTCAATTCCTCGCGTAGCGCCGTTGTATTTCTCCTTCCGTATTATGGTGGGTGCCGGAATACTGATGCTGCTGATTATTGGCGGGTCGTTCTGGGCTGTTATTCGCAACCGCATAGGCAAAAGTACCTTCCTGCTTAAGTGTGCCTTGTACGGGATCCCTTTGCCGTGGATTGCCATTGAGTCGGGCTGGTTTGTAGCGGAATACGGTCGTCAGCCTTGGGCGATTGGTGAAGTCCTGCCAACTGCTGTTGCTAACTCCTCGCTGACTGTAGGCGATCTGCTGTTCTCAATGATCCTGATCTGTGGTCTGTACACGCTGTTCCTGGTCGCTGAGATGTATCTGATGTTCAAATTTGCTCGCCTCGGGCCAAGCAGCCTGAAGACCGGACGCTATCACTTTGAACAATCGAGTATTGCTGCGCGTGACGCTAAGACAGGAGTTCTGCAATGATCACTTATGAACTGTTGCGTTTCGTCTGGTGGGTGCTGATTGGCGTGTTGCTGATTGGTTTTGCCGTCGCCGACGGATTCGATATGGGCGTGGGGATGCTGACCCGCATTCTGGGCCGCACCGACACTGAACGCCGTATTATGATCAACAGCATCGCGCCCCACTGGGACGGTAACCAGGTGTGGCTGATCACCGCGGGTGGGGCGCTGTTTGCTGCCTGGCCAACGGTATATGCTGCCGCGTTTTCTGGCTTCTATGTCGCGATGATTCTGGTGCTTGCCTCACTGTTCTTCCGGCCAATCGGTTTTGACTACCGTTCCAAGCTGGAAGACAACCGCTGGCGCGGGATGTGGGACTGGGCGATCTTTATTGGCAGCTTCGTGCCGCCGCTAGTGATTGGTGTGGCTTTCGGCAACCTGCTGCAGGGCGTGCCGTTCCATATGGATGAATATCTGCGCCTCTTCTACACCGGCAATTTCTTCCAACTGCTGAACCCGTTTGCCCTGTTAGCCGGTATTGTCAGCCTGACGATGATACTGACTCAGGGCGCAACTTACCTGCAGATGCGCACCGTGGGCGAACTGCATGTTCGTTCCCGCCTGGCTGCGCAGATCTCTGCGCTGGTGATGCTGGTGTGCTTCGTTCTGGCTGGCGTTTGGGTAATGAATGGCATTGACGGTTTTGTCGTCACTACCGTGCTGGACCACAACGCAGCTTCAAATCCACTGGGTAAAGAAGTGGTCCGTGAAGCGGGTGCCTGGAGGGTGAACTTTAACAAGACACCAATCCTGTGGATCATCCCGGCATTGGGCGTGGTGCTGCCGTTGTTAACCATTCTGTGTTCACGGCTGGAGAAAGGGGCCTGGGCATTTGTGTTCTCTTCACTAACGCTGGCCTGTGTGATCCTGACCGCTGGTGTTGCCATGTTCCCGTTCATCATGCCTTCCAGCACGATGCCGAACATGAGCCTGACTATGTGGGATAGCACCTCAAGTCTGCTTACGCTGAAAATCATGACCGTTGCAGCCATTATCTTCGTGCCAATTATCCTGGCGTACACAACCTGGTGTTACTACAAAATGTTCGGTCGACTGACCAAAGAGCAGATTGAAAACAACACCCATTCTCTCTATTAATTGAGGAGCTGAACAATGTGGTATTTCGCCTGGATCCTCGGCACCTTGCTGGCCTGTGCTTTCGGCATCATTACAGCGCTGGCCATTGAGCATATAGAAGATAGCGAAGTGAAAGAGAAACTCTGATGGGGCAGGGGATAACTCGCCTCTATCAGTGGATGGACAAGAGCCCGCTAAGGGCTCTTTCTTTACTGATGGCCCTGCTGCTGGCGGGCTGTATGTTCTGGGACCCGAAACGGTTTGCGGCGAACAGCAGTTCACTGGAAATCTGGCAGGGATTATTGATGATGTGGGCGGTTTGCACCGGTGTGATTCACGGGGTGGGTTTTCGACCTCGTCGGCTCCGCTGGCAGGCAATTTTCTCACCACTTCCTGCCTGGATCGTGCTGGTTTTCGGTCTGTCCTTTTTCTTTTCCTAAGTTTACTCGGGCGGAGTTTCGCTTCGCCTGCTTTCCCTGGCCTCAAAAACCGCGGGTTTCCTCAGATTACGTCAATAAACGTCCAGGATTTGTCTGTATTTCCTCCGGCTTGTTTCTAAACAATAATTATTTTCTCAACCCTCTGGCAACCCATTCCAAAGGCGTATGCTCTTGCGTATAGTAGCAGCGTTTAAAGCATTACCGGGATGTAGAGTGAGTACAACGCTGTTTCGATGGCCGGTCCGTGTCTACTACGAAGACACAGATGCCGGTGGTGTGGTTTACCATGCCAGCTATGTCGCGTTTTATGAACGGGCACGAACTGAGATGTTGCGCCAGCACCATTTCAACCAACAGGCTTTGCTGGAACAGCAGGTCGCGTTTGTCGTGCGTCGGATTACGGTCGATTACCTTGCGGCTGCCCGCCTTGACGATCTTCTCGAGGTGCAGTGTGAAGTGGTAAGTATGACCAGAACGACCATGACTTTCGCACAACGTATTGTGAATGCAGAAGGACGGACGCTGAACGAAGCGGAAGTGCTGATCGCCTGCATCAATCCACATCTAATGAAGCCAATTGCGCTTCCCAAGTCTATTGTCGCGGAGTTCAAGCAGTGACTGACATGAACATTCTTGATTTGTTCCTGAAGGCGAGCCTTCTGGTCAAACTTATCATGTTGATTTTGATTGGTTTTTCTATCGCCTCATGGGCAATCATTATTCAACGCACGCGCATCCTGAATGCCGCCGGGCGTGATGCTGATGCATTTGAAGACAAGTTCTGGTCGGGGATCGAACTGTCTCGCCTGTATCAGGAAAGCCAGGCTCGTCGTGACGAGCTCGGGGGATCAGAGCAGATTTTCTATTCGGGCTTCAAAGAGTTTGCCCGTTTGCACCGTGCCAATAACCACGCGCCAGAAGCGGTGGTGGAAGGGGCAACGCGCGCGATGCGTATCTCCCTCAACCGTGAAATGGAAGCGCTGGAGAACCACATTCCGTTCCTGGGAACCGTGGGATCTATCAGCCCTTATATCGGTCTGTTCGGTACGGTCTGGGGCATTATGCATGCCTTCATCGCGCTGGGCGCGGTGAAGCAGGCAACGTTGCAGATGGTCGCGCCGGGTATTGCAGAAGCGCTGATCGCCACCGCGATCGGTCTGTTTGCCGCCATCCCAGCCGTTATGGCTTACAACCGCCTTAATCAGCGCGTGAATAAGCTGGAACAGAATTACGATAACTTTATGGAAGAGTTCACGGCTATTCTGCATCGTCAGGCGTTCTCTAACGAGAGCACCAAGTAAGAGCTGAGGTTAGCATGGCCAGAACTCGTGGTCGCGGCGGTCGCCGTGAGATGAAGTCCGAGATCAACATTGTTCCACTGCTCGACGTTTTGCTGGTACTGCTGCTGATTTTCATGGCAACGGCACCGATCATTACTCAGAGCGTGGAAGTGGATCTGCCGGATGCTACAGATTCAAAAACTGTGTCCAGTGACGATAATCCGCCAGTGATTGTGGAAGTGGCGGGCGTGGGGCAGTACAGCCTGGTGGTCGATCACGACCGGATGGAGCAGCTGCCGCCTGAGCAGGTAGTAGCCGAAGCCCAACGCCGTATTCAGGCGAATCCGAAGACGGTATTCCTGATCGGTGGGGCAAAAGAAGTGCCTTACGACGAGATCATTAAGGCGCTCAACTTGCTGCATCAGGCAGGCGTTAAGTCTGTCGGATTAATGACGCAGCCGATTTAATTTATTCGAACCGTTTTTGGGAATCGAGAGTGTCGAAGGTAACCGAGCAAAACGATAAGTTAAAAAGAGCGATTATCTTTTCAGTCATCCTGCATGTGCTTGTCATTGCGGTCCTGATCTGGAGCTCTTTTGACGAACACATCGACGCGAGCAGCGGCGGTGGCGGGGGTGATATCGATGCCGTCATGGTCGATCCTGGTGCGGTAGTGGATCAGTATAATCGTCAGCAGAATCAGCAAAGCGACAGCAAGCGGGCTGATAATCAGCGCAAGAAGCAGGCTCAACAGCAGGCTGAAGAGCTGCAACAGAAGCAGGCCGCTGAGCAGCAGCGTTTGAAAGAGCTGGAAAAAGAGCGTCTGCAGGCACAGCAAGAGGCTAAGCAGCAAGCGGCTGCCCAGGCAACCGAGCAGAAGCAAGCTCAGGAAGCGGCCAAGCAGGCACAGGAAGAGCAGAAGCAGGCAGAAGCCGCCGCAGCTAAAGCGAAATCCGATGCCAAAGCGCAGGCTGATGCTCAGGCTAAGTCTGCGGCTGAAGCGCAGAAAAAAGCCGAAGCAGAGGCCAAACAGGCCGCTGCCGATGCCCAGAAAAAAGCCGAAGCTGAAGCCAAAAAAGTCGCAGCCGAAGCCAAGAAACAAGCTGATTCTGAAGCCAAAGAGGCGGCTGCTGAAGCCGCCAAGGTGAAAGCAGCGGCAGACGCGAAGGCGAAAGCCACTGCCGATGCAAAAGCGAAGGCTGAAGAAGCGAAAGAAGCGAAGGCAACCCAGGCTAAAGAAGCTCAGGAAGCTAAAGAGAAAGCGGCTGAAGAGGCGAAAGCCAAAGCAGAGGCTTCTGCTAAAGCGAAAGCTGATGCCGCCGCGAAAGCGAAAGCCGCTGCCGACGCCAAGAAAAAAGCTGCGGCTGATGCCGCTAAAGATTCCAGCGATGTTGACGATTTACTGGGTGGACTCAGCTCTGGCAAGAACGCGCCGAAGCAGGGTAAAGCCGGTGGAGCTGCAGCAGGGCAGGGTAATCAGAAGAAAGCTGGTGCATCAGGCGCTGCTATTGACAGCTATATGGGCCAGGTTAAGGCCGCTATCCAAAGCAAGTTCTATGATTCAGATACGTTTAAGGGCAGAACTTGTGATGTCCACATTAAGCTTATGTCCGATGGCACATTAGTGTCAGCCACTGCTGCTGGCGGTGATGCTGCACTGTGTCAGGCTGCAATCACTGCAGCCCGCTCAGCAAGAATGCCTAAACCGCCAAGTGCGGAAGTTTATCAGGCAGTAAAAGATGCCGTTGTGGGATTCAAGCCATAAGAATTCGGTAACAACCGGCAAGTTGAACTATGGTCAACTTGCCGTACTCTATAGAGGCATTATTGGTTCGTTTGAACACTGCTAATTATCGTGAACATTGCGTTCAGGTAAGGGAGAAAAGATGAAGCAGGCATTTCGTGTAGCAATGAGTTTTTTACTGCTGTTTGTCGCCGTGGCGCATGCAGAAGTTCGCATTGAAATTACCCAGGGTGTGAACACCGCGCGTCCGATTGGCGTGGTCCCGTTCAAATGGGCCGGCCCTGGCGCCGCACCTGAAGATATCGGTGGCATCGTTGCTGCTGATTTACGTAACAGTGGTAAATTCAACCCGTTGGATCGTGCTCGTCTGCCACAGCAGCCAACCACAGCAGCTGAAGTGCAGCCTGCTGCCTGGACCGCGCTGGGGATTGATGCCGTAGTAGTCGGTCAGGTTCAGCCTGGTGCCGATGGCAGCTACCTGGTGTCTTACCAACTGGTAGATACCTCTGGTAACCCAGGCGCGATTCTGGCTCAGAACCAGTATAAAGTGACCAAACAGTGGTTACGTTATGCGGCTCATACCGCCAGTGATGAAGCCTTTGAAAAGCTGACCGGCATTAAGGGAGCATTCCGCACCCGTATTGCTTATGTCGTGCAGACCAACGGCGGTCAGTTCCCTTATGAACTGCGTGTGTCTGACTACGATGGTTACAACCAGAATACCGTTCACCGTTCACCACAGCCGCTGATGTCTCCGGCCTGGTCGAAAGATGGCAGCAAGCTGGCTTACGTCACTTTCGAGAGCGGGAAATCAGCGCTGGTGGTTCAGACTCTGTCTAACGGAGCCATCAAGCAGGTTGCTTCTTTCCCACGTCACAACGGTGCGCCTGCGTTCTCCCCTGACGGGACTAAGCTGGCCTTTGCTCTGTCGAAGACAGGCAGCCTGAATCTGTACGTGATGGATCTGGCTTCTGGCCAAATCAATCAGCTGACAGACGGCCGTTATAACAGTACAGAACCGACCTGGTTCCCGGACAGCCAGAGCCTGGCTTACACCTCCGATCAGGCAGGTCGTCCACAAATCTATAAAATCAGTGCAAGTGGCGGTTCCGCGCAGCGTCTGACCTGGGAAGGCGGACAGAATCAGGATTCGGACGTCAGTGCTGATGGTAAATCACTGGTGATGGTTAGCACCAACGGCGGTGCGCAACATATCGCCAGACAGGATCTGGAAACGGGAGCCGTGCAACAATTAACGGACACGTTCCTGGATGAAACGCCAAGCCTCGCACCAAATGGCACCATGGTAATCTACAGCTCTACTCAGGGTATGGGTTCCGTATTGCAGTTGGTATCGACTGATGGGCGTTTCAAAGCGCGTCTTCCGGCAACCGATGGACAGGTAAAATTCCCTGCCTGGTCGCCGTATCTGTGATGCATATGTAAATATGTATGGCTAACAATAATAGGATTGTAGAAATGCAACTGAACAAAGTGCTGAAAGGTTTATTGCTGGCACTGCCAGTAATCGCAGTGGCTGCTTGTAGCTCACACAAAAACAATAACAACGACCAGACCAATGGTATGGGCGATGGCGCTAACAACACTAGCGGCATGAACAGCGGCAACATGTCATCTGACGAGCAGGCTCGCCTGCAGATGCAGGAACTGCAGAAAAACAACATCGTTTACTTCGGTCTGGACAAGTTTGACATCCAGTCTGAATTCGCACAGATGCTGGACGCTCACGCTAACTTCCTGCGTAGCAACCCATCTTACAAAGTGACTGTTGAAGGTCATGCGGATGAGCGCGGAACGCCAGAGTACAACATCTCACTGGGTGAGCGTCGTGCTACTGCTGTTAAAATGTACCTGCAGGGCAAAGGTGTTTCTGCTGACCAGATCTCTATCGTTTCTTACGGTAAAGAGAAGCCAGCTGTACTGGGTCATGACGAATCAGCGTATGCTAAAAACCGTCGTGCCGTACTGGTATACTAAGAGAATCACATGATTAGTAACTTCAGACTTCACTTGTTGGGTCTGTCGTTACTGGTTGGCGTAGCGGCCCCTTGGGCCGCTAATGCCCAGGCGTCAATCAGTAACGTTGGCTCAGGCTCGGTCGAAGACCGTGTCACTACTCTTGAGCGTATCTCCAATGCTCAGGGGCAACTTCTTCAGCAACTTCAGCAACAGCTCTCCGACTCACAGCGCGATGTCGACTCTCTTCGTGGTCAGATTCAGGAAAATCAGTATCAACTGAATCAGATGACTGAGCGTCAAAAAAGCATGTACCAGCAGATTGATACCTTAAGCAATGGCGGTGGCAATGCCAACGCACAGGCTCAGGGCGCTTCTGGTGATGCGGCAGCCGCTGCCGGTGGTGCTGCAGCCGATAATGCCGCAAATGGCAACAGCGCAGCTTCAGGAGCCTCTGCGGCACCTGTGCAGAGCGGGGATGCCAACACTGATTATAATGCTGCGGTCGCGCTGGTTCTTGAAAAGAAACAGAACGAACAGGCAATCAGTGCATTTCAGGCTTTTGTGAAGAAATATCCGGATTCGACTTATCAGCCCAATGCCAATTACTGGCTGGGACAGTTGAATTACAACAAAGGCAAGAAAGACGACGCGGCGTATTATTTCGCTACTGTGGTCAAAAACTACCCGAAATCACCAAAGAGTCCTGATGCGTTGTATAAGGTTGGGGTGATCATGCAGGAGAAGGGCGACACGGCGAAAGCCAAAGCCGTTTACCAGCAGGTGTCCAAACTTTATCCAAACAGCGACGCAGCGAAAAATGCCGCCAAACGGGCAGCTGCGCTGTAAGTGAGCAGCTTTGACCAGATATTGCCGTATTTCTGGTCTTTGCGGACGAAAGGTAGTCAGTTGAACAAGTTATCTGAAAATAGTGGTTGCGCTGAATCGGTAAATCAGTAATATATGCCGCCGTTGCAGGGACATATGTGAAAACGTTCTGGCAGCGCAAAAGTGGGTCGTTAGCTCAGTTGGTAGAGCAGTTGACTTTTAATCAATTGGTCGCAGGTTCGAATCCTGCACGACCCACCACTTTTAAAGTAGTAACAAGTGTTAAGCGTGAAGGATTTGAACCTGCAGCAGGTTCGAGTTGAGCGAAGCGAACCAACGTTGCCATAAGCAACGGGCCGAGAGGCCGAGGCGTAGCCGAGTTATCCTGCACGACCCACCACTTTAAAGCAGTATGCAGTACAAAGCAGTAACCGCTCGATGCGGGTCGTTAGCTCAGTTGGTAGAGCAGTTGACTTTTAATCAATTGGTCGCAGGTTCGAATCCTGCACGACCCACCATTAAGTCTTAAAAGCGTCAGTGATTAAGCAGGCATCGAAGTGAAGTGTTACCGCGAAAGCGGGTCGTTAGCTCAGTTGGTAGAGCAGTTGACTTTTAATCAATTGGTCGCAGGTTCGAATCCTGCACGACCCACCAATGTTAAGAAGGCGCCCTAAAGGCGCCTTTTTGCTATCTGCGAATTATGAAGCGGTGCATCGTGTTACCCGGTGTCTGGTTTGCTTTATGGCTCTTTGTCTGGATGTTCCGGTGCGAGGTCAGGGAGAGAAGGTTGAACACAAAGACGCCGTGAATCCTCCCTGGAGGCTTAGCTGCGACGTCCATGTCGCAGATACTTTGCTTATCAACCTTCTCTCCCTTCCCCTCAGATTCAGTTTTGCCTGATCAAATGGGGCTACACACTTCAAAATTTACTGATTCAACCCATTCAACCCATTCAACCCGTTCAAACCAGTCAAACCATTCAAACCATCCAAATCAATCAACCTTCAACTCATTCCAGCCAATTAAACTCTCCCCACTCTTTAAAAATGAGTGCGGACATCTGGCAGGCAAAACGACATTGGCAGGTTGAGTTGGGAATTGAAGAGTGGGTGTTGAATTGTGTGTCCACGAATCCCTTCAACGACACGGAAGTTATTGGGTGGCGGCATAGAGCGCGTTAGCCGAGTGTATGCAGCAGGGATGCTGCATCCAGGCTTCCACTGTTGCTGCGACTTTGGGTGGAACTGCATTTTCCCCTACGAGCGTCTCGGATAACGCGCTCTATGCTGACGCCGAACCACCGCAGCCGGTTTTGACCTCAGCAACGCGCTCTATGCTGGCGCCGAACCACCGCAGCCGTCCTTGACGTTCAGCCTTTATCCTTAACCGGCGTCAGATTTTTCCAGATATGCATCACCGCATAGCTTCGCCAGGGGCGCCAGGCTTGTGAC